>CAYSXO010000036.1:0-7954 GCA_964434995.1 uncultured Sphaerobacteraceae bacterium
CGGGCGTCGCGCTGCTGGTCCTGGCGGGGCTGCGCTCCCTGCCGCGGGCGCCGTTCGAGGCGGCGTCGGTCGAGGGCGCCGGGTTCTGGTTCACCTTCCGCAATCTCACCTTGCCCATGCTCTGGCCCTACATCCTGGTGGCGGTCATCTTTCGCTTCATGGATTCGCTGAAAGTGTTCGACGTGATCTTTGCCCTGACCGGCGGCGGTCCCGGCGACGCCACCATGGCGCTGCAGGTGCAGGCGTATCAGGACGCCATCCCTTTCTCCAACTTCTCGCTCGGGCAGACCTACATGCTGATCCTCTGGGCGGTCGTCTATGTGGCGACCTTCGGGCTGATCAAGGTCCTGGGCAAGGCGCAGGCGCGCGCGGCGGGTGTGTAAATGGCGGTAGACGCGGTGCAACCGGCCATCAGCGAGGTCGCGGAAGACGCTCCGGCACAACGCCGCTGGCGCGTCGGCAGCGTCGCGCTCGACGTCGTCACGATCGCCTATTTCCTGTTCGCGCTCTTTCCGCTTGCCTGGATGCTCCTCCTTTCTCTGAAGTCACAGGATCAGCTCTTCACGACCTATTTCCAGTTCACGCCGACGCTCGATGCCTACCGTTCCGTGCTCGGTCTCGACTCGAGCGGCAGCGTGCCGTTCGTTCGGTTCTTCCTCAACAGCCTGATCGTTTCATTCGGCGCGGTACTGATCTCGCTGCTGGTTGGCGTGCCTGCCGCCTACGCCTTCGCGCGCTACCAGTTCAAGGGCGGCGAGAGCCTCCTCTTCACGCTGCTCTCGTTCCGCTTCGCGCCGGAGCTGATGGTGATCATTCCAATCTATGTCATCTATCAGCGGCTCGGCCTTTTCGATTCGCACCTCGGGTTGATCTGGGTCTACCAGTTGATCACGCTCCCGCTGATCGTCTGGATCCTGCGCTCCTACTTCCAGGATCTGACACCAGAGCTGGAGCAGTCTGCCCTGCTCGACGGCTACTCGCGCCCGCAAGCCTTCATCAAGGTGGCGCTGCCGCTGGTGAAGCCGGGGATGGCCGCGGCCGCGCTGCTGGCCTTCATCTTTGCCTGGAACTCATTCATTTTCCCCTTCGTCCTGACCGGCAGCAACGCGCAAACGGTCACCGTTGGCGCGCTCTCGTTCATGGGCGGCGCCACGCCCCGCTACAACCTGACCGCCGCCGCGGCGCTTATCGCGCTGATCCCGCCCCTGCTGCTGGCGCTCTCCATTCAGCGCTATCTCGTACGCGGCCTGACTTTCGGCGCGGTGAAGGGATAGCCGGTGGCGACGCTCGAGCTGCTGGGGATTCGCAAGACGTACGGCCGGCTGGTGGCGCTCGACGGGCTCGACCTGTCGGTGAACGACGGCGAGTTTTTCGTTCTGCTCGGTCCCTCGGGCGCGGGCAAGACGACGACGCTGAAGTGCGTGGCGGGGTTGGAGACGCCGACCGCCGGCCGCGTGCTCATTGGAGGCCGCGATGTCACCGACGTCGAGCCGAACGCGCGCCGGGTGGCGATGGCCTTCGAGAACTACGCGCTCTATCCGCAGGAGTCCGTCTACGACAATATCGCCTTTCCGCTCCGCTCGAAGCGCTACCACGTACCGCCAGCGAAGGCAAAGGCGCTCATCGAGCGCGTGACCGCGACACTCGGCATCGGGCACCTGCTGGAGCGCCTGCCAGGAGAGCTTTCCGGCGGCCAGCGGCAGCGCGTGGCCCTGGCCCGCGTTCTGGTGCGGCCAGCCGATGTCCTTCTGCTGGACGAACCGCTCTCCCACCTCGATGCCAAGCTGCGGGCGGCTATGCGCGCCGAGCTAAAGTCGCTGGGCGAGTTGCAACACACCACCAGCCTCTACGTGACGCATGATTACCTCGAGGCGCTGGCGCTCGGGGATCGGATCGCCGTCCTGCGCGAAGGGAAGCTGGTTCAGGTTGGCACGCGGGAGGAGCTCTGGCATCGCCCGGCCGACATCTTCGTCGCCCAGGCCTTCGGGCAGCCGCGGATCAACCTGCTGCCGGGCGTCATCGAACATGGCGAGCAAGGTGCGAACGTCGTTTGCGAAGACGGATCGGTGCGCCTGCCTATCGGCTCGGTCGATCTGCCACGCGGCACGCCGGTCGAGCTTGGCCTGCGCCCGCGCGATCTGGTGCTGGGGGAACGGGACGGGATGCACGTGCTGCATGGCCGGGTCTACGTTGTCGAACCACTGGGGCGGCAACGGGAGGTGACACTGCAGATCGGCAGGCAGCGCGTGGCGGTGGTGACGCCGCACGAGGACATCGCGCCCGATGCGCTGGCGACGATCTCCGCGCCACCCGATCGCGTGCTGCTCTTCGAGCAGGAGTCCGGATTGCGCATACCGCTCGACATGCAAGCAATGACCGCGGTTCGAGACGCGGCGGGTGTTTCGAGGTGAGCATGAACCCTTACCGCCGAAACGTCCCTCACCCCTGGCCGCAACCTACTCCATGGGTAAGGGCTCTCCATGGCTGACATACAGGGAGCCGGCGACGCACGCGGAATGACGCTCAACCGGCTGACCAAGACGTTCTTGCAGCGCGGCAAGGCGCCGGTGCATGCCGTGGCCGGCATTGACCTGCGCGTGGCAGACGGCGAGCTACTGGGCCTGCTCGGGCCCTCCGGCTGCGGAAAATCGACGACCCTGCGTATGATCGCCGGCCTGGAAGAGCCGACCAGCGGCGACATACGCGTCGATGGCCGCTCGATTGTCGCCCTGCCGCCACACGAGCGGGACGTCGCCGTCGCCTTCGAGAACTACGCCCTCTTCCCGCCGCTCACCGTCGAGGAGAACATCACCTTTGGCATGCGCGCGCGCCGCGAGGCGAACGCCACGCAACGGGCGCGCGAAGTGGCGGAGCGCCTGGGCATCACCCCCTTGCTCGGTCGCAAGCCGGGCGGCCTCTCCAGCGGCCAGAAGCAGGCCGTGAGCCTGGCTCGCGCGATCGTGCGCAAACCATCAGTGCTGCTGCTGGACGAACCGCTCTCTCACCTCGACGCCGCCGAGCGCGATGCCACCCGGCGCGAACTGAAACGCCTGCAACGGGAGACCGGGTACACCACGGTCCTCGTGACTCACGATCAGCACGAGGCGCTCTCCCTGGCAGACCGCATCGCGGTGATGAACGATGGCACACTGCAGCAGGTGGGCACGGCGGACGAGGTCTACGATCGTCCGGCAAACCTGTTCGTCGCCGATTTCGTGGGCGAGCCGCGTATGAACCTTTTGCCCGGCATCCTGAGGCCCTTGGACGATGGGCGGATCGAGGTCCGTCTGTCGGACGCGGCGAGCATCGTGTTGCCGGGCCAGCTCAATGGCCGCGGCAAGCGCGAAGTAACCCTGGGCACGCGGCCGCAGGATATCGGCCTGGAACGGCCAGATGCCGAGGGCGTCTTGCGGGCGACCGTTTTCGCCTTCGAGCCGCTGCAGGAGGTTGGCCGTCTGACCCTGGCGTTGCCAGGCGTCGACCAGCGAATCGTCGTCGAGACGCATCACGATCTGCGCGCCGATCCGGGTGAGGCCGTCGGCCTGCGCCTCGATCCAGCTCGCACGCACCTGTTCAATAGCGCAACGGGAGAACGTCTGGAATGGGAGAGCGGTCCGGCAATGAACTAGCGAGCCAGCGCGTGCCAACGTTGCTGGCTGGCGACCAGTTCGTGCTCAACAGTTTGCTACGCGATGCGCTCGCCGCCGAGGCCGGAGATCAACTTCTGGACCTCCGCGAGATCGAATTCGCCTGGCCCGTCGATCCCTTCGGGCCAGTGGCCGAGGTGAAGGAAGCCGCGGGCACAGAGGACAAGATCCTCTCGGTGCTGGACGGCATCGAGGTGGTCGTCACCGAGATGGCGCCATTCACCCGGCGCGTGATCGAAGCCTCGCCAGCGCTGCGCCTGATCGTCGTCTGTCGGGGCGGGCCGGTCAACGTCAATCTTGAGGCGGCTACCGAGCAGGGCATCCCGGTCTGCTACTCGCCGGCCCGCAACGCCGCCGCCACTGCCGAGTACACCATCGGCTTGTTGCTGGCCGCGATGCGGCACATCGTCGACGGGAGCCGCGACCTGGCCAATGGCATCTGGCGTGGCGACTTCTACGCCTATGACGTAGCGGGAACCGAGCTGGAAGGGAAAACGGCTGGCCTCGTCGGGTTCGGCGCGGTCGGCAGCCGGGTCGCGCGTATCCTCAGCGCGTTCGGGGCCGAGGTGCTCGTGGCGGACCCGTACGTCGATCCGGAAAAGGTGGCCGAGGCGGGCGCCACCCTCGTTCCGTTCGACGAGCTTCTCCCCCGCGCCCAGATCCTCAGCCTGCATGCCCGCCTGACGCCGGAGACGCGCCACCTGATCGGCCGTGAGGCGATCGCGCGGTTGCCGGATGGCGCGGTGATGGTCAACGCCGCGCGAGGCGGACTGCTCGAGCAGGATGCGCTCTGCGATGCGCTAGAGGCGGGGAAGATCCGAGCCGCAGCGCTCGATGTCTTTGACCCCGAGCCGCCTCCCCCTGGCTCGCGGGTCTACACCACGCCGAATCTGGTCCTCTCGCCTCATCTGGCCGGGGCCAGCCGGGAAACGGCGGAGCGCGCCGCCACGATCGCCGCGGCCGAAGTTGGGCGCTATCTGCGGGGCGAGCCGCTCCTCCATGTGGCCAATCCCGATGCGATCGCTGGCGAATAGGCAGGTAGGGGAGGTCCGGGCGTGATCGTCGGTGTCGATGCCGGAACCTCGGTCGTCAAGGCCGTGGCTTTTGGCGAGGATGGCGATGTGCTGCGCGTGGCCGCGCGGCCAACGCGGACCCTGACCCCAGCGCCAGGCCACAACGAGCAGGACCTGGAGGAGATCATCGCCGCCGTGGGCGCGGTGATCCGCGAGGTCAGCGCCGGGGAGCCAGTTGAGGTGCTCGGCATCACCGCCCAGGGCGACGGGCTGTGGCTCCTCGATGCGGAAGGGCGGCAAGTGCGGCCGCCAATCCTCTGGTCGGACGCACGAGCGTCGGGCATCGTGACGCGATGGATGGCGTCCGGCGTGGCCGAAGAGGCCTTCCGCCGCTCGGGAAACATGCTCTTCCCGGGCGCGGCCGCTCCGCTGCTGGCATTCTTGCAGGACGAAGAGCCTGAGTCGCTGCGCGCCGCGACGACCGCCGGCTACTGCAAGGATGCCATCCAGCAACGCCTGACCGGCGCGCGCGTCACCGACGCCTCGGACGCCTCGCTCCCCTTCTTTGACACGGCCGCGCGGCGCTACGATGACGAGCTTCTCGACCTCTACGGCGTATCGGCGTGGCGCCATCTGCTGGCCCCGGTCGATCCCTCGCCCGCGCCGGCACGCGGGCTCTCGGTGACGGGCGCGGCGCTGACTGGGCTCCCCGAGGGCACGCCAGTCCATACCGGTCCCTTCGACCTCTGCGCGACGATGATCGGGGCAGGTGTGCGGCATCCGGGAGAGGGGTTGGTCATCCTCGGCACCACGCTCGGGTGCGCCGTCCTGGTCGATAGGGCCGAGGCGGCGGACCCGCCAGCCGGGATGCTCCTCTGCATGCCCGAGCCGGATCGCTGGGTGCGCGTGATGCCGGCGATGGTCGGCACCCCCTCTCTCGAATGGGCGCTCGCGATCACCGGCTCGCGCCTCGAGGAGATCGATGATCTCCTCGAGGCCACCGCGCCGGGCGCTGGTGGCCTCCTTGTGCTGCCATTCTTCGCGCCAGCGGGCGAGCGCGCCCCGTTCGTGGATCCCTCCGCCCGCGGCCAGCTCATTGGCGTCAGTCTGGAGTCCACCCGGGCGGACATCGTGCGCGCCGTCTGCGAAGGAATCGCTTATGCGGTGCGCCACTGCCTGGAGAGCGCGGGACTCGGGGGCGAGGATCGCGTCTTCCTGAGCGGCGGCGGCGTGCGCTCGACCGGCTGGCGGCAGATTCTGGCCGACGTTCTGCAACGGCCGCTGGTCATGGCGCGGCAACCGGAAGCCGGCGCTCGAGGCGCGGCCCTGGCCGTCCTCTCGGCCGCGGGCCGACCCGTCGACAATGCAGCCTGGACGCGCCCCGACGGCATTATCGAACCACGCCCCGAGCACGCCGCGCTCTACGACGACGGCATGGCGTTCTACCTCGATCGGCTGGACTCCGCGCGAGGGCGATGGAGCGGGCCAACTGTACGCCCTCACCCCCGGCCCCTCTCCCAGTGCGCTGGCTGAGAGGGGGAGGTCTGCCGGGCCCGCCGCGATCGCGGCGGGCACACGCCCCTCGCCCATCGCCCTGGGAGCGGGGGTGGGGTGAGGGTTCGTCGCGGCAACGGCGCAGAATGTGCCAATACCTCCCCCTGTCAGAGCCCACGGGGAGAGGGGCCGGGGGTGAGGGCGTTCGAGGCGCCGGGAGTGATGGCGCTCGAGCGGCCGGGAGCGAGGGCACTCTGCAAGTACTCGATGCACCGGATGAACGCGTTCTCGCCGCCAAAGCTGCCGGCCTTGGTCGCCACCGGCAGACCCGGCAGCAGCCCACCTTCGAGCAGCCCCCACGGCTGCCCAGCATAGATTTCCCCTCCCAGCCAGATCGCCGTAGCGCCGAGGGCTTTACAGACGGCAGCGGCGACGTCGCCGCCGGTGAGGACCAACCCGCCGATCTGCCCAACGATTGCGGGCGTGGCAACAACCTCGGCTAACCGGGCCGCGACGACCCGCTCGTCGCTGGAGGAGGGCGCGAGGCCAACCGTGGTCACCGCGGCAGCGGCGTCCCGGGCCAGCATCGCCGCAACATCGCTCACCACCTCCGCGACGGATGACATCGGGTCATCGATCATGTGTTGCGTGATCGGATCGCTGGGAATGCCCGCGCGCGCCAGCGCCGCCAGTTGCCGGCGGGTCGCCTCATGCTTGCTGCCGGCAACCACCAGAATGGGTCCGCCCGCGTTTCGCGCCGCGGCCGGGCGCGACACGGAAGCGGTCAACGGCAGTGTCCGGGCGAGGGCGCTGGCGAACCCTGCCGCGCCACAGAGCACGCACGGGCGGCATGCGCTGACGGCCTGGGCGAGCGCCGTCAGGTCGTCATCGGTCTCCGCGTCGGCAATGACAATACCGGGGACGTCGCTCTCAAGCAGATTTTGCATCTCGGCTGGAGATCCGCGGATCGCTGCCAGATCGAGATGCTGCACCGGCAGACCCCGATCGTTGGCGAAGACACGGCGCAGATCGGAAACCGCGCCAGGCCGGCCAGAATGGCTTTCCTCCAGCGGAACGCCGTCGACATACTGGCGTCCGCCGATGGTCGCGCGTCCCTCGGCGGGAAGCGCCGGTGCGACGATGGCGCGCATGGCCCCGGCTGCCTCCATGGCCGCCAGCAACTCGTCGCGCGGATGGCCCCGCAGGGCGGAATCGATCTTCTTGTAGATCCAGCGCGGCCCTCGCTCACCCGGCGTGGAGACCAGGCGAATGACGGCCTCGCGGGTGACCCGGGCCGCCGCGCTCGCCTCCATATCCCGGCTTTCAGTGGTGAGCACCACAACATCAGCGGGTGGCGCGGGATTGTCGAACAGGGGAATCACCGTCGAGTACCCGGCGTTGGCAAATGCGGCGCTACTGTCCGCGGCGCCGGTCAGGTCGTCGGCGATGATGGCGAGTTGCGGCATCGGCCCTTACCCCGCCGCGAGCGCGTGGCCGGCGGACCGGGCGCGCGCCATCTGCACCGCCACATCGATCGCGGCCAGCAGACTCGATTCGCTGGCGACTCCCTTGCCCGCGATGTCGAAGGCCGTGCCGTGATCGACCGAAGTGCGAATGACGGGAAGGCCGTAACTCACGTTGACGCCCGAATCAAATGCCAGGAGCTTCATCGGGATGTGGCCCTGATCGTGGTACTGGGCGACGACGATGTCGTAATGTCCCTTCGTGGCGCGTAGAAAAACCGTATCGGGCGGTTGCGGATCGCTGACGTCGAGGCCTCTCGCGCGCGCGGCCTCGATT
>CAYSXO010000036.1:7964-22037 GCA_964434995.1 uncultured Sphaerobacteraceae bacterium
CTCGGCCTGCTCGCCGGGATGATGCTCGTCGCTTCCTGGTCACCGAAAAGCCCGCCTTCGCTGGCGTGCGGATTGAGGCCAGCCACGGCGATGCGCGGACGGTCAATGCCCAGCGCGAGGCAGGCGTCGTGCGCGAGCTGGATGACCTCATCGACGCGCTTAGACGTGACGCGCGCGATCGCCTCGGCAAGCGCCACATGCGTGCTGACGTGGACGATGCGCAGGTTCGGCCCGACGAGGAGCATGCTGACCTTCTCTGCCCCGGTGCGCTCCGTCAGCAATTCGGTGTGCCCGGCGTAGTTGTAGCCGGCCAGGTTCATGGCCGCCTTGTTGAGCGGCGCGGTGACGATGGCATCGACCTCACCGGCCACGGCCAGGTCGCAGGCGCGGAAGACATAGTCAACGGCGGCCGCGCCCGCCGCGGCGGATTCCACGCCAACAGGGCAATCCTCGGGCGAGGCATTCTGCAGGTCAAGCAGCGTGACGCGGGCGGGGGTGTAGACGCCGGTTGCAGGCTCGGTGACAGCATCGAAGTCGAGATCGAGGCCAAGCCAGCCGGCCGCGCGTTCCAGAATACGCCTGTCGCCGATGACGAGCGGGCGGCACGCCTTGTACACCTCTGGATGGGCGAGCGCCTTGAGGACAACCTCAGGCCCAATCCCGGCCGGATCGCCGAGCGTGATCGCCAAAAGCGGCCGACTCGATGCATTCACCAGGAGATGTCCTCCGATCCCGTGCTACTTCAATATCGGTGATCTTACGGCATGGCCTCATTCGAGACTTGGCTGGCCAATGGCAGTTCTGTCACCGCGCAAGGGGCCAGTTGCGTCTTCTACGGATGCATTGCCGTCCGAACAGTCGTGAGAACTCAGTAGAATATACGGATGTATCTAGCGTTGAAATACTGCATTCTGGATGAACATCGCCACGCGGAAGCCGTGCCGTTCGTGCCACGAGCATGAAAGGAGTCCGCCACCATGCCGCGCGCCCTGCTCTCGCTGATGCTCGTTCTCCTGCTGAACGCCTCGCTGTCAGTCCTTGACGCCCGTGGTCAGGAAGCAACACCGGCAACCGGACCAACAGAGGGAACCCAGCCCATTTTGCGCATCAGTGAAACGGACCTCGCATCGAATGACCTCGGGCTGATCGGCTTCGTCCGCGCGGTCTATGACTCCGGGGCGGAGCAGGCACTTAGCGCCGCTGAAGGACCGGCCATCGTCTGGATCGAAAGTGGCAGCGTCACCGTCGTCCCAGGAGAAGGATCAGCGCCGTTCGCGGTTTCCGACGCGGGGGACGGCATCGCCGAAAACCTGTCTCCTCTGACGGCCGGAGAGGAGGCAGCGCTTGCTGCCGGGCAGGCGCTCGTCCTCCCTGCCGGAGGGTCGGCTACGGTTCGGAATTCCGGTGACGGGCCCGCGATCACCATTGAGCTTCTCCCTGCCGCTGATGTCGTTACGCAGCCGGCCGCGGGGGTCAACCAGCGTCTCATCGCTCGCCACGAAACGCCGGTCCTCTCGTCGCCGTTCGCCGTCGAGCTTGGCCGCGCGACGATTCAGCCGGGAACTCAGTATCCGGATCCGGCGAACGCCCTCGACTTCCTGCTCATGAGCGTCGACCCGGCGCAGTTGTTTGCTCTAACGCGGAATAACTTCAACCGAGGCGCCAGTCCCATGGAGATCTACGTTCTGACCATCACCCCAGTGGAGGATGGGGTGACCACGCCAACCGCGTAGCGGCGCCAGCCGCCCGGGGACTCGCCCATCAAGTCAGGTCCGTCGTTCACCCGGAAAGGAGTTCTCCGTGCACCAGGCAAAACGACGCTTTACATTCATCGCACTCCTGGCCACGCTCGGGCTCTTCCTGCCAGCACCCGCGGCAACACAGGAATCAGCGGCCGATTTGCCCGAAGGGGTTGAGGTCGTCGCCAGTGGCCTGACCAATCCTCGAGGCTTCACGTGGGGCGCGGATGGCACGCTCTACCTGGCTCTCGCCGGCACCGGCGGCGATCTCGAGGGCAAGCTCGACGATGGCACGCCCGATGGGTTCTTTGGCGGCTACACCTCGAGCGTGGCATCGATCGCCGATGGCTGCGCGACGCCGGTTGCCGAAGAGCTTCCCTCCGGTCTGTGGCGGGACGTCGGGTGGATATGGGGCGCCAATGATGTGGCGATTCTGGGCGACCAACTCTATGTCCTGTCCGGCGGCGGTGGCGTCGAGGCCGGATTCCCCGACGATCCCAATGGCGTCTATCGCGTCATGGAAGACGGTTCGACCGAATTGGTGGCCGATCTCTCCGCCTGGTTTCGCGCCAATCCCCCCGAGTTCATCCCGCCTGACTACGGTCAGGATGGCTCGCTCTTCGAGATCGAGGCAGGCGAAGACAAACTGTGGTTGACCGAGGCGGTCGGCGGCCGGCTCATGACCGTGACACCGGACGGCGAGATCACCCTGGTGGCCGATTTGTCAGAGGATCACATGGTCCCGGACGGTCTGGCGCTCGACGGCGAAGGCGGCGCATTCGTCGGCCATGAGACGGTCGTTCCCTATCCGGAAGGCGCGGCCAACGTGCTGCACGTGGCCGCGGACGGAACGGTTTCCGAGTACTGGACCGGCCTGACGGCGATGACCGGCCTGACCATGAGCCCCGATGGCACCCTCTACGCGGCGGAAATGGCGACCAATAACACCGAAGAAGAGCCGTTCCTGACGCCAAATAGCGGCCGCATCGTGCGCATGACCGGGCCAGACAGCCACGAGGCCATCGTCACGGACATCCCGTACCCAGTCGGCCTTGAGGTCGGCGGAGACGGCATGCTCTATCTGACCTACCCCGCTTGGGGGCCGGACGCCGGCGAAGGGCTCGGCGCGCTCTTGCGCATCGATCCCGAAGCAGGACCGATCTCGCTGGCAGGCATCGGCACCTTGCCGTCGAGTTGCGAAAGCATGGATGCCAGCTCGGCGATTCAGGTGGCGATGCTCAGCTAACCGTGTAGGGTGACCGTCGCTGGTGGCTTACAGCCAACCGGGGCTCTTACCCCAGGCGATCGCCGCCCCAGGGGATGCCAGGCATCCCCTGGGGCGAGTCTCAAACCGAGAATTGCTACGCATGCACTCGAACCTCTGCCACATGACAGAGGTTCGGGATTGAGCGCGCCTCATGAAATCTGCCAGCCACGTTCTGCCCGCTGTCAGACGACCGCGCCGCGTTCCGGCGGCATGATGGCTCTGTTTCCAGACGCCCGCGTGTTTTCTACACCCGGGTGCACGACGGGAAACATGGTTTTCAGTTCTGGAAGGAGAGCCCGTTGCACCAATCGCTCGGCAGATCCGCTCTACTTTTCTCGTTCGTTGCCGCGGGGTTGCTTGCCCGCCCTGCGCCCGCGGCGACCCAGGAAGCAGCCTTATCTGCTGCCAGCCTCCCGTCTGGCGTAGAAGTCGTCGCCAGCGGGTTGACCAATCCCCGGGGCTTTACCTGGGACGACGACGGCACGCTCTATCTGGCCATGGCGGGGACCGGCGGCGACACCGCCGGCACGCTCGACGACGGCACGCCGAACGGCTTCCTGGGCGGCCCCACCTCCAGCGTCGTCAGCGTCGAGAACGGATGTCTGGTCCCTGTCGCGGAAGGGCTGCCGTCCGCCCACTGGGCGGACGTCGGCTGGATCTGGGGCGCGATGGACGTCGCCATGCTGAATGACGAGCTGTACGTCCTCGGCAGCGGCGCCATTGAAATGGCATCTTCGGGCGTACAGAACGGGATTTATCGCGTCGCGGACGATGGCTCGACGGAACTGATCGCCGATCTCTCGGCCTGGTTCCGCGCCAACCCGCCCGCGTTCATCCCGCCCGACATGTCGTGGGATGGCTCGCTCTTTGACCTTGAATCCGGCGACGGCAAGCTCTGGCTCACCGAGGCGGTGGGCGGCCTCGTCGTCACAGTCACCCCCGAAGGCGAAATCGACCTGGCCGCCGATCTCTCTGAAGGCCACATGGTTCCCACCGGGCTGGCGCTCGATGGGCAGGGCGGCGCCTATGTTGGGCATGAAACCGTGATCCCCTACCCTGACGGTCTGGCGAACGTGGTTCATGCCGCGAGCGATGGCACGGTTGAGGCGGTCTGGACCGGCCTGACGGCGATGACCGGGCTGACCATGAGCCCCGATGGCATCCTGTATGGCGCGGAGATGGCGACCAGGAACACCGACGAGCCGCCTTTCCTCACGCCAGATAGCGGGCGCATCGTCCGCCAGACCGGCCCGGACAGCCACGAGGCCGTCGTCACCGACATCAATTACCCGGTTGGGCTGGAGTTCGGCCCGGATGGCATGCTCTACATGACCTACCCCGCCTGGGGGCCAGATGCCGCCAAGGGCCTTGGCGCGCTGCTGCGCATCGACCCGGAGGCTGGCCCGATTTCGCTGGCCGGGCTGGGGACGCTGCCGTCGAGTTGCGCCAGCGAGGCTAGCACTGACACGACCGCGGCGGCCGAGGCAGTCACTATCGTCGATTTCGCCTTCGGCCCAACCGAACTCGACATCCCAACTGGCACGACCGTTGTCTGGACGAATGAGGACGTCGCGCCCCACACCGCCACCGCCGCTGATGGCGCGTTCGACTCCGGGCGGATCGACAATGGCGGCACATTCAGCCACACGTTCGATACGCCCGGGGAATACGCCTATCATTGTGCTTACCATCCGATGGTGGCCACGGTTAACGTGACCTAAGTCCAGGTTCCCACATGCCACGCTGGCGGGGACGCCTGGGCGCCCCGTCAGCGCGGCAACTCCGCCCGCGGCCCGGCCCGCGGGGCGGTCACCGAGGCGCCACATGCACGTGATCGAGCAGGCCGTACAGGTCTCGTTCCGCTACCCGGTCCACTTCACCACTGGTCTCTTCAGACCAGAGAACGCGCTGCTGCGCGATCTCCTGCGGGCAGGCGCTGATGGCCGCGCCCCGAAGGTGCTCTGCATCGTCGACCACGAGGTCGCCGCGCACCATCCGGCGTTGGTCCGGGAGGTGGCCGCCTACTTTGACATCATGGGCGAGACGGTCGACCTGGCCGCGCCGCCGTTGATCGTGGAGGGGGGCGAGCAGGTCAAGAACGAGCCCGCCCAGATCACGGCGGTCCATCGCGCCATTCACGAGTTCGGCATCGACCGCCACGCCTACATCATCGCCATCGGCGGCGGCGCGCTGCTCGACATGGCCGGCTACGCGGCGGCCACCGCGCACCGGGGCGTGCGCCTGATCCGCGTGCCGACGACCGTGCTGTCGCAGAACGATTCCGGGGTTGGCGTCAAGAACAGCGTCAATGCCTTCGGCAAGAAGAACTTCCTCGGGACCTTCGCGCCGCCATACGCGGTGCTCAATGACAGCGCATTCCTGACCACCCTGAGCGACCGCGACTGGCGCGCGGGCATTTCCGAGGCGATCAAGGTCGCGCTGTTGAAGGATCCTGCCTTCTTCGCCTATCTCGAGGAGAACGCGGCCGCGCTCGTGGCGCGCGATCTCGAGGCGATGGCCTGGCTCGTTTTTCGCTGCGCCGAGTTGCACCTCGAGCATATCGCCACCAGCGGCGATCCGTTTGAGACCGGCTCTTCGCGCCCACTCGATTTCGGGCACTGGGCCGCGCACAAGCTGGAGCAGCTTTCCCACTACGAGCTGCGGCATGGCGAGGCAGTCGCCATCGGTCTCGCGCTCGATGCCACCTACGCGCACCTCTCCGGCCTGCTCGCCGAAGAGGATTGGCAGCGCATTATTGGCCTGATTCGTAGCGTGGGTCTGCCCCATTTTGCCCCCGAGCTTGAGACAATGACGGCCGATGGCCGGCACGCCGTCCTCCTCGGGCTAGATGAGTTTCGCGAGCACCTGGGCGGCCAATTGACGATCATGCTCCTCAGAGCCATTGGCCAGGGCATCGAGGTTCACGAGATGGACGAGACATTGATCCTCGCCAGCATCGCCCACCTGCGGGCAGACGCGGAGCACCAGGAGCAGGGAGCGTCAGCGCTTCCGGGAGGAGTCGTATGGGCATGAACGTGATCAGCAGTCCTCTCACTCAGCGGCAGCTCGTCGACGAGTTTTTCATGGAGCACCGGACGAAGGTGCTCGACATCGCGGCCTTCATGGACCGGCTCGACCGCGCCGAAATCCGCGACGCCGAGGACGACTTTCGATACGTCGCCTTCCGCGAAACGCTGCGCGAGCTGAGCTCGCCCGAGCCGGGCCGGGTCGAGCGCGTGCAAATGATCCTCAGCGACCGCACCACGGAGCCGCTGGCCGAACTGGACCGGAAGGCCGCCTACGGTGCCTCGATCCGCGCGGCGGACGAGTAAGAGCAGGGAGAGGCGCATCATGGACTACGTCGATATTCATGCCCACATGATTTCGCGCACGACCGACGACTACGAGCGGATGGCCATCGCCGGCTGCGTGGCGCTGACCGAACCGGCCTTCTGGGCGGGGTACGACCGCCGCTCGGCCGACGTCTTCGCCGACTACTTCAACCACCTGACCGATTTCGAGCCGAAGCGGGCCGCGCAGTACGGCATCGATCACTACACCTGGCTCTGCCTCAATCCGAAGGAGGGAGAAGACCGCGAGCTGGCGCGACAGGTGCTCGCGATCATCCCGGAGTTCCTCGACCGGCCGAATGTCCTCGGCATTGGCGAGATCGGGCTCAACCGGGTAACGCGCAACGAGCTGGCGACCTTCAAGGACCACGTCGATCTGGCCCTCGACCACGACCAGACGATTCACATCCACACTCCCCACCTGGAGGACAAGTACAAGGGGACGAAGGTGATCGTCGAGACGCTGGCGGCCAACCCGCGCGTCGATCCGGGGCGGGTCATGGTCGATCACGCCGAGGAGCACACCGCCGGCATCATCCTTGAGAACGGCTTCTGGACCGGCCTCACCCTCTATCCGGTGACGAAGACCTCCCCCGGCCGCGCCGTCGACATGATCGAGCGCCACGGCACGGAGCGCGTCTGCGTGGCCTCGGCCTGCGACTGGGGACCGAGCGACCCATTGGCGGTGCCGCGCTTCATCATGGAGATGCGCCGCCGCGGACATGGAGAAGCGCTGATCCGGACCATCGTCTACGACAACCCGATTGCCTTCCTCAGTCAGTCAGCGCACTTCCGGCGGCCACGGCAGCGGGAGGCGGTTGCGGCGTCCTGACCACATGTCTCATTTCGGCGTTGCCGGCCACGAGTGCCGAGGCCGTTCGCTTCGCTCATGGAAGACCATGGGCGAAGTCGCTGCACCGCAACCATGAAGGCCGCCCGACATCGATTGCCGATCCGAACGACAGCCACAAGGAGCGCGGCGCATGCGCCTGGACGCGGATCCGTTTTTCCATCTCACCTACTGCACCAACATTCATCCCAGCAACGGCTGGGACGACGTGCAGAACAGCCTGCGCCGCTATGCGCCGCCGCTGAAGGCGCGCTTCGCACCGGACGCGCCGTTCGGGATCGGCTTGCGCCTCTCCGGCGTGGAAAGCCGGGAACTGCTCGAGGGCGACCGTCTCGACCGCTTCCGCGAGTTTCTGGAGGATGAGGGGCTCTACGTCTTCACGCTCAACGGCTTCCCCTACGGTCCATTTCACAACCAGCGAGTCAAGGAGCACGTCCACGCTCCCGACTGGCGCGACGAGGAGCGGGTGGCCTATACGCTGCGCCTGGTCGAGATTCTGGCGGCGCTCTTGCCCGAGGGGATGGATGGCGGCATTTCGACCAGCCCGCTCTCATACAAGACCTGGGTCAACGCGGACGACGAGGCGACATGGGATTTGCTGGTCCGCCATCTGGTGCGCGTGGCGGCGGCCATGATCCGCGCACGGCAGAAGCACGGGAAGCTCATCCATCTCGACATCGAACCGGAGCCGGATGGATTGCTCGGCACGTACGCCAGTCTGGCGGACTTCTACGAGCGGCGGCTCCTGCCGAAGGGCGCTCCCCTGCTGGCGAAGGAGCTGGGAATTCCCGAGGCAGAGGCGCGCGGCTGCCTCCTGGAACACCTGCGTGTCTGCTTCGACGCCTGCCATGTCGCCGTCGGCTACGAGGACCCCGCGGCGATTCTCGATCGCTACGCGGATCTGGGCATTCGCATCGGGAAGGTGCAGGTCAGCTCGGCACTCAAGGTTCCTCTGCCGGACGACCCAGCCGCGAGAAGTGAGACGGCGCGTGCCCTCGAGCCGTTCGCCGAATCGACCTATCTCCATCAAGTCATCCAACGCAACCGCGACGGATCGTTCGTCTCCTTTCTCGATCTGCCGGAGGCGCTGCCGCACATCAGCGATCCACAGGTCAGCGAGTGGCGCATCCATTTCCACGTCCCGGTCTTCATCGACCGCTACGGCGCGTTCGAGTCCACCCAGGAGGACTTGCGCGCCGTGCTGGGACTGATCCGGGAGCGCCGCCTGACGCCCCACCTCGAAATTGAAACCTACACCTGGGATGTCCTTCCGCCAGCCATGAAGGCCGAGCTGGGTGAATCGATCGCCCGTGAATTCGATTGGGTGCTCCATGCCTTCTGAGGCCGCCGCGATCCATCAGGTCACGTGGCCGGAACGGGCGCGTGGCTACCTGGCCCTGGCGCGTATTTCGAACAGCCCGACGGTCGTCAGCGACGCGCTGGCCGGGGCGGCGCTGGCAGGCGCGCTCTGGCCGGATAGCCGCGTCCTCGCCGTGGCGGTGGCCATGGTTCTCTTCTACACCGCCGGCATGTTTCTCAACGATCTGTGCGACATCGCCATCGACCAGAGGCAGCGGCCGGAGCGGCCCCTCCCCTCCGGCATCGTCACGCGCGGGGGAGCGGGAGCGGCGGTCGTCGCGCTCTTCGCCGCCGGCAGCGCCTTGCTCTGGACCACGGGGATCGCGTCGTTTTTCAGCGGCGTCGCTCTGATTGGTGTCATCGTCGTCTATGACCTTTGGCACAAGACGAACCCAGCCAGCCCGCTGCTGATGGCTGCCGCCCGCGCCCTGGTCTACATCACCGCCGCGCTGGCGGTTGCCGGCGCCGTCGCCAGCACCGTGCTCCTCTGGGCGGCGCTCCTCTTTGCCTACGTCGTCGGGCTGACGGCCATCGCCAAGGCCGAGGCCGGGTCGGGGCTGGCCGGCTACTGGCCAGCGGCGCTGTTGGCGCTGCCGGCGATTGCTTTTGCCGCGCAGGCGCCATTCGGCATCGCGTGGCTGCTGCTGGCGCTCTTCGCCGGATGGGCCGTCTACGCCGCATCGTTCGTCTATCGCGCCGAGGGGAGGAGCATCGGCCGCGCGGTTGGCTACCTGATCGCCGGCATCTCGCTGCTCGATGCGCTGGCGCTGGCGATTGCGGGATCGACGATCGGGGTTGTCGTGGCATTGGTTTGCTGGGCGCTGACGCTCTTCCTGCAGCGCTACATCAAGGGGACGTGAGGAGACGCATGCAGCGCACTGTCGTCATCAACGCGGTCGGCCTGACGCCCGATCATCTGGGCGAGGCGACGCCGCGCCTCAGCACGTTCGCCAGGACCGGGGCACTGGCCACCATTTCGCCAGTGCTGCCGGCCGTGACCTGCACCGCGCAGGCGACCTATCTGACCGGCGTGGGGCCGGACCAGCATGGCATCGTCGCGAATGGCTGGTACTTCGACGACGAGTGCGAGATCAAGTTCTGGCGGCAATCGAACAAGCTGATCCAGCACCGCAAGGTCTGGGAGATCGCGCGCGAGCTCGACCCCGGGTTCACCTGCGCCAACATGTTCTGGTGGTACAACATGTACTCAACGGTCGATTACTCGGTCACGCCCCGGCCGATGTATCCCGCCGACGGCCGCAAGCTGCCAGACGTCTACACCCAGCCAGCCGAGCTGCGCCAGACTTTGCAGAAACGGTTCGGCCCGTTCCCGCTCTTCAACTTCTGGGGGCCGAACACCTCGATCGCGGCGACGCGCTGGATCGCCGACGCGGCGAAGTGGGTCGAGGAGCGCTACCGGCCGACCCTGACCCTCGTTTATCTCCCCCACCTCGACTACAACCTGCAGCGCGTCGGCCCGAACGCCCCGGAGATCGCCAACGACCTGCGCGAGCTGGATGCCGTCTGCGGCGACCTGATCGACGCGTACCAGCAGGGCGGCGCGCGCGTCATCATCCTTTCGGAATACGGCATCGTCCCGGTCAGCCGCCCGGTCCACCTCAACCGGGTGCTGCGCGAGGCCGGGCTGATCGCCGTGCGCGACGAACTGGGACACGAACTGCTCGACGCCGGCGCGAGCGCGGCCTTTGCCGTTGCCGATCACCAGATTGCTCACGTTTATGTCAATGATCCGTCGCGGAAAGAAGAAGTGCGGGCGCTGATCGCCGCGACGCCTGGCGTGGCGGAGGTGCTGGACGACGAAGGCAAGCGAGAGCGCCATCTCGATCATCCGCGCTCCGGCACGTTCGTCGCGCTGGCCGAGCCGGATGCCTGGTTCACCTACTACTACTTTCTCGATGACGAGCGCGCGCCCGACTACGCGCGCACGGTTGACATTCACCGCAAACCGGGGTTCGACCCGGTCGAGCTCTTCATCGACCCGGAAATCAAGGCGGTGAAGGCGAAAGTCGGCCTGACCCTCCTCAAGAAGCAGCTTGGCTTCCGCTACCTGATGGAGGTGATCCCCCTCGACGCCAGCCTGGTGCGCGGCTCGCACGGGCTGCCGACCGCTCCTGGCAAGGGTCCGCTCATCATGACCGACCAGGCGGGCTTGCTCGATGCGCCGGTAATCGAAGCAACCGACGTGCAGGGTCTGATCCTGCGCCATTTGCAGGCAAACGGCGCATAGGCCAGCAGGCACGATGCGATGGACGCCCCCGCGAGCAAGTTCGCGCTGGAAACGGACAATGAACGGGCGGCCGGGCCAAACGCCACGCAGCGGCGTAAAGGCGACCACATCCGCATCAATCTGGAAGAGGATGTGCAGGCGAAAGGCATCACCACCGGCCTGGAGCGCTACCGGCTGGTCCACATGGCGTTGCCGGAGCTCGACCTGGCGGAGGTTTCCACCGCGACGACCTTTCTCGGGCACCACTTGCACGCGCCGCTCCTCGTCTCCTGCATGACCGGCGGCATCGAGCGCGGCCGCGAGATCAATCTGCGGTTGGCCCGGACCGCGCGGGCGCTCGGCTGCGCCATGGGCGTCGGCTCGCAACGAGCGGCCATCGAAGACCCGTCGCTGGAATACCTCTTTCAGGTGCGCGAGGCCGCGCCCGACGTGCTCCTGCTGGCGAACCTCGGCGCGGTGCAGCTCAACTACGGCTACGGCCTCGATGAATGCCGCCGCGCGGTCGAGATGATCGGCGCGGACGCGTTGGTCCTCCATCTCAACCCGTTGCAGGAGGCGTTGCAACCGGAGGGAAACGTCAACTTCGGAGGGCTCCTGGCGCGAATCGAAGCGGTCTGCCGCGCGCTGGACGCGCCGGTGATCGTCAAGGAGGTCGGCTGGGGCATCTCGGCGCGCGTGGCGCGGCAGCTGGCTGAGGCGGGCGTGGCGGCAATCGACGTAGCGGGAGCGGGGGGAACGTCCTGGAGCGAGGTGGAACGGCACCGCGCGCCGACGGCAAGGCGGCGCCGTGTCAGCGCGGCCTTCGCCGGTTGGGGCATCTCGACCGCCGAAAGCCTGCGCATGGCGCGGCAGGCAGCGCCAACGCTGCCGCTGATCGCCAGCGGAGGCCTGCGCGACGGCCTCGACGCGGCCAAGGCGATTGCGCTGGGCGCCAGCCTGGCCGGGTACGCCTCACCCCTCTTCCGCGCCGCCGCCGAATCCGACGAAGCCGCCCACGACCTGCTGAGCGGCTTCATCGATGAACTGCGCATTGCCATGTTCTGTTGCGGCTCGCGCGATCTGGACGCATTGCGCGACGTGGAGCTGATGGACGATGTGGCTCCCGGGTGATGGGGTATGGCGCAAGCGACGGCCGCGATCGCCGGTGCTGGCCCTCACCCCCTGCCCCCTCTCCCATTGCGCTGAGAGAGGGAGAACGTCGCTGGCGAACGGCGCTGGGAGCGGGGTTGAGGGCGTTCCCTACGCCGCCGGCGTGGACGCCGCGCCCTCAACCGGGAAGACCGTATCCTGCAGCGTCGCTTCGATCTCGTCGACGTTATCCGGGGTGACCAGGATCGTCGGGACGGAGGTCTCCTTTTCGACTTCCTCGCCCCGGAGGTGCTTCAGACCGACTTCCATGGAAATGCGGCCCATCAGGACCGGCTGCTGCATCGACGCTGCCACCAGCTTGCCCTGCTTGATCAGCTCGACGCTCTCCGGGCTGCCGTCGAAGGACGCGAAAACAACATCCTCGGCGCGGCCCGACTCCTCAAGCGCCGTAAGCGCGCCGAGCGCCGCCTCGTCGTGCTGGGTGAAGAAGCCACATGCCTCCGGGTTGGCGCTGAGCATGTCGGAGGCCTGCGTCTGTGCCTCGACGCGAGTGTAGTCCTCGCTCTGCAGGAATTGGACGATCTTGCTCCCGGCCTCTTCAACCGCGCGGGTGATCCCCTTGGTGCGGTTCTGGCCATTGAGGCGGGCCTGCGAGATGGTGATCATCAGGACGTCCGCGCCCTCGCACCCCTTCTCGGCCATCTTCTCCATGAGCACCTGGCCAGCCTCGAAGGCGCCCTGCTCGTTCGTGGAGATGACGAAGGAGACGTAGTCGCCTTCGTCGGTGCCGATGTCGGCGATAACGACCGGCACATTGTTCTCGGCCGCCACCTCCAGCACCGTCGGCGCCGACGAGCTGTCAGTGGGGGAGAGGATGATCAGGTTCACGCCAGCGGTAATGGCGTCCTGCGCGTTCTGCAACTGCGTCCCGGCATCGTTGCGGGAGTCATAGTCGGTGACGTTGATGGTCGCGCCGGTCTCCTCGGAGTCGAGCGCGGCCTGCTGCTTGATCCCGTCGGAGAGATACTTCCAGAAGGGCACATTGAGGCCGGGCGTCAGGTAAGCAACCTCGTACGTCTCCTGCGCGCGCACCGGAATCGGCAACGCCCCACTGATGACCGGCACGGCGATGCCAGCCGCGGCGGCCCGAAGAATCGCCTCGCGGCGCGTCAGGCGGCCAGAGAGCACGTCGTTGGTGATGCGGTCGAACGTCCCGTTGTTCGCCATGGTATCCCCTCTTTCCACTACCACCGGTACGCCGCCGATCCTCCCGCGAAGATCACCTGGGCGACGCGGCCGGTTAAGGCGCTTCGTCTGCAATTCGCCCTTTATGTCACCTCACGCATGGATGTCACGGGCGAAAATGGCGTGCCGCGCCGCGACGCGAGAATGTTCGCCGCGCTCACCATGACACGCCCGGTGTGCTGCATGACCCAATGTGACATGAATGGTCGCCTCTCCAGTCAACCCGAGCCCCAACCCTCCCCAGGAGTTATCCCCGTCGTGACATTCGCTCGATCAGGACCGACAGAATAATGACGATGCCGACCGCCGTGCCCTGCCAGAAGGCATTGACCCGGAGCAGGTTGAGGCCGTTGTTCAGTATGCCGATCAGGAAGACGCCAATCAGGGTGCCGATGAGGCTCCCCTTCCCGCCGAAGAGGCTGGCGCCCCCAATGACGACCGCCGCGATGGATCGCAACTCAAGGCCAGTGCCAGTATCCGGATCGATTGCGCCGAGCCGGCCCGAGAGGATGATGGCGGCAATGGCGCAGAGAACGCCCGTGATGGCGTAGGGAATCGTCTTGTAGAGGCGGACGTTGACGCCCGAGAGACGGGCCGCTTCCTCGTTGCTGCCGATGGCGTAGATGAAACGGCCGGGCTTGGTGCGGGTCAGAAAGATCTGGCCAAGGACGAAAAGCACCACGAGGGTAATCAGATAGAGCGGCACGCCCGCGATTTCGCCGCGTCCCCAGAAGCGGTAGGCATCCGGCAGGCCGACAATCGACTTGGCGTCCGAGATGACGTACGTCAGCGAATTGG
Source organism: uncultured Sphaerobacteraceae bacterium (assembly GCA_964434995.1). Lineage (GTDB taxonomy): Bacteria > Chloroflexota > Chloroflexia > Thermomicrobiales > UBA6265 > JACCXM01. Next base: position 21,910 of record CAYSXO010000036.1, read on the forward strand.
CGATCGAGAGCATGCCGAGGGTGACGATGAAGGGAGCGAGACGGCCATAGGCGATGATCAGCCCGTTCGCCGCGCCGACGACGAGGCCAATCAGCAGCGTGCCGATCAGGCCAACGGCGACCCGCTCG
>CAYSXO010000037.1:0-12022 GCA_964434995.1 uncultured Sphaerobacteraceae bacterium
GGCGCGAGGTTGGCGCATCCTACTTCCTCGGTGTCGATGGCATTGCCGTCCTGCTGATCCTGCTGACGACGCTCATTTCGGTCGTCTCCATCATCTGGTCATGGGATACCGTCAACACGCGCACGCGCGAGTATTACATCGCGATCCTGCTGCTGGAAACGGGGATGCTCGGCGTCTTCGTCGCCCTCGATCTCTTCCTCTTCTACATCTTCTGGGAGCTGATGCTGATCCCGATGGCGCTGCTCATCGGCATCTGGGGAAGCAGCAACCGCGTCTACGCGGCGGTGAAGTTCTTCCTCTATACATTGCTCGGCTCATTGCTGATGCTCGTCGGCATCGTCGCCACCTACTGGTCCTACTACCAGCAGACCGGCGAACTGACCCTCAATGTGCTCGAGCTGCAGCAGGGCCAGTACGGCCACACGTTCCAGATCTGGGTTTTCCTGGCCTTCTTCGTCGCCTTCGCCGTCAAGGTGCCCCTCTTCCCGTTCCACACCTGGCTGCCCGATGCGCACGTTGAGGCGCCAACCGCGGCGTCGGTGATCCTGGCGGCGGTCATGCTGAAGATGGGCGGCTACGGGTTCCTGCGCTTCAATCTGCCGCTCTACCCGGACGCCACGATCTTCTGGCAGCCGTGGATCATCGCGCTCTCGGTGATTGCCGTCATCTATGGCGCCCTGGTGGCTCTCGTCCAACCGGACATGAAGAAGCTGATCGCCTACTCGTCGGTCAGCCACATGGCGTTCGTTACGCTCGGCATCTTCGTCCTCAACATTCAGGGCATGGATGGGGCGATGCTGGTGATGATGGCGCACGGCTTTAACACCGGCGCCCTCTTCCTCCTGGTCGGGGTCATCTACGAACGAGCCCACACCCGTCTCATCGCGAGGTTCAGCGGCCTGGCCGGGGTGATCCCGATCTGGTCGGGGCTCTTCGTCGTCTTCATGTTCGCCTCGATCGGTCTGCCGGGCCTCTCAGGCTTCCCGGGCGAGTTTCTGGTCGCGCTCGGTGCGTGGAATTACAGCCCGTGGGTGGCGGCCATCACCTTCTCCGTCGTCATCTTTGCCGCCTGGTACATGATGTGGTTGACGCAACGGGTCGTCTGGGGCCGGCCAAAGGGCGTACTGCCCGATCCGCACGACGGCGCGCTTACCCCAACGGAAGCGGCGCTGCTGGCCTCACTCGACGATCATGGCGCCCATGGCATGGCCGTTCCGCGTATTTCCGGCGCGTCGCAGGAGCACCCCACGGACGCGCACGGCGCGGAGTGGCATAGTGGCGCGGGCAGCGAGGTTCCGGGCGAGGAGCGCCAGATCTGGCCGGACATCACGCGCAAGGAAGCGCTGACGCTGCTGCCGCTGCTGCTGCTGACCATCTATGTCGGCGTCTATCCGCAGGCGGTGCTCGACATTTGCGAACCGGCTCTGCAGCGAATCCTTGACATGGTTGTGCCGTAGCCGCGTTGATTGTGTGGATTTCACCGCCGCGCGGCTCGTGCCGCGCCCGGCGTGTGTTCCGGGGTAACGGAGAAGGCAGATGCTGGTCGATTTGACACGGGGATTGCTCGCGCCGGACTGGAGCCTGCTCTACCCACAATTCATCGTTCTCGGCCTGGCGCTTATCCTCCTCTTCCTCGACGCCTTTGTGCCGCGTCACTTGCAATTCGGGCTGATGACGACCGTGTCGCTCGTTGGCTACACGCTCGCCGCTCTTGCGCTCTGGACGCAGGACGGACGCAACGAGGCGACGTTCTGGTGGACGTTCCGCGCCGATGGTCTCTCGGTCTTCCTCTCGCTGGTCATCCTCGTCTCGGCGATCCTGACCGTGTTTACGGCGGCGTCCTACGTTGACCAGCTTGAAGGGCATCTGCCCGTTGGCGAGTTCTATGTCCTGCTCGCCTTTGCCATCTTTGGCGCCATGCTGGTCGGCGCTTCGGGCGACCTGGTCATGATTTTTGTCGCCATTGAGCTTTCCTCGCTGGCGACGTACATCCTGACGGCCTTCGCCAAGCGCCGGCAGACCGCCCTTGAAGGCGGCATGAAGTATTTCCTGCTTGGCATCTTCGCCTCGGCCATCCTGGTCTATGGCATGGCCTGGATCTATGGCCTGACCGGCACCACCGACCTCGACGGCATCGCCGTTGCCCTGCAGAACAGCGTGACCGCCGGATCGTATCTCGACCCGTCGCTGGTGCTCGCGCTCCTCTTGCTGATCGTCGGGCTCGGCTTCAAAATGGCGGCAGTTCCCTTCCATTTCTGGACGCCGGATGCCTATGACGGCGCGGCGACACCGGTGACCGCGTTCATGTCGGTCGTGCCGAAGGTCGCGGCTTTCGCGGCAACGATCCGTATCCTGGTGCAGGCGCTCGGTCCGGTCAGCGCGGACTGGGTGAACGTGATGGCCATTCTCGCCTTTGTCACCATGGCGTTTGGCAACATCGTGGCGATATCCCAGCGCAACGTGAAGCGCATGCTTGCCTACTCGTCGATCGCCCATACCGGCTACGTCATGGTTGGGCTTGCCGCGTTTCGCTCCACCAGCGGATTTCTTGCCCCCGGTTCCACGCCGACGACGGGCGATAGCGGCATCAAGAGCGTGCTCGTGTATCTGCTCGCCTACTCGGTGATGAACATCGGGGCCTTTGCGGTCGTAACCTGGGTGCAGCACCGCGGGCGGGGCATGATGCTTGAGGATTACAACGGCCTCGCCGCGAAGGAGCCGTTGGCGGCCGCGGCGCTGACCGTCTTTCTCATTTCCCTCATGGGCATTCCACCGACCATTGGCTTTTTCGCCAAGTATCAGGTGATCGTCGCCGCGATCGAGATTGGCCCGATTGGCCTTGCGCTCTCGATCGCCATTGTCGTTCTCTCCGCCGTCTCGGCCTTCTACTACTTGCGCGTGGTGGCGGCCATGTACTTCAGCCCGGCCGAGGGGGAGCTTCGGACGGCAAAGACTGGCTTGCTCAACGTCGGCATTGGCGCGATGGCGGTGGCTACCCTGCTCGGTGGAATCGTCATGTCGGGCCAGGTGTTCGACCTTGCCGAGCGCTGGTACCACGCGCTCTCGGTTCTCGCCTTCTTGGGGAACTAGGCGTCAGCCGCGCCAGTCGAGAAATCCGGAGCCGGGCCTCCCGTCTGATGTGGCTCCCCGGTTGCTGTCCTGGGGCATTGTCGAGCTCTGCGCGGCGCCCACGCTGCCCACGCAAATGTTGGCCGATCGCCCGTCGACATGGTGTGGGTGGAGATCACTCTCGTCGGCCCGCCCCGAGATCGATCTGGCGACTTGTCTCTGTCAGTATCCGCGTGGTGTTACTCTTGACGATCGCGTGAACGCGATGTCCGCGCTCTCCAAATCAGATCGGGGCGCTCGATGGCGCGCGATGACGCGCATGACTTTCGACAGACTCGGGCGATCGCCGGGTCGTCCTTCGTGAGCGAGCTGCGCGCGACAATTGCCTCCATCACCGGTCGATCCGTGCTTGTCGGGTTGCTGGCGGTTGTCTTTCTGTCGGCGCTCATGCTGCCATTTCGCACCACACTAGGCGTCCTCAACGTCCTCCTGATTTATCTGATCCTGACGTTCGTGCTGGCGCTCACCTCGGGTCTCTGGGCTGCCGTTTTCAGCGCGATCTTCGGGTTCCTCGTTTTCGATCTGGTCTTCATTCCACCCTATCTGACCTTCACCGTGGCCGAGCCGGACCACGTGTTAGCCCTCTTCGTCTATCTCGGAGTGGCGATCGTCACGGCGCGGCTGGCTTCTGGCATGCGAGAGCGGACCGAAGAGGCGGTGCGCGAAACCCGGCGCATGGCGCTCCTTGCCGAACTGAATTGGGCATTGATCAGCGGCGTTGGCCTGGATGACATCCTCTCGCGTATCGCCGATCGGGTTGTGACCGTCTATGGCTCGCTGGGGTGTCGAGTGCTCCTGGCAGATCGGGAAGGCGTGCTCCACGTTGAAGCCTACTATCCCGCGAGTCTGGGTGAGAATGTTGATCGCACGGGGTTGGCGCTTGCCGAGTGGGCAATTGAGCATCGTCAGCCGGTGGGGCGGAGCAACCGTGGCCGCCGGGTGGTCAAGCAGTCCCGAGACCCTGGCTTCCGCCCGGCTGCGCTGGGTGGCCGCGCGACACCCGACGTCCTCTATCTGCCGATCCTGTCACGAGATCGCGTGGCCGGGGTGCTTGAGGTCATCGGGCGGCCTGGCTCGGGTGCGTTTCACGCGGAGGACGAGCGGCTCCTGACCACGTTCGTCGATCAGGCGGCCCTGGCCCTGGAACGCGCTCGCCTGAGCGAGGAAGCAGCTCAGGCCGCGGTACACGCGAAGTCGGACGAGCTGAAATCGGCGCTCCTTTCCGCCGTTTCTCACGACCTGCGGACACCATTGGCATCCATCAAGGCCTCGTCGACCTCCCTCCTTGACGATTCGGTTGCCTGGGACGCATCGGCTCGCCGTGAACTACTGGTGGCGATTGACGAAGAAACCGACCGCTTGACGTTGATGGTCAGCAATCTGCTCGACCTTTCGCGCATCGAGGGTGGCGCTCTCCGCCCACGGAAGGACTGGTACGATCTCGATGAGTTGATCGCCGACGTCCGCTATCGTCTCGCGGGCCGAACGGAGTCGCATCCGATCAGCCTCGAGATCGACGACGACTTGCCGCTGCTGCGGTTCGACTACGTGGAGATCGCCCAAGTGCTCACCAATCTGCTCGAAAACGCCGTCAGGTACACGCCGCCCGGGACCCCGATCACGATTGGCGCGCACGAGATCCCTGGCGCGGTCAAGGTCTCGGTTCGCGATGCCGGATCCGGCATCGCTCCCGAGCATCAGCGGCGCATCTTCGAGAAGTTTTATCGCGCTCCCGGCACGAGCGCGACGCCCGGCACGGGCATCGGGCTCGCCATCAGCAAAGGGCTGGTTGAGGCCCACGGCGGCGAAATCGGTCTGGAGAGCGCGCCAGGAGAGGGAGCCACCTTCTGGTTCACCATCCCGCGCCTGGACGTGGAGCATCGGCGCTCGCCAGACGCGCCCAAGGCTGTGGACGTGGCGCGGTGAGCGCGCGAGGCGAGCGCGTTCTGGTCATTGACGACGAGCCCCAGATTCGGCGGGCCTTACGCACCGCGCTGGACGCGCACGGCTATACCGTCGAGGTTGCGGCCGACGGGGCGGCTGGCCTCGAGGCGATCGCGGCCTGGGCGCCAGACGCCATTGTGCTCGATCTGGTAATGCCCGACGTCGATGGCTTCGAGGTTTTGCGCCAGACGCGCGTCTGGTCAGATATCCCGGTCATCGTCCTTTCGGCGCGGGGTCAGGAGCCGGACAAGGTTGCGGCGCTCGATCAGGGCGCTGACGATTACCTGACCAAACCGTTCGGGGTAGGTGAGTTGCTCGCTCGCCTGCGCGCGGTGCTGCGGCGGGCGCGGGGGCCCGCGCCGCCCGCGATCCACGCGGGGGACGTCACCATCGACCTGGAACGCCGCCTTGTCTACCGCAATGGCGTGGAGGTTCATCTGACGCCAACCGAGATGAACCTGCTGCTGGTGCTCGCGCGCGATGCCGGAAAGGTGATGACCCAGCGGCAGATTCTGCAGCGGGTCTGGGGCAGCTACGCGACGGAAAACTCCCCGCAACTCCGGGTCTACATCAACTACTTACGCCGCAAGCTCGAAGCTGATGCGACGCATCCCCGCCTGATCGTGACAGAGCCTGGCGTCGGCTATCGCCTCAGGACCGAGCCTTTTCCGGGTGACGGGGCGTGATGATCGATCAGTGACCTGAGTTTCGTGCGGCGGCCCCTCCTTCGCGCGTTCCGGCATCGGCCTGCATGTCATGTCGAGCGAAGACGTGGAGCGAGAATTGGCGCTGATGCAGGCGGGCGGAACAGTGTTTGGACCACGTGCGTTCGCGCGGGGAAGTGCGTCCGGAATGCCGAAACCCCCTCGCGCGCGATGGTCAATGACTGGCTGTCAGGACAGGCCTCCAGGCGCCGGATGGCCTCCACCCGGCCAGTCAGGCGCTTGGCTGTCACTAACCAACATGCACGACGGGCCGCTTGCTGGGGTTCGGCTCCGCCCGGCGCAGAATCTCCCTCGTGGTCGGGGCGATGTCGCCCTCGCCGAAGAAGATGAAGCGCGCGAGGTACCTGATTGGGTTGCCTTCGGCCCAGCCAAAATAGGCGTGAGGCGGCTTGTGCATTCGGTCGCGAATGGCTAGCAGGACGGCGGCAATCGTGTTCGGAACCGCGGTCCCCTCCGCGCGGAGGACCCGGAATTGGCCGATGACGTCGCCAGAGACCTGAACGGGCGACGCGAATTCCGAGGCGTCCCGAACCGTTACCTCCAGAAAGAGGACGGGGTCGTTGCTCGGAATATGGCTTGCTTCGCGCTCGGTCCGCTCTTTCAGCAAGTACTCGCGCGTTGACCGCTCGTCTGGATGATTGGCGATCAGGCGAATCGTCCCGTGCTGGCTTGCCTGACCAAGGAGCTGCTCCGCGGTCTCATCGAATTCGACCGCTCTGGTGCGGAGTTCCGTTGAGCGCATCGCGCGGGAGACAAGCGAAACCGCGATGATCGCGCCAATGAAGAAGGCGGCAATCTTGATGCCGTCTGGCCGCTCGATGACATTGACCACGGTGGTGTAGGCGAAAACCAGCGCGATGCCGGTGAAGGCGCCCGTCAGCAAGCGTTGACCGGCATCGCGCGCGGCGAGCGTCACGGCTGTCGCGGCGGAGGTAATCAGCACCAGCACGCCAGTGGCGTAGGCGCCGGCCTGCGCCTCGACGTCCGCGTGAAAGATCAGGGTGATCGCGAAGGCGATGGCCGTGAAGACAAGGACGAGCGGCCGCGTTGCGTGCGCCCAATCGGGCGCCATGCCATAGCGAGGCAGGTAGCGCGGCACGATGTTCAGCAGGCCTGCCATGGCCGATGCGCCAGCAAACCAGAGGATGAGAATCGTCGAGACATCGTAGGCCGTTCCAATGCCGTCACCAAAGTACTCGTGAGCGAGGTACGCGAGCGCGCGGCCAGATGCGGCACCTCCCTCCTCGAACTCCTCATGGGGTATCAACAGTGTCGTGACAATGCTGCTGGTCATCAGATAGGCGCTCATGATCAGCGCGGCCGCCGTGAGCAGTTTCTTCGTGTTTCGGATGCGCCCTGTTGGCTGGGCGGCGGTATCGCCTGGGTCGCCCTTGACCAGTGGCATGACCGCGACGCCCGTTTCGAATCCGGAGAGGCCAAGGGCCAGGCGCGGGAAAACGATCAACGCGACCGCGACCATCATGACCGGGCTGCCGTGTTGCTCAAACAGCGCGGATTGCCAGTTCCCGAGGACACTCGGGTTCGCCGCAATGTGCTGCAAACCGGCGGCGATCACCACGAGGTTCAGCGACAGGTAGACGGCGACCAGCGCAACGGCAATGCCAATGGCCTCCTTGAACCCTTTCAGGAAGACGCCGCCAAGGATGGCGATGAGGAAGAGCGTGACCGCGACCTGATGCCCCTCCAGAAAATGCGGCAGGAAGGGGTTTTCCAGAACGTGGGCCGTTGCATCGGCGGCGGAAAGCGTAATAGTGACGATGAAGTCCGTTGCGACGAACCCAAGGAGGACCAGAACCAGGAACTTGCCCTGCCACCAGGGAAGGAGCCGTTCCAACATGGCGATTGACCCTTCGCCACGCGGGCTTTCCTTTGCGACGCGTCGATAGACCGGCAAAGCGCCAAAGAGGGTGAGCAGGACGAGAATGAGCGTTGCAAATGGCGAAAGGAGGCCCGCGGCGAGCGCCGCGATTCCGGGCTGGTAGCCGAGCGTCGAAAAATAGTCGACCCCGGTCAGGCACATGACTTGCCACCAGGGATGCTTATGACCCTGAACCGAGGGTTCGAACGGGCCATCGATCTCCCGGGGCCGATCTTTCATCAGCCAGCGGGACAGGGAATTTGGCCGCCTCATGCGTAAGTTCGGAGCGACCCGCGTTGTGGCCATCGTTCCTCGGTTTGCCCCGATTGTCCTTGTCGCCGGGGCGCAGCTCACCATGCTTTGCGGCCGATCCGACCGCTCGCGGCAGAGTAGCGACGGCGCTATTAGAGACCTGTAAGAGCAGCGCCAACGCGCGTTAGAAACCTGTAAGAATCCCTTGTCCTTGATGGGTCGGTCTGGAGGGGAAGGCCAGGATGGCAGGTATGGTTTGCACGACCTGGACATCTCCGGCCTGTCTATGACGCGGCAGGCATCGCGGGGAGCGTAGTTCGACCCCACGCGAGAAGCGATGCCACTCGCTCCCGGTAAACGGTGCGAAACGATCCGGCTTCAGCGTTTCAAAGTCGATGGACGCCAATTATCGCGTCGCAAAAGGATCCCGAATCGTGACCGGTCAGCGGGTGCTCGTCGTCGATGAAGAGCCGCGGCTTCGCCGTGCATTGCAGAGCGCGCTGTCCGCGCATGGGTACACCGTCACCACCGCCCCCGATGGGCCGGCAGGGCTGGAGGCCGTTGCCGCCTGGATGCCGGATGCGATGGTGCTCGATCTCATGCTGCCCGGCATGGACGGGATCGACGTATTGCGGCGGGTTCGGGCACGGTCGCTGATGCCGATTATCGTGCTCTCCGCGCGAGGCGGGGAGGCCGACAAAGTTGCCGCGCTCGACCAGGGTGCGGACGACTATCTGACCAAGCCATTTGGGATTGCCGAGTTCCTGGCACGCCTCCGCGCGGTGCTGCGGCGAGCGCGGGTCGGTGCGCCAGAGGTGATCACCGCCGGAGACGTAATCATTGACCCGCGACGGTACCTTGTCGTCCGGGGCGGACGCGACGTGCACCTCACGCCCACGGAGTTCGATCTCCTGCGCGTGCTGGCCAGCGAAGCGGGCAAGGTCCTGACGCACCGCCAACTCCTCGAGCGCGTCTGGGGCTCCTTCGCGGCCGAGAACGCCCGGCAATTGCGTGTCTACATAACCTATCTGCGCCGCAAACTGGAGGATAACCCCCGGAACCCGCGGTTGATTCTCACCGAGCCGGGCGTGGGTTACCGGTTGAACGCGGACATGGCGCCGACGCGTCCCCCCCCGGACTCTAACCAGCTTCTAATTCGCCACCCCCGATTCCTTACGCGGTATTAACAGCCCACATCATATCGTCTCCTGTGGCAGCGGCCCCATGGCCGCACGAGCACGGAGGCAATGACGTGGTAGAGCGGGATGGCGGATGTCGCATCCTCCTTGTGGAAGATGAGCTGAGACTACGCCAGACCCTGACGCGATCGCTCGCCGGGCGCGACTTCCAGGTGGTCGAGGCGGCCACGGCCGCCGCCGCGATTGCTGCCGCTGCCGATTGCGACTTCGATGTTGTGCTCCTCGATGTCAACCTCCCTGACGCGACCGGGTGGGACGTCATGCGCGAGTTGCGTCGCGCCTGCTGGGATGTTCCGGTCGTCATTCTCTCCGCCGCGCCGCCGAACCCGGCCCGCGTGCGGGAGTTCCGGCCGTTCGGAATTCTCTACAAGCCGTTTCCGATCGACGCGCTTCTGCGGCTGATTCATCGTGCCCGCGCGGGCTCGACCCCTGTCGCCGGGAGCGTGCCAGGCGACTGAGAAAGGAGCGGTGGTGACATCACTTGTCCTGGTGTTCGGCATGCTTGTCGTTCCCCTGATCCTGGCGGCGTGGCGCATCGGCCGAATGGTGTCCTGGCGCTCGCTGCTCATGGTCGCGATGGCAACCGGTTCGTTGAAGGCATGCGTGGCCTTCATCCGGTATTGCGAGCGGCACTAACGCCGTTCGCCTGGAGGTCTTTCCGATGCTCGATCTCTTCGTGCTCCTCATCACCGCCGGCTTCTTCGCCGCCTGCCTCGCCTACATGGCTGGCTGCGAGCGCCTGCGGCGAGACGAGCGACCCTGAATGGCCATGGACAGCAGGGATGCCAGGAGGCAGCGGCATGCGCGCCGGCTCCGGCGCCAACTGAACGAGATCGTTATCGAAGCGTGCCGGCTGGTGCATGACCATGACGAGGTGCGGAGCGTGCATATCGTGGCGCAGGGCCGGCCGACGTACGCGGAGTTGCTTCGCTATCGCCGAGCCGCAACTGAGGAGCATGCGGGCTTGACGGTGAGCGGCCAAGGCACCATCTCGATACGGCCGGACGGCAGCTAGCAGCCGGGGGGGAAACGCATGGAAATCGGAGCACTCGTCGTCGGCGCGATCGGCATTGCCATTCTGGTTTACCTCTTCTACGCGCTGCTCTTTCCGGAAAATTTCTAGCGGCTTGCCGCTCTTTGGGACGCGAGTGCGCTGACGCGCACGTGAGGAGCATGTCCTCGTGTCGAACGTTCTCCTGATCCTTGTCTATTTTGGTCTGCTGCTGGCGCTGACCAAGCCGCTCGGCGTGTACCTCCACCGGCTCTTCGTGGGAGAGCGGACTGTCCTGTCGCCGGTGCTGGGCCAGGTTGAGCGGGGCATCTACCGGTTTGCGGGCGTCGATCCGGCGCGGGAGATGCGCTGGACGAGCTATCTCGTGGCCTTGCTTGCGTTCAACGCGCTCGGCTTCGTCGCGGTGTATCTGCTGCAACGGCTGCAGGGTGGGCTGCCCTTCAATCCGCAGGGGTTGCCAGGCATTGGCGAGTGGTCGTCGTTCAATACCGCGGTCTCTTTCATGACCAACACCAACTGGCAGGGGTACTCCCCGGAGACCACCATGAGCTACCTGACCCAGATGATGGGGCTCACGGTGCAGAACTTCGTCTCGGCCGCGACCGGCATTGCCATCGCGATTGCCCTGATTCGCGGATTCGTCCGGCACACGACCGAGCATCTCGGCAACTTCTGGGTCGACCTGACCCGGAGCACCCTCTATCTGCTGCTGCCGATCAGCATCCTCGTCGCCATCATTCTGGTCGCGCAGGGGACGCTTCAGAACCTGAACCCCTACACGCCGATCACCACCATCGCTGGCGAGAGCTACTTGCTGCCCCAGGCGCCGGTCGCCTCGCAAGAGGCGATCAAGCTCCTCGGCACCAATGGCGGCGGCATTCTGAATGCCAACTCCGCCCATCCATTCGAGAACCCGACGCCGTTGACGAACCTTGTCGAGATGCTGGCAATCTTCGTCATTCCGGCGGCGCTAACGTACACCTTCGGCAAGATGGTCGGGAACACGCGCCAGGGCTGGGCCATCTTTACCGCCATGAGCGCGCTCTTCCTGATTGGGGTGGTCGTGACGACCGTAGCCGAGCAGACGGGCAACCCGCTCCTGACCATGGCCGGCGCAGATCAGAGCATGGCCGTTCTGGGCCAGGCCGCGCCTGGCGGCAATATGGAAGGTAAGGAGATGCGCTTCGGCATCGCCGCCTCCGCCCTCTTTGCCGTAATCACCACGGCGGCGTCGTGCGGCGCGGTCAATGCCATGCACGACTCATTCACCGCACTTGGCGGCATGATCCCGCTGGCAAACATGGGCCTGGGCGAGGTCATCTTCGGCGGCGTCGGCGCCGGGTTGTACGGCATCCTGATCTACGCGGTGCTCGCCATCTTCATTGCCGGGTTGATGGTCGGCCGCACCCCGGAATACCTCGGCAAGAAGATTCGGGCCTATGAAGTGCAGATGGCGATGCTGGTCACGCTGGTGCTGCCGCTCTCCATTCTCGGTTTTACCGCCCTGGCCATGTCCCTGCCTGATGCCCTGGCGAGCCGCTGGAATCCGGCCGCGCACGGGCTAACCGAGATCCTCTACGCCTTCACCTCCGCCACCGCCAACAACGGCTCGGCCTTCGCGGGGATCAGCGCCAACACGCCTTTCTACAACCCGGCGCTCGGCCTGGCGATGCTGATCGGCCGCTTCCTGATGATCGTGCCGATCCTGGCGCTTGCCGGTTCGCTCGCCGCGCAACGCCGCGCCACGGCAACGGCTGGCGCCTTCCCGACCACGGGCGGGCTCTGGGTAGGCCTGCTGGCCGGGGTCATCGTGATCATCGGCGCGCTCACCTACTTCCCGTCCTACACGCTTGGCCCGATCGTCGAGCACTTTCAAATGCGA
>CAYSXO010000037.1:12032-13067 GCA_964434995.1 uncultured Sphaerobacteraceae bacterium
CGCGGCATGGTTGTCATCCTGAAGAAGGAAGGTTCTCGGCGTACCTGACCAGTGCGGTCCGGGAGGCCGAGATGCTTCGACAACCTCAGCATGCTCCGCAAGCATGGCTTCTGATCGTTCGGATTTGAGTCAACCGAGGCACAACGAGAATGCGACAGACGGCTGATCCACACATGAACCTGCAGGCGGAGCCAGGTGCGAACGGCGCCGCGCCGCGGCCGGACCGCTCCGAGGCCGCCGGGCCCCGGGGCGAGGGGATGCTCCCGCGTGACGAGCGGCCATCCTCGAAAACCTCCGTCAAGAAGCAGGCGCGGCGCGGCATCTGGGATTTGGCGATTGTCGGTCCCGCGATCCGCGAGTCATTCCGCAAGCTCGATCCACGCCATCTCTGGCACAACCCGGTGATGTTCGTGGTCGAGATCGGCGCGGTGATAACCACCAGTGCCCTCCTGGCCGGACTTGGAACGGGCACAGGGCTGAACCAGGCCTGGTTTGCCGGCTGGATCACGGCCTGGCTCTGGTTCACGGTGCTCTTTTCGAACTTCGCCGAGGCGTTGGCCGAGGGGCGCGGCAAGGCGCAGGCCGAGACACTGCGCCGCACGCGCACCGAAACGATGGCGAAGGTGCTGCTCGACAAAACCGCTAACCGCTTCGAAACCCGTGCCTCCGCGGAGCTGCGGCCGGGCGATCTCGTTCTGGTCGAGGCGGGGGATATCATCCCCAGCGACGGCGAGGTCATCGCTGGCGTTGCCTATGTCTCCGAGGCGGCGATCACCGGCGAGTCCGCGCCGGTGCTGAAAGAGCCTGGCACGGATATCGCCTCGTCGGTGACGGGCGGAACACAGATCATTTCGGACTCGCTGACAATCCGCATCACCGCTGAACCGGGGAAGACCTTTCTCGACCGCATGATTGCCCTGGTCGAAGGCGCCGCGCGGCAAAAGACGCCGAACGAAATCGCGCTCAATATCTTGCTGGCGGGGTTGACCATCATCTTCCTGATCGTGGTGATGACGCTCTCGCCGCTGGCGGCGT
>CAYSXO010000037.1:13077-17768 GCA_964434995.1 uncultured Sphaerobacteraceae bacterium
TGACCGTGCTCGTTGCGCTCCTCGTCACCCTGATTCCGACGACCATCGGCGCCCTGCTGTCGGCGATTGGCATCGCCGGCATGGATCGGCTGGTTCAGCACAACGTCCTGGCGATGAGCGGCCGAGCCGTCGAGGCGGCCGGGGACGTCGATGTCCTCCTCCTCGATAAGACCGGCACCATCACGTATGGCTCGCGCATGGCGGCGGAATTCATTCCCGCGCCGGGGGTGCGTCCCGATGAGCTGTCCGCCGCGGCGCTGCGGTCTTCACTCGCCGACGAGACCCCAGAAGGAAAGTCGATTGTCGCGCTGGCCGAACAGCTCGGACAGCGGGCGGATCGCGCCGTGCTGGCCGGCGCGGACCTGATCCCCTTCTCCGCGGAGACGCGCATGAGCGGGATCCGGCTCAATGGTCACGCCACCATGAAAGGCGCGGTCGACGCCATCGCGCGCGTGGCGCCGGTGCCGCCCGGACTTGACGAGGCCGTGCGCGGCATCGCCGCCGCGGGCGGCACGCCGCTGGTCGTCGCCGATGACGGGCGGACCCTCGGCGTCATCTACCTGAAGGACACGGTCAAGCCGGGGATGCGCGAGCGGTTCGATGCCCTGCGCGCGATGGGCATCCGCTCCATCATGATCACCGGCGACAACCCGCTCACCGCGCGCGCGATAGCTGATGAGGCCGGGGTGGACGATTTTGTGGCCGAGGCCCGGCCGGAGGACAAGATCCGCATCATCCGCGAGCAGCAGGCGGAGGGACGGCTTGTGGCAATGACCGGCGACGGCACAAATGATGCGCCGGCGCTGGCCCAGGCCGATGTTGGCGTTGCCATGAACACCGGTACGGCCGCCGCCAAGGAGGCGGGCAATATGGTCGACCTCGACTCGGACCCGACGAAGCTGATCGACATCGTCGGCATCGGCAAGCAACTTCTGATGACCCGTGGCGCACTGACCACCTTCAGCATCGCCAACGATGTCGCCAAATACTTCGCCATCCTCCCGGCGATCTTCGCGGGCGCCTACGCGGCGGAAGGCGAGGCGGGTTTCCTGGAAGCGCTGAACATCATGCGGCTGACCAGCCCGGAAAGCGCTATCCTCTCCGCCGTCATCTTCAACGCCCTGATCATCGTCGTCCTCATTCCGCTTGCCCTGCGCGGCGTGCCCTACAAGCCAATGAGCGCGGCGGCGCTCCTTCGCCGCAACCTGCTGATCTACGGCGCGGGCGGCATCATCGCTCCCTTCGTCGGCATCAAGCTGGTCGACCTTGCGCTCACTGCCGTCGGTCTCTCGTAGGCGGCGCATCGTATGGGCAACGCGCTCCTCTTCCTGTGCGCTGGGCCGGTGAAGGCCAGCGTCGATGGTAACGGCCGGCTGATTGAACGTTCCATGTAAAGGATTGTGACCATGCTCTTGACCCAATTGCGCACCGCGTTCCTGATGCTCGTCGCGCTGACCGTTCTCACGGGTCTTGCCTACCCGCTCGCCATGACCGGGCTGGCCCAGGTTCTCTTTCCGTACCAGGCAAACGGCTCACTTCTCGAGCGCGATGGCGTCATCATCGGGTCCGAGTTGATCGGGCAACCGTTCGTCGATGCCGAAACCGGGCTGACGCTCCCCGGATACTTCCGGGGCCGTCCGTCGGCGGCATTCACCCCTGGAGATGGGAACAACACCCTCGTCTCCTCCGGTTCGAACTACGGTCCCACCAATCAGGCGCTCATCGATCGCGTTGCCGCCGACGTGGCGCTCGTGCGCCAGGAGAACGATCTGCCAGATGACACGCTCGTCCCGGTCGACCTGGTGACCGCCTCAGGGAGCGGCCTCGATCCGCACATCAGCCCGGCGTCGGCTGAACTGCAGGTGGCGCGCGTCGCCCGCGAGCGCGGGCTGAGCGAAGTTCAGGTGCGGGATCTGGTCGGCGCCAACACCGAGGGGAGAACGCTTGGCTTTCTGGGCGAGCCGCGGGTACACGTCCTCAAGCTGAATCTGGCCCTGGACGCCGCCGCGCCGCTGACGACCCAGGCCGCGCGGTGAGGATGGCGTTACGGCTGATCCCCGTTACACCCCTGACGCCTGGGACACGACGCTCCAGGCGCCCGTGCGTCCATTCCGTACCATCAATTGAGGCTGCAAGACGACGACCTCGCTGTCAGTCGGCCGGCGCCTCCCTTCGAGCTTGTCGATGAGCAATTGCGCCGCGATCACGCCGATCGTTCGCGTCTGCTGAGCAACGACGATGCTCACGGGCGAGTACTGCGCCGCATACGGTAACCGATCGAACCCCCCGAGAGTGATGTCCCCGGGCACGCGAAGCCCTGCGGCGTGGACAGCGCGCAACATGCCAACCTGGACGTCCATGTTCGCGGCGAACAAGGCGTCTGGGCTGCTCTCGGCGAGCGCCGCCGTGGTCAGCTCAAAGCCGCTCTGATCCGAGAAGTCGCCCATGCGGATCAACCGTGTGTCAAGAAGTCCATGGTCCTGCAGGGCGGACTCGTAGCCGGCGCGACGCTCCTGCCCTTTGCGCAATCGTGGATTGCCGCCGATGAACGCAACACGACGATGCCCGTCCTGGATAAGCTGAGCAGTCAGCCGGTAGGCGCCATCTCGATTGTCCGTTATCACTTGATCAGCCTGCAGCGATGGCAAGGCCTGGTCGAGGACGACGAACGGTACGGTAATCGTTTGCAGCGCAGCACGCACCTCGGGCGAGTCGTTGGGCGGCACGACCACCAGGCCATCGACGCCAGAGGCAAGGAAGGTGTTGAGGTAGCGCTGGAGCCGGTCGCTTTCCCGGAGGGTGTTGCCCATCATCACCATGTACCCGCGCTGCTGGGCAATTTCGTCAATGGCCAGCGCAATTTCAGCCGAGAACGGGTGAGATACGTGGTCGGAGAGCAGTGCAATGAGCTTGCTCTCGACGCCGCGCAATCTCCGCGCATGCACGTTTGGGCGATAGTCGAGTTCGGTAATCGCTGTCAGGACGCTCTCGCGGGCCTCGTCACTCACATAACCGCGGCCATTGATGACCCGGGAAACGGTCGCTGGCGATACTCCCGCGCGGGTGGCAACGGCCCGAATGCTCATCACGTTCTCCTCCGCTCGGCCGATTGGGGCGACGACGCTGTGCTACGTGGCGAGAAATGCCGTGAGAGGCCTGAGATCCCTTCGAAGTGAGAACGATTTTACCCGCGAAGTTCGAGATCATGCAATAAAAAACCATGTGTTCTTGCCAATTCTCCGATGTGTTGACTGCATTCCACCCGTGTGATAGAGTGAAAATATGAAATCGTTTACACAACCTGACCCGGCACGCGCTTTCGGAGAGGAACGCTTCTTCATGGCGTAGGCGCCGCGCTTGGCCCAACCGTGAATTGAGCCGTTTGTGAGGGAGGACAGGGCAGAGATGACGAGTTCGCGTCACCGGAACGAGGGCGATCGTGACCGCTTCGGTCCCGTCTCCAGGCGGCAACTCCTGCAGGGAACGGCTGCGCTCGGTCTCGTGGGGCCATTTGGGCGCCTGACACCCATGGCGGCGCTCGCTCAAGGCGGCACGTCGGTGGTCGCCAACTACGCGATGCCGGTCGACCTCGAACCGGGCAAGATTCCCTCGTTCATGGCCTGGTTTGTCATCCAGAACGTCGCCGAGGGCCTGACCTCGCTGGGCCGCAATGAGGCTGGCGAGCTCGTGGTCAGCCCGCTGCTGGCGGAGAGTTACGAGCAGTCCGATGACGGCCGGACCTGGACGTTCCACCTACGGTCGGGCATCACCTTTCACGATGGCACGGAACTGAACGCCGATGCCGTCGTCTTCAGTCACAACCGGATCATGAATTCGGACACCCCGCACTACAATCCGGCCTTTGCCCAGTTCGGTGATCCCCTCAACGCGACGATCGAGGAGATCACCGCTATCGATCCCCTTACCGTGCAGTTCGTGCTGAGGAACCCGCCCAATCCCTACTTCCTCAATTGGGAAGCGTTCATCCTCGCGGTCAGCCCCACCGCGGTTGATCAATTCGGCGAGAACTTTGGGACGAACCTGGTCGGAACCGGCCCCTTTAAGCTCGATCGATTCGACGCCTCCGGCAATACGATCGAGATCAGCAAGAACCCGAATTACTGGGCGCCAGACTACCCCCGGCTCGACAAGGTCGTCTGGCAGGCAGTTACCGAGCCTGCCACGCGGTTCGCCATGCTTGAGACCGGAGACGCGGACGTGGCGGCGATCATGCCGCCGGAGCTGGCCCAGCGCATCGGCGACAATCCCGATCTGGCACTGCACGCGGCCGAGGTGCCAAACTTTAACGCGATCGCGTTCTATCGCTCGGTCCCGCCTTTTGACGATCTCCGGCTGCGGCAGGCCGTGGCGCATGCGCTCGATCGAACCGCGCTCACCCAGGCGCTCTACGGCGACTACTGGGCCCCGGCGATCAACAACCGCTGGCGCGGGATGCCGGGCTGGGAAGAGGATGAGCCCTATCCCTACGACCCCGATCGGGCGCGAGCCCTTCTCGCAGAGGCCGGCATGCCTGATCTGAGCTTCACGCTCGACATGCCATCGTCGTCATCGGGAAACCCGGCCGGCACGCGCTGGGGCGAGGTGATCCAGGACCAGCTCCGCCAGGTCGGCATTACTGTTGAGCTCAACGCACTCGAGTCCGGCTCGTACTGGAATTCCATCAACACCCC
>CAYSXO010000037.1:17778-20738 GCA_964434995.1 uncultured Sphaerobacteraceae bacterium
ACGCGGCGCACTATTACACTCGCCAGGTCTACATCGGGGACGTGGTGAATGAGTGGTTGAAGCTCTGGATTGCCCCGCCGCCCGGTCTCTCAATTGATGCTGCGGTACCGGGGTTGCCGGAGCTTGCCGAGCAACTGAAGGGGGCCGCCGATGACGCGCAGTACAACGAGATTGTCACCCAGATGTGGCGCGTGATGGACAAGGAGGCGCCCTACATCGCGGTCGCCAACGGCAGTTGGCTGACCGGCCTGCGGCAATCCTTGACCTCGTTCGATCCCCAGGGCATCGGCTCGTATCTGTCATTCACCGCGGCAGAGCTTGCGTAGACGGGTAGCGAACGCTTGACATGCGTCGGGACTACACATGACCCGTTACTTCGTTCGCAGGTTGCTGCAGTCGCTCCTGACGGTGCTCGGCGTGTCGGTCGTCATCTTCGTCTTGCTCAGGGCCATCCCGGGCGATCCAGCCGGCCTGCTCTTCACGCCAGGCCAGGCCGCCACCCCCGAGCTGCTGGCAGAAATCCGGCGCGAGATGGGTCTGGACCGGCCGATCTGGGAGCAGTACGTCATTTTTCTCGGGAACGCGGTGCGCGGGAATCTCGGCTACTCCTACCAGTCCAGCACGGAGGTGCGCCAACTCGTCCTTGACGCGGCCCCGGCAACCTTCGAGCTCACGATCGGCGCGCTCGTGGTGACGTTGAGCATCGGCCTGGTCGCCGGGGTAGTCGCGGCGCTTCGCCAATATAGCGTCCTCGATTACGGCACGGTGCTCGTCTCATCGCTCGGCATGGCGGCGCCAGTATTCTGGACCGGGCTGGTTCTGATCCTCATCTTCGCCATCGAGTTGGGCTGGCTGCCTGCCGCGGGGCGCATGAATGTCCGCAACCCCGGAGGATTTCCCGACCTGCTTCGTCACCTCGTGCTGCCGAGCCTCGCCCTCGGCTTCAACGGGGCAGCCCTGCTCACCCGGATCACCCGGTCATCCATGCTTGAGGTCGTCTCCCGGGACTTCGTGGTGACGGCGCGGGCGAAGGGGCTTGGCGAGCATGCCATTTTGCTCAGGCACAGCTTCCGCAATGCGCTGCTGCCGATTGTCACGGTGCTTGGGCTGCAGGTCGGCTATCTGCTCAGCGGCGCCGTGCTGACGGAAACAGTCTTCAATTGGCCTGGCATCGGCACTCTTCTGGTCACCGCGATCACGTCTCGCGATTATCCGGTCGTCCAGGGAGTGGTGCTTTTCATCAGTGTGGCCTTTGTTGCGGTCAACCTGGCGGTTGACCTCGTGTACGCATGGATCGACCCCAGGGTGCGCTATGGCTAATG
This sequence comes from uncultured Sphaerobacteraceae bacterium, assembly GCA_964434995.1. Taxonomy (GTDB): domain Bacteria; phylum Chloroflexota; class Chloroflexia; order Thermomicrobiales; family UBA6265; genus JACCXM01. Next base: position 19,101 of record CAYSXO010000037.1, read on the forward strand.
CCGAAGTGGCGTTGCCGCGCCGTCTGGTATCCGAAGAACCAGCAGCGCGGACTCGAGCACGGTGGCGGCTCTTGCTGCGCAACAAGGGCGCGGCCGCCGGCGCCATCGTTATTCTGCTGCTCGTCCTGGCCGCCCTCTTTGCGCCCTTCCTGGCGCCCTACGACCCTTTCCGGACGAGTGCTGCTGACGCGCTCAAGCCGCCGAGTTGGGAGCACCTGCTGGGCACCGATTCGCTCGGGCGCGACATCCTCAGCCGGGTGATGTACGGCGCGCGAATCTCGCTGCTGGTCGGATTCGCGGCAGTCGCGGCTAGCCTGATCCTCGGCGCCACGCTTGGCATCATCGGGGGCTACATCGGCGGTTGGGTGGACGATGCAATCATGCGATCCAACGACGTGCTGATGGCCATCCCCGGCATAGTCCTCGCACTGGCGGTCGTTGCCGCCGTCGGCCCGAGCGTTGCCGGCGCGATCCTGGCGATCGCCGTCAGCGGGGCGCCGGGAGATGCCCGGCTTGCCCGCGCCCAGACGCTCTACGAGCGCTCGCTTGACTACGTGACGGCCGCGAAAGCGATCGGTTGCCGGCAGGAATCGATCGTCCGCCGCTACATACTTCCCAACATTGCCGGCATCCTCATCGTCCGCGCCACAACCAATCTTGGGGCGGCGATCCTGACCGAGGCCGGGCTGAGCTTCCTCGGTCTCGGGGTTCCCCCGCCCACGCCCACCTGGGGCGCGATGGTCAGCGAGGGCCGTCAGTACATCTTGACCGCCGCCTATGTGGGGATCATTCCCGGCCTCTGCATCATGATCACGGTGCTGGCCTTCAACGTGGCCGGGGACGGCCTCCGAGACGCACTCGACCCGCGTTCGCGACTGCGCGGGGGATGAGAATCGACGCAACCGAGGGAAGGAGGAGCGATCGCGCGGCACGATACCGGTGAGCAGATGACGCGCAAGGCACGGCCAACAGGCGCACCAGGCGCCGGCCGAGTCAAGACCGTCACCACATCATGATCGGTCGACGGGAACGACCAAGAGGAGCAGGCAGTAATGGATTGGGATCTGGTCAAGAGCGAGCTTCGGGGGCCCGCGGCCCTGGTGATGGCTCCCTTCCGGGACGACCTCAGCCTCGACACCGTGGCGCTCGCGAAGAATGTGCGGTACATCGTCGATGGCGGTCTGCGGACGGGGAGAGGATTTCTGATCGTTCCATGCGGCACCGGCGAATATGTCTCGCTCGATCGCGATGAACATCGGCAGATGGTGGAGACCGCTGTCCACGCGACGGATGGCGCGATCCCGATCGTTGCGGGCGTGGCCTCATGCGACATCCGCGAAGCGATCGCCCTGACGGAGGCCGCGAAGCGGGCCGGAGCCAAAGCCGTGATGTGCCCGCCGCCCTACTACTACCGCCTCAGCCACGACGACTTTGTTGAGTGGTATCGGCAGTTGACCGCCGCCGTCGATGTTGGCATCGTCGTCTACGACCAATCTTGGCGCCGTGAGTTGGGGACGACAATCGCCATCCCGGTCATGGAACGGTTGGCAGAGTTCCAGAGCATTGTCTCGCTCAAATACGGCAGCCCGAACATCTTCATGGACATGATCGATGCGCTCGATCGGTTCGCCGATCGGT
>CAYSXO010000037.1:20748-21782 GCA_964434995.1 uncultured Sphaerobacteraceae bacterium
CCCGAGTATGAGCTGAAGTTCTGGGATCTCATGGAATCAGGAGCCTATGCCGAGGCGGATCGTTGGCACTCGCGCATCACGCCGTACATGCACTTCCATCAGGGCGAAGAGTTCGAGGGCAGTTCGCAGTTCTTCGCCGCGTCCCTCATCAAATCGTGCATGGAGTATGTCGGCCTTTATGGGGGACCGGTGCGGCCGCCGTTCCGGGCGCTCACCCCGCGCCAGAAAGACCAACTCTTCAGGGTACTTGACGACATGGGCGTAAAAGCGCTAGCCGGTTCAGCCTCGTAGGACAACCGAGCCATGGCAGGACCGGGGCGACCAGGAACCCTGCATCGCCTCGGCACTGCCAGGGAGCAATGGTGGCGAATGGAGCAGTATCGGGTCGTCTGCCTTACATTGCCTGGCGAGACAGAGGCGAACGTGGAGATCGAGCGCGCCATTCTGCACGCGGTTGGCGCTGAGGTCGAGGTCGTGGCCGCGGCAACGGAAGCGGAGACGCTTGAAGCCGTCCGGAATGCCGATGGCATCCTGCACCGCGGCGGCTGCCTCACCCGGTTGGTGATCGAACAACTCGCGCGCTGCTACATCATTGCCCACGGTGGTGTGGGGTATGACTCGGTCGACGTGGACGCTGCGAAAGCCAATGGCATCTTGGTGACTAATGTCGCCGACTACTGTGTCGATGAGGTTGCGGACCATGCACTGATGCTGCTCTTGGCCTTGCACAAGCGGCTGCTCCCGCAGCTGCATCGCGCCCGCACAAGCGCCTGGGACTCGCAAGGGGCCGGGGCCGTTCACCGGCTCCGGAATCAAACGGCAGCGGTCGTCGGCTACGGCCGGATCGGCTCGGCGTTCGGCCAGAGGGCACGCCAACTGGGACTGCGCGTGCTGGCCGTCGATCCAGCCATCTCCCCCTCGCAACTGATGAGCCAGGGGTCGAGCCGCGCACTTTGGAGGAGGCGCTTGGCCAAGCCGATTTCGTCTCGCTACATCTCCCCCTAACGTCCTGCACCCGCCATCTTCTCGGCAAG
>CAYSXO010000038.1:0-21719 GCA_964434995.1 uncultured Sphaerobacteraceae bacterium
ACGCCGTCGATCTGCAGCGCGATGACCTCTTCTGGCGCCTCGGCCACGGCGAGAACTGCGCGCGTGTTCTGGGCAGTTACCGCCGTGATGGTCGACGTTCCATAGACGCCAAATGCAGCAAAGGTCTTCAGGTCCGCCTGAATACCCGCGCCGCCGCCGGAATCTGACCCCGCAATCGTCATTGCCCTGGGCGGAGGGACTGCAGTCTCCGGTATTGACATCAGCTCACTTGCCTCATCGTGCGAGCGCCGAACTGGCGCGGCGCATGGTCGGGCGTGGATACTATCCTTGCCCCGAGTGTTACAGTACGACAGATCACGGTACTGTAAGTTCCCAGAGAGCGATCCGACATGATTCCGCAACGCGGGTTCGATCGGCGCGAATCCGGATGGCAATCGATGGCCCTGGCCGGGGTTGGCTCACTGGCCGTCATCCTCGTGCTGGCGGCAACCACCGCGCTGATCTGGAACGTTGGCCGGGGTTCCAACGGCTCGACCGCGCTGACCGTGGACGAACCGCAAACACCAACACCCCGGGCAATTTCGTTCGCCAACGCGGCGAACGATTCCGGCAACGCTGAACCGCCAGGGCCAGCCACAACCGACGAAACGATAGTGCTCGACGCCGCGACCCCAGCGTTGATGAGCGTGGAGATCGACGCGGGCGTCCAGCCCGACGGTGATCCACTTTTCGAAGCCGCGGCCGCGCCCGACTTCGTCCCCCTCGCGTCAGGGTCATGGTCTGGCAAGGATCCGGGACTCGTCAACGCCGGGGACCAGGCTGTCGCGGAACGGTGGTTGAGCCTGGCCGCCGTTCCAGCGCCGAGCTTTGCGATCGAGGCCGAGATTCGGGTCGTTGGCGTGCTTGAAACCGTTTGCGACCAGTCATTCGGCATTGCTGGCGGCAGCCCAGGCTCTGATCTGGTCTTTGGCGCGGGCATCATCTTTCCTTGCTCCGGCGAGCCGCCGCGCGCGCGGCTCACCAACGTCGCCTTGTGGGAGGATGGCTACAACACCGACCCGGTCATCGCGGATGAAGACTTTGACCCGGACGGCGGCTGGCATCGCTATCGGTTTGACATCCGAGCCGACCAACTCAGCCTTGAGATCGATGGCGAGGCAATGGTCAACGGAACGGCAGATTCGAGCATCTCGCCATCCGCCGCCGATGCCGAAGTGGGCATCTGGTCGCAAGGCGTAGGGCTCGAGGTGCGCCGCGTGGCCGTCTTCGGGCTGCCATTGGAATAGTCAAACACGCAGTCGCCTTCCCTCCGCGTCCCAGCGCGGTTCGCTGACCACCTCGGCTGAAAATGCCGTCCCGAACGATTCGATTTCCACGCGCGTGCCATCCACGGCCAGTTGCGCCGGAAGCCATGCGTAGGCCAGGCTCTCGCCGACGCTGTAGCCAAACCCCGCACTGGTGACATAGCCGGCAACGCCGCCATCGTGCACCACCGGCTCCTTGCCCATGGCGATACGGCACGAATCGGCGATGCGCAGGCAGCAGAGCATCCGCTCTGGCGAATTCGCGTTCAGGAGGGCATCTCGTCCCCGGAACGGCCCTTTGCGGGGTTTCACGGCAAACGCGATGCCGGCCTCTGCCGGCCGATGCTCCGGCGTCATGTCGACGCCCCAGAGCCGATAGCCCTTCTCCAGGCGGAGCGTCTCGAATGCAGCTCGGCCCACCGCGATCAGCCCGAATGGTTGGCCCGCATCCCAAATGCGGTCCCAAAGCCACCCGCCATACTCGGGAGAGGCATAGAGTTCCCAACCCAATTCGCCGACGTATGACACTCGCAAGGCACGGACGGGCGCCTCACCAATTGTCAGGGCACGGGTCGTGTAGTACGGGAAGCTCTCGTTCGACCAATCATCGCCGCTTACCTGCTGCACGATGTCCCTGGCGCGCGGCCCCCACAACCCGATGCAGCAAAGGGCTCCGGTGACGTCGCGAACCTGCACCGCGCCATCGTCCGGCAGCGCCCCCCGCAGGGCGGCCAGGTCCGCCGGACCATTCGCCCCGATCTGGAACGTCTCCTCGTCGATACGGGCAACCGTGATGTCGCTCTGAATGCCGCCGGCATCGTCGAGGAGCAGAGCATAGGTGACGCTGCCCGGTTTCCGCGCCACACGGTTCGATGTCAACGACTCGATCCACGATGCTGCACCGGGTCCGGAGATCTCGATTTTCGGAAGTGGGCTCATGTCGAAGAGTCCCGCGCGCTCTCGAGTCGCAAGGTGCTCCGCGCCGGCGATGGGCGACCAGAACTGGCCGGACCATCCCTCTCTTGGGGAGATCGCAAAGCGTTCGAGCAACGGCGCATTCGCCTCGTACCAGCGCGGGACTTCCCAGCCACGACTCTCGAAGAACCGCGCGCCGAGCTGGCGCTGCTGCTCGAAGAATGGCGATCGCCGCAGGGGTCGTGGCCGTTCGATAGGCTGCAAAGGGTGGATGACGTCATAAACCTCGCGATACTGCTGCGCGCCGCGCTCGCGAATGTAGGGCTCGGTTCCCGCATGGCGTTCGAAGCGGTTGAGGTCGCATTCGTGCAGGTCGAGATCGGCGCGGCCGACGGTCATCAACTGGGCAACGGCTTGCGCCGCGCCGCCAGCATGAGTGATCCAGATCGCTTCGGCGGTCCAGAAACCGCGCAGTCGATCCGATTCCCCAATTATTGGGAAGCCGTCAGGGCTGAAGGAGAACATTCCGTTGATCGCACTGGCGATTTCCGACTGCCGCAACGCGGGCAGAAGCTTGACCGCCTCGTTCCAGGCAGGGGCGAACGCCTCGGTGTCGAACGGATTCGAGGCCGGCATGTCGTCCGGCTCGCCGTGCGGTCGAATGTCTCGCGGATCGACCACGACCGGTTCGTGCCCATAGCCGCCGACCGCGTAGCAGTCGAAGCGCTGGCGGAAATAGAGGTCCTGATCCTGGTGCCGCAGAACCGGCTGCACGATCTCATCAGCCGCACCGGCAAGCTCGGGCAGTGGGGTCGTCCAGGCGAGTTGGTGCTCAACCGGGGCGAGGGGAATCGGGATCCCGGCCATTCGCCCGATGTTCGGCCCCCAGATGCCGCAACAGACCAGCACCCGCTCCGTCTCGATGCGCCCCTCCGTGGTCACGACCGCCGTCACGCGATTCCGGCTTGACTCGATGCCAACCACGCGCGTCCGCTCGAGGAATGTCGCGCCGCTGGCGCCGCGCGCCAGCGATTCAGCCGCCCACACCTGCCGTGCTGTGCCATCGCTGGGAACCCAGTAGGCGCCGAGGATGGCGCTCTCGTCGAGTAGGCCCAGCCTCGATTTGGCCTCGCCGGGTGTCAGCAGGGCCGCTCCCTCAAGGCCCCAACTTTTCGCCCACCCGAGCTTGCGATGCAGATCGGCCCACCGTGCCGTGGTGGTGGCGACCTCCAGGCTGCCGACGCTGTTCCAGCAACGCTTGCCGTCAAACTCGAGCGATGCATAGAGCGCGACCGTCTCTTTGGCAAAGGCGGTCATGGTTTTCGACGCATTCGTCTGGAAGACGATGCCGGGCGCATGCGAGGTCGAGCCACCAGCCTGAAACAGAGGGCCCTGCTCGACGACGACGATGTCGCGCCATCCCATGTGGGAAAGAAAATGTGCGGCGGCCGTGCCGACAATTCCCGCGCCGATGATGACGACTGAAGCCCGTGCGCCCATTCCGCCTCATCCGTGACGATTCGCTTCCACAGCTCGGTGTTCGGTACTGTACAGCCATTGGACCGCCTTGGGGTGACGGGGGAGGATGCGGGGATTGCCAGGAGAATCGATCGCGGCCGCCGAAACGGGGGCTGAACGGCGAGTTGTGGCCGAGGGCGTGAATTATCGGCGCGCATGGTTGTTGATCCTGCCTATCGCGTTCGTCGGGCTCCTCCTGGCGGATCGCGCTGCCGGCCTGCCCAACTTCAATCCGGACGAGAGCCGCTGGATTTCTCGCGCACACTATCTGGCCGACCTGCGCGACCCGTTTGGCGCCACCTGGGCCGACCAGTACATGACACGCGGTCAGCCGCCATTGGGCTCCTACGCGATGGGGCTCGGGCTTCTGGCGCAGGGGCGCGACCTGGAAACGAATCCACCATGGGATTTCTCGATTCCCTGGGAAGAGAACATCTCCGCGGGCAACAAGCCATCGCCGGAAGATCTGGCGGCAGGCAGGCGCACCAGCGCCGTCCTGATCGCTTTGACGACTGTGGCAATAGCCGCCATCGCCCACGTCTTTGTCTCGCTTCCCTGGGCGCTGACGGCCGCGGCCATCTTCGCCATCCATCCATTCTCGGTCTACATCGGATCCATCGCGATGGCGGATGCGCTCTTTGGCCTGCTGATCGCCCTGGCCGCGCTGGCGGGAGCCGCCTACGCGCGGCGCCCCGGCTGGCCACGCGCGGCACTGCTTGGCGTGGTGCTCGGGCTCGGCGGTGCAACCAAGCTCTCTCCGCTGGCAGTCGCCGTCGGCCTACTCGCGGTCATGCTGGCGCTAGCAACCGTTGTGTTCCTCAGGGTACGAGACAGGCGCCGAGCTGCCGGCATCGCACGGGACGGACTGACGATTCTTCTGGCCGCGGTGGTCATATTCGTCGCCGTCTATCCCTACCTCTGGCTCGATCCCGCCGGCCGCACAGGGAACCTCTTCGCGTTTCGTGTTCAGGAAATGTCCGTGCAGTCGTCCGACTGGCCGGTGATGGCGGTGCCCAATCGGGTTGAGGCCGTTCGTCGTGTCGGGCTGAATTTTTTGGACCGGTTCAATCTGGCTGGCTCCGTGCTCTCGCTCGTTGGCGCCAGCGCCCCCCTCGCCCTCCGCGCGTCCGAACTGCTTCTGGCACTGGCAGGCATCGTCGTGATGACGGTTGCCGCCATGCGCGCCGGTCCCCATTCAGCGCACATGGCGGTTCTGGCCGTCCTCGGAGGTCAGGCCATGGTCACCGTATTGGGGATGCGCTCCGAGTTCGACCGTTACCATCTGCCAATCGCGCTGCTTGGGGTCGTTGGGGTAGCAGTGGGCCTGGAGTGGCTGGCGCGGACCATTCGGCAAGCAGTTGAACGTGACGGCTTCGGGCAGGCGACTGACCACGAAACCGTGATGAGGTGAGCGATGTGGATCATGACAAAAAGCGACTGGCCAGTATTGATCAACCTGAACCGCGCCGCGCACATCGGCTATCAGCAACCGATCAAGTTCGACCCACGCACGCGCGTTGTAGCCTCGATGTGGGAGCAGGAGTTCACCCTGGCTGATTGCCCCGATGGCGACGAGGCCCGAGCCATTGTCGATACGATTGCGCGAGCACTGGCCAATGGTGATGAGATCCTCGATCTGCGCGGCATCGATCTCGCGGCGACTGGAGTGAGCGACGCTGCTGAAAGGGCGTAATGCCAGGAAGAGTCGCCATCATTCGCGAAACGGTCTCGCTCCCCGTACGTTCATGAGATAGGAGAAGGTGCGCGCGGCACGGGACGGCCTCAGCCTGGGTTGCGGTGCGCAATGCATCTTGTACCCCTTGGGCGGGAAGGAGCGCCAATGAGACGCCTACTGGTCACTTTCGTCAGCCTGAGCCTGGCGCTTGGCGGCCTCCCCTGGATCGCCAGCGCGCGGGACATCGTCCCGGGCGGCATCTCGACAAACGCCGATGGCTCGTATGTCACGTCGACGGCGGGTGTGAACCCGACGGCCAACGGCGGCGGAGGCACCGTCATCTATGGTGACATCACGACCGGCCCTGGCTACACCGTTGTGGGTCCGCCTTCAGTAACCCATGGACCCGCCGCCCCGGCTCCGGCCGAGGCAGCGCCTGAACCGGCTTCGGATGCAGCTCCCGTGGAACCAGCGGCGGCAGAAGGCGCCGTCGCCACGGCAACCGACCTCGATACCGACAACCTGGCCGATGACCTCGAATGGGACCTTGGCCTCGACCCGAACAATGCCGATACCGATAGCGACGAGGTCGCGGATGGCGATGAGCTCACCATCTACTCTACCGACCCTCTGAACAGTGACTCGGATGGCGACGGCATCTCGGATGGCGAAGAGCTCTTTGGCTCAATGACCGACCCATTGGTCTGGGAAGACTCCAGCATCGAGCACGTCGAATCGCTTGCGCAGGAAGCTGCCGAGGCGCCCCAGCCTTCTTCGAGCCAGTCCGCGGCCGCGACGCGGCCGCAAGGCACGACCGAGTCGCTCACGGCCACGGACGGCGATGCCGCGGTACGCGGATCCGGCAATGCCTCCGCCGCGCCCGGCACTGTTACGCGCGATGGCCACACCAGCGGTGGCGCCGCGCTGCTCGGGCCGGATGGCACGTACAAGGTCAGCGAAAATGCCCCGGCGAACGTCTCGGTCTCCGGGGACACCGACGTCATTTCGCCGCCTGTGTCAACAACGGCTGAGCCAGCCGCGCCAGATGCATCGGGCAACGTTCCGGCCTGCGACTGGTATGGAAGTTGGTATGATGCCCAGGTCGCCTACGAGAATGCGGGGATGACGTCAGCCGACCCGGCGCTCGTGGCATCGCTCGATCCAGATTACGACGGGATTGCCTGCGAAGAGGGGATGGCGTAGGCGGATGATATTGGCCTCGCGCTGCCCCACCAAGAGGAGGTGATCGCGGAAAGAGTACGACCAGTCCCCCATGCGAAGGGTTGGCAGATGCCCAGAATGGTGTATGATGCTCTGGATCGCGTGGGGGGAGTACGGCCACCTTTTGAGGTGTCGCTACTCGGGTGCGGGATCGGGGAGGCGCTCCGGGACGGGATGGGGCGCGGGATGTACGAAAGGAGCCGGAATCCATGCGTGCTACGCAGTTCGTTCGCCGCGGCCTGATCGCTTTCGCGACTGTCGCGACGCTGTCGGCGGGTTTTGCTGGCGTTGCCAGCGCGGTTATTGACGGCGATGATGCCATCGTCTGGAACCCGATTCCGGGTTATGACTATGAGATCGTGCACGTCGATGGTGAGCGCTCGTCGTTGCTCGCCGTCGGTGGCCCGGCTGCCAACCATCCAGTGGCAGTTCGGTTCCTGCCGGACTTCGACGGCGCGGCGATCATGAACATCGTTCAGCCGGACGTGATCGCCGAGCGACAGTAGTCGCTCACGGCGCACCTCGCGTCGAGATCACAGCCCCGTGCCGTCCTCGGCACGGGGCTTCTTTGTGTTCGTCTCTTTGTTTTCGTCGCATCGTGCTTCTGTGATTCCAGTTGCAGCGGTGACTCTGCCCGCGATGGCGATGCTCAAGCCCACGTTCTGAGGAGGCCCGACGTCGTGACTACCGCGAAAACCGAGCGGCCGCTGGCCGTGCCGAACGTCCAACTCGACAACGAACGCTTCATCGTCACCGAGTGGCGCTTCGCCCCCGGCGCGCACACCGGATGGCACCGGCACGCCCACGACTACGTGGTGGTGCCGATGACCACCGGCACGCTCCTGCTCGAAACCCCCGACGGCTCCACATCCGCCAACCTCACCGTGGGTGTCTCGTACTCCCGAAACGCGGGCGTTGAACACGACGTCATCAACGACAACGAAGGCGAGTTCATCTTCATCGAGATTGAGGCAAAATGAGGGTGTGAGGGTGTGAGGAAGCGAGCGTAACGCCCGTCGTGCCGATCACCCCAACACCCCGTCACCCCGTCACCCCCTCGTTCCAGACCCATGCACCGCCAACCATCGTCGCGGTTGGTTTGACCTGGTCGAGCTGGTCGGGATCGATGGCCAGCGGGTCGCGGTCGAGCACCACCAGATCGGCCAGCTTGCCGGGTGAAATCGAGCCCTGCCGGTCTTCTCGGCCCACGGCGAACGCGCCGCCGAGGGTGTACGAGCGCAGGGCTTCTTCCGGGGTGAGCGCCTCATCCGCCCTGCCCAGATCACGGCCAGTGACCGTCCGCCGGTTCACCGCCGCATGCATTCCGACCCAGGGGTTGAAGTCGGTGATGTACGAATCGGACGAGCCGGCCAACGGCACCCCGGCATTCAGATAGGTCCGCATAGGCATGGCGCGTCCGGCACGCTCCGGCCCGACACTGTTGACGAAACCCTCTCCCAGGTTGGTCAGGAACGGCGAAGAGACCACGGCGGAAATCTGCGCCTCCGCCATCCGCCGCAAGGCCGTTTCGGTTGGGAAATAGGCATGATGCACCCGGTGCCTCAGCCACGGCTTCGGATTGTCCCGCTGCGCGTCGGCGAAGGCGCCGACAACCACCTCCTGCGCTTCATCGCCGCAGGTGTGAATGTCCATCGGCCAGCCGAGGTCATGAACCAGCCGGATGAGCTTCACTAGCCGGTTCGGCTCGACGACCCAGGCGCCCCGGTGGTCTGGCTGATCGAGATAGGGCTCGTACATGCGGGCGGTGCGGTCGCTCATCCCGCCGTCGATCATCAACTTGATCCCCTCGAGGCGCAGCAGATCGTCACCGAATCCGCCGCCGATGCCCATCGCGGCAAAGCGCTCCTCAAGCCCTTCTTCTGTTTCAGGCGCGCCAAAGCCCCATGCCGCCATTAGCATGTCGGTGCGGACGGTCAGCTTTCCTTCGCGTTTGGCGCGGTCATAGGCGCGGATCTCCTCTGGATAGAGGCCCGGCTCGGCGACGCCCGTCAGGCCTACGGCGTTGTACGCCCGGCACGCCGCGGCGATAGCCGTCACGCGCTCGTCATCCGTCGGCTCCGGGACGTGGTTTGAGATGAGCTCTTTCGCCCGATCCCGGAACAGCCCCGTCGGGTTGCCATCGTCGTCGCGCTCAAACGAGCCGCTATAGAGGACGTCCGCCGGTGGGTCCGGCGTTTCCTTGTCAATTCCCGCGATCTGCAAGGCGGCGCTGTTGCACACGAGCTTGTTCCAGACACGGTGCAGGAGAACCGGATTGTCGGGAGAAACCGCATCCAGATCGTGCCGGGTCGGGTGACGCCCCTCCGCGAGGAGGCTCTCATCCCAGCCGCGCCCAACGATCCACTGCCCCTTCGGCGTCTCCGCGACTCGGGAAGCGACCCGTGCAACGATTTCCGGGATCGAGCGCGTATCGAAGAGTTGCACCTCACGCAGCATCGCGCCGGTCGATTGCAGGTGATTGTGGGCGTCGATCAGGCCGGGGACGACCGTCGCGCCGCCAAGGTCCTCAATCGTCGTGCCAGGCCCCGCCAGGGAGCGAATCTCGTCATCGGAGCCAACCCCGACGATGCGGCCACCTCGTATGGCGACGGAGGCCACCACTGGCTGGGCATCATCAACGGTGTGGATGCGCCCGTTGACGAGGATGAGATCCGGGGCAAAGAGATTGGAAACCGCAGGCATCAATCCCTCCTGATCAAGACAGGCAAACGTGCAGGCACAATGCCCGCATCCCGCTTCGAGAGGAGTATCAACGAGGTCGCGGTATCGCGCTCGGCCCGGTCAACAATGAACGCCAGCCTGGCTTCCCGATCGTGGGTGACCGAGAGGCCTCGCTGGGTTCGCAACCCGGCACGGCTGCCATGTCATCCTGGCTCACGCGCCAGCGGGAATTCTTCAACTCAGCCGTGCCGGGCCAGCTAAGTCGCCTACCCTTGCACGTGCGCCTGAAGGAACCAGAGATCCTTGTCCAGCTCGCGCGAAATCTCGGTGAAGAGATCGGCGGTGTCCAGGTCGCCCACCTCGTCCGCCTGTTCGATGGCCGCGCGAACCGCGTTCGCATGCCGCGTATAGCGGTCGACCAGGGCTTGCACGTAGTCGATGCCAGCATCAATGTCCGTCGGCATCTCGGGAATCTGGCTGTTGGCCGCGGCCATGCGCACGGTGCCGGTGGCATAGCCGCCAAGCGCGGTCGCTCGCTCGGCAATTTCGTCCGATTCGCCGAGCCGCTTTTCCGCAAGCTGGTCGAACAGCAAATGCAGCGGGTAGAAGTGCGCGCCCTTGACGTTCCAGTGCGCCTGCTTGGTCTGGCTATAGAGATCAGACGTATTCGCCAGTTGCTGGTTGAGCAGGGAAATCATGGCCGCGCGCGTATCCAGGGAAAGATCGACCCCCGTCGAAAACATGCGGTCCATGGTTCCCTCGCCCTCCTTCATCGCCTTGATCAACCGAACTTTGTCCTTTGCCTTTGCCACTACCGGTCTCTCCTGTCATGAGCCGCCGGTCTCGATCGCCGGCGGCAAGCGCCTGGCAACTGGCGCCTTCCAACTACGCCCCGTTCGCCATGGGGTACTCTGCCCAGGTTCGACATCATTCACGATTCGTGCCAGTTGCGCGTCCCACGCGGAGGGTGGTGATGTATCGCTTCTACTGGGTGATTGAAGGTGTCCTGGCCGGGTGCTCTCGGCCGGGTGCGGCCAGCGGCGACCTCGATGGCGACTTGGCCGCGCTCGTCGAACGTGGCGTGGGCGCACTGTTGACCCTGACCGAACGGCCTCTGGCTCCCGATGCGTTGGCGCGGCATGGCTTGCGCGGATTGCACCTGCCGGTCGAGGACTTTACCGCGCCGACGACCCCACTCTTGCTCGACGCCTTCACCTTCCTGGACGATGCTATTGGCGGCGGTGTGCCCGCCGCCGTGCACTGCATGGCCGGCCAGGGCCGCACGGGGACGGTTCTGGCAGCCTATCTGATGCGTGGCGGCCTCGGCGCGGGCGAAGCCATCGTCAGCGTGCGCGCGGTCTGCCCTGGCGCCATCGAATCGCCGGCGCAGGCAGCGGCGCTGGAAGCCTGGTCGGCAGATCCGCCGTGGCTCGCGTGAATCGGCGAATGACTCGTACTCGACAGGAGGGTTCGTGAAGATCACCGGCGTCAGCGCGGTCGTCGTCAACGCGCAACTGCGGAACTGGGTCTTCGTGAAGGTTGAAACCGACGAAGGGGTCATTGGCTGGGGCGAAGCCAGCCTGGAGTGGAAGACGCGAGGCGTCGTTGGCTGCATCGAGGACCTGGCGCCGATGATCGTCGGCCAGGACCCGCGCCGTATCGAGCACCTTTACCAGGTCATGAACCGGCACGCTTTCTTCCGGGCTGGCGTGGTCGGGATGAGCGCCATCTCCGGGATCGAGCAGGCCTGCTGGGACATCTTTGGCAAGAGCCTCGGCCTGCCGGTCTACCAACTTCTGGGCGGCGCCGTGCGCGACTCGATCCGCATGTACGACCACCTGGGCGGCGGCGAAATGAACGCCCTCTACCTGCAGGACCAACCAGAGCGGATGGCCGAGCGGGCAAGAGAATCGGTGGCGGACGGCTACACCGCCATCAAAGTGCTCGTCGTTCCGATTTCGGAGCCGCTCGACGGTATGGCCGTGCTGAGGCATGCGGACCGCTGCATGGCGGCGATCCGTGATGCCGTTGGCGATGAGGTCGACATCATGGTCGACTTGCATGGGCGCACCACGCCGGCGATGGGGATCCAGTTCGGGGAAGTGCTCCGGCCCTATCGCCCCTGGTTCCTCGAGGAGCCCTGCCCGCCGGAGAATGTCGACGGCATGGCGGACGTGGCCCGGGCGCTGCCCGGCATCCCCATTGCGACCGGCGAGCGGCTGGTAACGCGCTTCCAGTTCCGGCCATTGCTTGAAAAAGGCGCGTGCGCGGTGATACAGCCCGATCTGTGCCACTGCGGCGGTCTTTGGGAGGCGCGCAAGATCGCGGCGATGGCGGAAGCGCACTACGTGTCCGTGGCGCCGCACAACCCGCTAGGACCAGTGGCCACGGCGGCGGCCATTCACTTCGGGATCGCGACGCCGAATTTCCTGATCCAGGAGGCCATCCGTTCGGACGTTCCCTGGCGCAACAAGGTCGTGACCGATCCGGTAGAGGTCGTTGATGGCCGCGTTGGTCTGCCAAACCGGCCTGGACTCGGCATCGAGGTGAACGAGACGGCCGCCAGCAAGCATCCCTTTGCGCCCGAAATTCTTGTCCAGCCCTTTCATCGCGACGGGGCGGTCGCGGATTGGTAAGCTCCGCTCATGTGCGAGCAGCGGCAATGCCGTTGCTCGCTCCAGGGACACCGGCGGAGGGCGGATCGGGGTGACAACGCTGGAAACCATGCGCTGGGGAATCATGGGCACCGGGCGCATTGCCGCCACCTGTGCCGCGGCGCTGGAGGTCCTACCGAACGCGGAATTGGCCGCGGTCGGCTCCCGATCCGAGACCACCGCCGCGGGTTTCGCACAACGCGTTGGCGCTGCCCGTTCCTTCGGGAGCTATGCCGGGCTCGCCAACGCCCCCGAACTCGACATCATTTATGTCGCCACTCCGCACGCGTGCCACCATGCCAACACCCGGCTCTGCCTGCAGGCGGGCAAAGCTGTCCTTTGCGAAAAACTGTTCACCTTCAACGCCGCGCAAGCTCGAGACCTGGTCCACCTGGCGCGCGAACGCCGCCTGTTCCTGATGGAAGCGATGTGGACCCGTTGCCTCCCCCCGCTCTCAGAGGTTCGCCGCCACATCAGCGACGGCACAATCGGAGACGTTCGCTTTCTTGTCGCGGATTTCGGCTTTCGCAAGGCGTTTGATCCGGCGCATCGCCTGTTCGATCTCGCCTTGGGCGGCGGCGCGCTGCTGGACGTGGGCGTCTACCTCGCCTCACTTGCATCCATGCTCATTGGGTCTTCACGAACGATGCAAACCGAAGTCCAACGCGGCGCGAGCGGCATTGATGAGCAGTCGGCGCTCCTCCTCGGCTATGAGGGAGGCCAATTCGCGCAATTGACGGCCACGATCACGGCGACCACGTCACAGGAGGCCGTAATCGGGGGACGCGTGGGTCGATTCGCCTCCGGGCCCCTTGGTGGAAAGCCGAGGGCCTGACGCTGGCGGTCGATGGGGACCAGCCCATGACCATCGTCGCGCCGTATTTGGGGAACGGGTATACCCATGAAGCGCTAGAGGCCATGCGGTGCTTGCGTTCCGCTGCCACCGAAAGCCCACTGATGCCACTGGAAGAAACCGTCGCGGTCCTCGAGACACTCGACCGCGTACGGGCCGATTGGGGCCTTCGCTTTCCGGTCGAGCAGGAGCATTGACGTGAATTTCGGACGGCTGGCTGGCCTGAGCAAGCCAATATCGCGCCTCGTTCAGGGACCAGTCATGATCCGCGAGGACGATTTGCCCTACAGCTTCGCCCTGCTCGACGCTGCCCTTGAAGGGGGGATAACGGCGTTCGATACCGCACGCCACTATGGCCACGGCAACGAGGCGACTGTCGGCTGCTGGGTACGCGAGCGGGGCGTGGGCGATCATGTTGTCATCGTCGGCAAAGGCGCTCACCACAGCCCCGAGCGAAACCGTGTCACCCCGGCCGACATCGCCGCCGACCTCAACGAGTCATTACGTCAACTCGACCTGGGGACCATTGACCTTTACCTGCTCCACCGCGACGACCCGGGGGTACCGGTCGGCCCGATCGTTGAGGCGCTGAACGACCATCTCCGCGAGGGCAAGATACGGGCGTTTGGCGGCTCCAACTGGACGCATCAGCGAATCGCCGAAGCCAATGCCTACGCACTCGAGCATGGCCTGGAGCCCTTTGTTGCGAGCAGCCCGCACTTCAGCCTCGCCGACCAGGCCGAAGCACCCTGGCCAGGCTGCGTCTCGATCTGTGGTCCGAGTGGAACCGCTGCCCGGGACTGGTATGCACGCGAGCAGATGCCGATTTTTGCATGGTCTAGCCTGGCAGGGGGATTCCTTTCCGGAGGATTTTCCCGGCACGGTGATGGGGTCGTGCCGGAAGTTGCGGCAGAACGTGCCCGGCGTGTCTATGGCACTGACGCGAATTATGAACGGCTTTCACGAGCCCAAACGCTCGCTCACGAGAGCGGCCTGACCGTTCCTCAGATCGCTCTCGCCTATGTGCTCTCTCAGCCACTCAACCTGTATGCCATCGCGGGAGGCACGAGTACGGAGGAAGTCGCCATCAACGCGGCGGCGACCGCCGTTTGTCTCCCGCCCGATACGATGGAGTGGTTGGAGCTCCGTCGCGAAACGCGATAGGCCTTGTTGCACTCCTGGCGGTGGGTATCCTCGCCGGCGCGCCTTGCTTTCACGAAGGACGTGCGACGCCGGGGCCACGTGATGGATTCGCCGCCAGAGACGAGGTCAGGCTCGCCAGCCACGGCTATGAGCTCCGATGGCGGCCGCGCTGATGGCCATCCCGGATGACGGCAAAACCACCGCGATCGAAAGTGCGTTCCGTTATCGACGGGGCATGGGAAGGCGCGGTAGCATGCCTCGCGGCTCGCCCGCCAGAATCTCCACGAGAAGGGTGCAGGGAACGTCAGTGACAGACTCATTTACAACGCGCGCCACGCGCTGCGGCGCGTTGCTTCTTGCAGCAGCCATATTCGCTTCGACGCTCTCCCCCATGGCCAGCGAGGCGCAGGACGCTGGATCAGCGACCCCGGCTGCTCTCGCAACCCCGGTTGCCTCGCTGCCATCAGCAGGAGCGGCAGGGATTGGTGATCCCTACTTTCCTTTGCTCGGCAACGGCGGGTACGACGCGCTCCACTACACGATCGATCTCAATCTTGACATCCGCAAGGGAAGCATCCGCGAAGCAACGGCAACCATCGATGCCGTAACGATCCAGAACCTTTCCGCGTTCAATCTCGATTTCCGCGGACCGGAGATTGACAGCGTTTCGGTCGATGGTATGCCGGCGGAGTGGTCGCGAAATGGCGGAGAACTGACCATCATATTGCCGACTCCACTAATGGAAGGGACGCCGTTCCAAGCTGTGGTCAGCTATCACGGTAGGCCCGACGGCGGAGACGATCGCTTCCAGCAAGGATGGTGGGCGACCGGCAGTTCCATCTTTGCCGTCGGTGAACCGGCTGGCGCCGATGTCTGGTATCCCGTCAACGGGCACCCGCTCGACAAGGCGACCTACACGCTGATCATCGAAGTGCCCGATGGCTTCGAGGTCGTTGCCAACGGGCGCCTTGCCGAAGTGGCCATTGTTGACCGCGTGGAAAGCGACCGCTCATCTCGCGTCTTCACCTGGGAAAACGAGGAGCCGACCGCAAGCTATCTGGTGACCTTCCATGCCGCGAAGCTCGATGTCTCCATGGAGGAGCAGCCAGATGGCATAACTCTTGTGGAGGCCTTTCCCCAGGACCTCACCGATCGGGAACGAGAGGTCTTCGCCCTGGTGCCCGACATGGTGGATGCGTTCACCGACCTGTTCGGTCCCTATCCCTTCGCGTCTGTCGGAAGTACCGTCTTCGAGGACACCTCGTTCAACGCCGCGCTCGAGACCCAGGGCCTGATCGGCTACGACCGTTCCTCAATTCGCGAGCCAACCGTGGCGCACGAAGTGGCGCATCAGTGGTTCGGCAATAGCGTCTCACCCGCCCGCTGGCAGGACATCTGGCTCAATGAGGGGCTTGCCCGCTATTCGGAGACGCTGTGGGCGGAAGAGGCATACGGGGAAGAAGCCGCTGAGATGTCGCTGCGGCGGCAGATGTCATCGTTCGCCAACGCGAGCCGGACATCGAGTGGAAATCCGGTGCTGATCGGCGATCCGGGGCCGGATCACCTCTTCTCGGAGGTGGTCTACGCGGGCGGCGCGCTGATGCTGGCCGATCTGCGCGAACGGATGGGCGACGAAGCGTTCTTCCAGCTCCTCCGGGAATGGGCCGCGCGCCACCATTTCGGCAACGCGACCGCGAGCGACTTTATGGCGCTCGCCGAAGACGTTTCGAGTAAAGACCTGGACGACTTCTTTGAAGAGTGGCTCTTTACCCCCTGGACGCCCGAACGGGTCGCTGACCGCTACCAGTTGACCGCAACACCCGCCCCCTGAACGGGGATCGAGACCCAGATGCGCGGGCGCGCAAAGAGGCTCAGGCATGTTCTTTGGACGGCAGGATGAGATTCGGAAGCGCGTGGCGGTTATCGGGCTTGGCCGCTTTGGGACAAGCGTCGCCCGGGTCTGCTTCGACCTGGGCTACGATGTCACCGCCGTCGATATCGATGAGAAGCGCATCGCTGAGGCGGCTAACTTCGCGACGCTGGCCGCCCAGGCCGACGGTTCCGACGAGGAGGCGCTCGCCTCACTCGGCGTCGTCCGCTCAGACGTAGGCGTTGTCGCCCAGGGCCAGAATATCGAGGCGAGCATCAGTTGCGCGCTGGTGCTGAAACGCATGGGCGTGCCCTGGGTCATCGCCAAGGCGGAAACCGAGCTGCACGGCGAAATCCTGAAGAAAGTCGGCGCCGACCGCATTGTCTTCCCGGAGCATGACGCCGGGGTTCAGGTTGCCCACTCGCTGGAGATCCGGCACGCCGTCGCATACATGAACCTGACGCCAACCAGCGGCGTTGCCCAGCTCTCGTTGCCGCCACACCTGGTCGGGATGACGGTCACTGAAGCCGAAACTCAATGCGGAGACATCAGCGTCCTCCTCATCCAGCGTGGCAGCGTCCTGCTCGCGAGGCCAGCGGTGGAGACACCACTACAGCCTGGCGACGTCGTCCTCGTTGCGGGGCTCGATGAAGCGCTCGACCGTTTCGCGGACAACTAACCGCGCGCCCGCCAGCGGCGCGCGGGGCCGAGGCAAGTCGCCGCTCATCGCGATCTTCGCCCCGCCTGCGCCGGGTCCCGGGGCGCGGGCCAACGCCCGCCGTCATTCGCAGCTCTTCGTTCTGGGGATGGTGGTGATCATCATTGTCGGAACGGTGCTCCTATCGCTTCCCTGGGTGACGCGCTCCGGCCAACGCACGCCGCTCGTCGATGCTTTCTTCACGTCCGTCTCAGCCGCGTCGGTATCGGGCCTTTCCGTGGTCGACACGCTGGATCACTGGAACCGGTGGGGACAGGCAATTCTTCTTGGCCTGGTGCAAACCGGGGCGCTTGGCTTCATGGTCGGCGCCAGCATCTTGTTGCAGATGCTTCGCCGCGGCGCCGGCGCCTACACCCTGCGAGACGAAATGATGCTCAGGGACGGCTCCCCTTCGCTGTCGATCGAGGAGGCGATCTCCCTCGCCCGGCAAATCATCCGATTTACCTTCGCCACAGAAGCCATTGCCACGGGATTTCTCACGTTCTGGTTCCTGACCGCGGGCGCGCTGCCGCCGCTCGATGCGCTCTGGAATGGCGTGTTCTACGCCGTTACCGCCTTTGGCAACTCGGGGTTCGATCTCTCTGGCAGCTTCGCCTCGTTCCGGCCGGTGGTGAGCGATGTCTGGCTCAATTTGTTGCTCATCATCATCATGCAGATCGGTGCGTTGTCCTACATGGTCTGGTCTGATCTTGCCCGCAATCGCCGATGGGGAGCCCTGGCGCTCGATACCAAGATCGTGCTGGCACTGAATGGGGCACTCCTTCTCGCGGGAGCGGTCGTCTTCCTCGGCGCGGAATGGGGCGGCGCGCTCGCCACATTCAGCCCGGGAACCAAGCTGCTGGCCTCGCTCTTTCAGAGCGCATCCGCCCGGAGCGGTGGTTTCACCACCATTGACTGGTCGCTGGTGAATCCCCTGACGCTCTTTTCCTGGCTGGCGTTGATGTTTGTCGGGGGAGCTTCCGGTTCGACCTCGGGCGGCGTCCGCCTGAGCACGGTTGGCGTTGTGTTGGCGGCCGTTGTATCAACCCTGCGCGGAAACGCCGAGACTCAGCTCTGGGGCCGCCGCATCGCGCCGCCGATCATCTTTCGCGCGATGACGGTCATTGTCGTTTTTCTCATCATCTTCGGCATCGGCGTTGCGTCCCTCTCGATCGTTGAGCACCATCTGCATCGCCGGGACGTGGGCATGATCGATCTGATGTTCGAGGCGATGAGCGCGCTGGCCACGGTCGGTGTTTCAACGGGCATCACCCCGGTCCTCTCCGCGGGGGGAAAGATCGTGCTCTGCGCCCTCATGTTTGTGGGTCATTTGGGACCGCTCATCACCGTTTATGCCCTGCAAGGGCGGCAACAACCAGAGCGCTACCGATTCCCGGAAGAGGCGGTGCGCATCGGTTGAGGAGGCTTCCGCCAGCGACGCTCGAGGCGGCCAGAGGGGGTAGCGGTTCGTGCTACGATAGGGAGGTTGGCTTGGGCACGAGGCTGCGGCGCGCGTGCCGGAACGGTTGGGAGCAAAGGAAACGACGCTCAGGTGACGATAGAAACCTTTGGCGGAAACTGGCTCATCATCGGGATCATGTTGACGGCGGCGTTTGCCATGGGCATGACGCTGCTGATCCTTAACTGGATCATGGCTCCATCGAAGCCAACATGGATGAAAGCCGCCCCCTACGAGAGCGGTCTCCCCAATATCACCCCGGTCAAACCACGCTATACCGCTCGCTTCTATGTCGTGGCCATGCTCTTTGTCATTTTCGACATTGAAGCCATCTTCATGTTCCCGTGGGCAGTGCTTTTCGACCAGCTCGGTCTCTACGGATTCGTCGAAATGCTGGTCTTCATTGCGTTGCTCTTTGTTGGGTACATCTATGCATGGCGGAAAGGGGCCCTCGAATGGGTCTAGTGCACGATCGGTACGAAAAGAACGTCTTCATCACCTCGCTTGACTTCCTCTTCAACTGGGCCCGGCGCTCATCGCTCTGGTGGCTCCAGTTCGGCCTGGCCTGCTGCGCCATCGAGATGATCGCGGCGTCGATGGCTCGCTTCGACCTCGCCGAGCGCTTCGGCATGCTCTATCGCGCCTCTCCTCGTCAAGCCGACCTGATGATCATCGCCGGCACGGTGACGAAAAAGATGGCCCCGGTCGTGCGCACGCTGTACGACCAGATGCCAGAGCCGAAGTGGGTCGTCTCGATGGGGTCCTGCGCCAACGTGGGCGGCCCGTACGACACCTACGCGGTCGTGCAGGGCGTCGATCAGGTCATCCCGGTCGATGTCTATGTGCCCGGCTGCCCGCCCACCCCGGAGGCGCTCTATTACGGCATCCTGGAGTTGCAAAACAAGGTGATCAAGTACGAGACGATGGCCCGCAAGCAGGGCATCGCCGCCGCCGAAGAACAGCGAAAGGCCGAGCGCCTGGCGGCCATGGGCGCGCTTGACGCGGTCCCGGCAACGCCCGGCCTGTAGTCTCTAGTCAGCACGAACGAGGGTCAGACGCGTGACACTCCACCCAACGGAGCCAGACGTCAACCGCGAACGAGAGGCGCACGAGGCCACTGAGGCCGCGGAGGTTGCGGCGGAATCGCCCGATGCCGCCGTGGCCTCGGCGCCCGTCAGCAGCGTTTCCGCGCTCAAGGAAGCGCTGCTGGATGATGACGAGGCGTGGACTCGCGACCTCTGGTTCGCCGACGACATCGAGGCGCATCCAGTGCTACGGGTCCTGCGGGCCGATTTCCGCGACGCGGTGGTCGACGCCGTCCGCTTCCGCAATGAGACAACGATCCACGTCGCGCGCGACGAATGGCGAAGAATCTGTCTTCACCTGAAGAACCACCCGCGCGTGCAACTCAACTTCCTGACCGACCTGACCGCGGTCGACATGCTGCGGCTGCGCGAGAATCCCCGTTTTGACGTTGTCGCTCAGCTCTATTCGCTGCCCAACCGCGCGCGCCTGCGCCTCAAGGCGGGCGTCAATGATGGTGATTTGATCCCATCCCTGGTGCCGATCTGGAATGGCGCCAACTGGCTGGAGCGCGAGTGCTACGACATGTTTGGGATCGTCTTCGAGGGGCACCCATCCTTGCGCCGCATGCTGCTGCCGGATGACTGGGAGGAAGGCCACCCGCTGCGCAAGGACTACCCGCTGCGTGGATGGCGCGAGTTCCCGGTCTACAACACCGAGCGCACCGTTGGCCGCGTGCGCACCCGCTGGACGGGACGAGGAGCATCCTGATCATGAGCGCCGCGACAGGCACAGACACGGAAACGAACAGCCTCCCCACACCGTATCCCACTGACGCGGTCTTCAGCCCGGACGCTTCATCGTTCGGCAGCCTGACCGTGGAAGAGGATGTCGCGCTGCAGACCGGCGAGCGTTTGATGACGCTCAACATGGGGCCGCAGCACCCCAGCACCCACGGCGTGCTCCGCGTGGTGCTGAAGCTCGATGGCGAACTGATCACCGAGTGTGATCCCGTGATCGGCTACCTGCACCGGGGGACCGAAAAACTCGGCGAGCATCACCGCTACGCTCAGGTCATTCCCTGGACCGACCGTACCGACTATGTCGCCGCCCCGATGAACAACCTCGGCTGCGTGCTGGCATTCGAGAAGCTTTGCGGCGTCGAAGCCCCGGAGCGCGCGCAGTACTGGCGCGTGATCATGTCGGAACTGGCGCGCATCGCCTCGCACCTCGTTTGGCTTGGCACGCACGCGCTCGATATTGGCGCGCTCTCGATGTCGCTCTACTGCTTCCGCGAGCGGGAGCTGATCCTCGATCTCTTCGAGGCGTTCTGCGGCGCGCGCCTGACCACGAACATGATGGAGATCGGTGGCTTTTCGCGGCCCATTCCCGAGAATCTGCCGGGCATGGTGCGCGATTTCGTGCGAATCTTCCCCGAGCGGCAGCAGGAGTATGCCGACATCCTGTCGGCCAACCCGATCTGGATGGCGCGCACGAAGGGCGTCGGCATCATCCCGGCTGACGCGGCGATCAGCTACTCACTGACTGGGGCCTGCCTGCGCGGCTCAGGCGTGAACTATGACATCCGCAAGGCGATGCCGTATCTGGTTTACGACCGCCTCGACTTCGAGGTCCCACTTGGCCAGCATGGCGACACGTACGACCGCTACCTCGTCCGCATGGAAGAGATGCGGCAGACGCTCAAGATCATCAGCCAGGCGCTCGATCAGTGCGAGCGGATGGACACCCCGCTCATGGCCTATGAGTCGGAATACGTCATTCCTCCGCACAAGGGAACGATGACGACCGCCGAGGACATGCAGCGTCACTTCATCTGGGTCATCAAGGGAATCACTCCGCCGGTTGGCGAGGCTTACGCGGCGGTCGAGCACCCCAAGGGCGAACTTGGCTACTACGTGGTGTCGGACGGCTCGGCGTTGCCGTACCGGTTCCGCATCCGCAGCCCAGACTTCGTCAACCTCGGCGTCCTGCCGTACATGGCGACCGGCTCGATGCTGGCCGACGTGGTGGCCCTCATCGGGACGATCGACATCGTGCTCGGCTCGGTCGACCGCTAGATTGAGTGTTCGCCATGATCTCGGCACTGGCCGCGCCTCCTCCCAGCACCGTGGAGGAGGCGCGCGTCGTTCTTCCGAACGTCAGTTGGGAGACCTACGAGCGGCTGTTGTCGGACGACCGTGGCCGAAGGGTGCCTAGAATTGCCTTTAGCCAAGGGGTTCTGGAGCTCGCGACGCCGTCGATGGCCCATGACGAGGATGCGGCGACCATCACAAGAATCGTCGATATTGTCACCGCGGTTCTGGGAATCCCTATTCGCAGTGTTGGCTCAACAACCTTTCGACGCCGCGATCTGGCACGCGGATTCGAGCCGGACGCAAGCTTCTACATTCAGAACGAGCGACGAATTCGCGGCCAACGTGAAGTCGATCTTGCCGTCGATCCTGTGCCAGACCTAATCCTGGAGATGGAGTTGGGTCGATCCGCGATCGACAAGCTCGACCTATTCTCTCGAATGGCAATCCCGGAAGTCTGGCGATGTGATGGCCATCGCGTCACAATTCTGGTCCTGGCCGGAGGGAACTACCAGGAATCGCCAGTCAGTCAGGCGCTTCCGCTGCTCACCAGCAGCATATTGACCCATTTTCTAGGCGAAAGCCGAGCATTGCTTAGAGCGCATTTCAAAACCTCTGCTGGAGGGCATTGAAGCAGATGAGGCAACAGCC
>CAYSXO010000039.1:0-21255 GCA_964434995.1 uncultured Sphaerobacteraceae bacterium
TCGCCATCCGCGAGGGCGGCCGCACCGTCGGCGCCGGCGTCGTCACCGCGATCACTGAGTAGATCCCGAAGCGTCGCGAAGCCAGGAAGCAGGAGCAAGTAACGGATGGTCGCCAAGAAGCCCAGTCAGCGGATTCGTATCCGCCTGAAGGCCTATGACCACAAGGTGCTCGACCAGTCGGCGAGCAAGATCGTGGAGACGGCGGAATCGACGGGCGCCAAGGTGGCTGGTCCGATCCCGCTTCCCACCCGGATCGAGAAGTTCTGCGTAATTCGTTCACCGTTCGTGGACAAGGATTCGCAGGAGCAGTTCGAGGTTCGGACGCACAAGCGCCTCATCGACGTGCTGGAGCCGAGCGGCAGCACGATCCGGTCGCTGATGCGGTTGAATCTGCCGGCTGGCGTCGATATCGAGATCAAGCTGTAGGAAAAGCGGCGGCGCCGGGTTCTCACCGATGTTGACTCGGCGCCGATCACGCTCTGCATGTGGACGCGGCCCCAAGGGCTTCGCCACGTCCTGGAGGACAGGAGAGAGCCAATGATTCAAGGGCTCATTGGGAAGAAACTGGGAATGTCCCAGATATTTGATGACGCGGGGCTGGCGCACCCTGTCACCGTGCTCGAAGTTGGCCCCTGCGTGGTCACGCAGATCAGGACAGATGAGCGCGATGGCTACAGCGCCGTTCAATTGGGATTTGGACTCGATAAGCGTCTCAATCGCCCGGAGCGCGGCCATCGCGCGGCCAGCGGCTTCATGTCAAAGACGCTGCGCGAGGTGCAGGCCGACGACGTTTCGCAGTTTTCCGTTGGTCAGGTGATCAAGGCTGATGCGTTTGCCGCGGGCGATCTGGTTGACGTCATCGGGACGTCGAAGGGCCGGGGCTTTCAGGGTGGCGTGAAGCGGCATGGCTTCAGCGGCGGTCCGAAGACGCACGGTCAGTCTGACCGCTTGCGTGCGCCTGGCTCGATCGGGTCGAGCGCGACGCCCGGGCGCGTGTTCAAGGGCATGCGCATGGCAGGCCGCATGGGCAACGACCGGGTGACGGTGCAGAACCTGAAAGTGCTACGGGTCGATCCTGAGCGCAATCTGCTACTGGTTCAGGGTTCGGTGCCGGGAGCGAACGAGGGCGTGGTGATCGTCCAGCGGGCCGTCAAGGCGCGAAAGAAGTAGCGCTGGAAGGCACTCATGGCCGCGGGCGAGGTCCCGTTCTGGCTCCGGAGATTTGACATGATTGTCGATGTGCATGACAAGCAGGGGAAGGTGATAGCCACTGCCGAGTTGGACGATTCGGTCTGGGGCATTGAGCCGAACGTTCCCGTGATGCACCAGGCGCTGTTGAGGCAGCTTGCCAACGCTCGCCTGGGGACGAGAGATACGAAGACTCGTGCTGAAGTGCGTGGCGGCGGCTCCAAGCCCTGGCGGCAAAAGGGCACCGGCCGCGCGCGGCAGGGCTCGATTCGTTCGCCGCAGTGGATTGGCGGTGGAACGGTCTGGGGGCCGCATCAGCGCTCGTTCGAGCAGGCGATGCCGCGAAAGATGCGTCGACTGGCCGTTCGCTCGGCGCTGTCGGCCAAAGTTCGCGATGAACGTTTGACGGTCATTGACGGTCTCGCCGAGGTCGAACCGAGGACCAAGGCGATGAAGGACGTGATCGCGGCGCTCCCGGAAAGCCGGTCGTACCTGATCGTCACCGATGGCGTCGTTACGCCCATCCGGAAGTCTTCCGGGAACCTGAAGAACGTCTGGGTCGTCGATGCCCGGTATCTCAATGTGCGGGACATTCTGAAGTTCGACCGACTGCTGGTAACGCGAGAGGCGATTCCGGTCGTCGAAGAGATTCTGGCGCTTCCGGAGGATCGCCGCGAGCCGAGCGCATGGAAGCAGGCGCGATTGGCCGCGCGGGCCGAGGCCGCCGGCGTCGTGGCTCAGGAGGCCTAAGATGCCAGAATTGACAGTCGATCAGGTGATCGTCAAGCCACTCATCACCGAAAAGAACACGGATCTCATGGGCATCGACCAATACTCGTTCGAGGTCGCGTCCGTGGCCAACAAGATTCAGATCCGTGAGGCAGTGGAAAAGCTGTTCAATGTCCGGGTCAAGGCCGTGAATACCATGAACGTGAAGGGATCTCGCCGTTCGCGGGCAATTCGCCGCGGCAGCGGCCGCATTCACGGGCAGGAGCGTTCCTGGAAAAAGGCGGTCGTGACGCTTTTCCCGGGCCAGCGCATCGATGTCTTCGAGCAGGTCTAGAGAATCCCGGCGGGTCTGAGGAAGGACGCAGATATGCCAATCCGCATTTACAAGCCAACCTCGCCGGGGCGGCGCTCGATGAGCGTCAGCACGTTTGAGGAAATCACCAAGAAGAAGCCCGAGAAGAGCCTGATCGAGCCGTTGAAGAAGCACGCGGGCCGCAACAATCGGGGTCGCATCACGACGCGGCACCGGGGCGGCGGCCACAAGCGGCACTATCGCATCATTGACTTCAAGCGGAACAAGACCGGTATTCCGGCGAAGGTCGCGGCGATCGAATACGATCCCAACCGCTCGGCCCGGATCGCGTTGCTGCACTATGTTGACGGCGAAAAGCGATACATGCTGGCGCCAGTGGGCATTAGTGTCGGCGATTCCGTCATTTCGGGGCCCGAGTCCCCGATTCGGGTTGGCAATGCCATGCCACTGCGGAACATCCCGACGGGTACGCAAATCCACAACATCGAGCTCTACCCTGGCAAGGGCGGCCAGATGTGCCGATCCGCGGGGACATCGGCCCAGCTCATGGCAAAGTCTGACACGTACGCGCAGATTCGCATGCCGTCCGGCGAAGTTCGGCTCGTGCATCTGAACTGCATGGCAACGCTCGGGCAGGTAGGCAACGTGGATCACGAGAACATTGTGATCGGCAAAGCCGGAAGAAACCGACATCGCGGGCGGCGGCCAACGGTGCGCGGTTCGGCCATGAACCCGCGCGACCATCCGCACGGTGGTGGCGAAGGGAAAGCGCCGATCGGCGGGCAGCCCAAGACGAAGTGGGGCAAGCCGGTTCAGGCGCGTACCCGGAACAACAAGCGCACCGATTCGATGATTGTTCGCCAGCGCTCGAAGAAGCGGAAGTAAACGAGGAGGCACCGCGTGTCGAGGTCGTCCAAGAAAGGACCATACATCGACGCCAAGTTGCGCGAGAAGATCGAGGCACTCAACCGCACGAATGAGCGGCGAGTGATTCGAACCTGGGCACGCGCGTCAACCATCTTTCCGGGGATGGTCGGTCACACGGTGGCCGTCCACAACGGCAAGGTTCATGTCCCGATCTTTGTGTCCGAGCAGATGGTCGGTCACAAGCTCGGCGAATTTGCGCCAACGCGGACCTACCGCGGACATGGCAAGGATGCCGACCGGCGCGGCCGGCGCTAGAGTCGGCGGGGAGACAGGTGTAACGATGGAAGTTCGGGCAAGCGTCAAGGGCGTCCGCGTCTCCCCGCGGAAGGCGCGGCTGGTTGTCGATGCGGTCCGTGGCAAGCGCGTGCTGGACGCGATCGCCCTGACCCGGTTCATGCCGCAAAAGACGGCCGACGACGTCGGGAAGCTGCTGCGGTCAGTGGCGGCAAATGCCGAGAACAACTACGACCTGGACCCGGAGAATCTCTGGATCAAGGCGATCTATGCGGATGACGGGCCAAATTACCGGCGATTCAAGGCGAAGGCGCGGGGCCGGGTGGGGCGCATTGTTCGTCGCAATACGCACATGACTGTCATTGCCGAGGAACGGAGAAGCTAATGGGACGCAAGGTCAACCCAATCGGTTTCCGGCTGGGGATCGTCACGGACTGGGAATCGAAGTGGTTCGCGGAGCGGAACTATACCGAACAGCTCCATGAGGATCTCCGCCTGCGGCGATTGATCTTGCGCGAGCTAACCCGGGCTGGAATTTCACGGATTGAGCTGGAGCGGTCGGCTAATAAGGTCGACGTGACGCTGCATACGTCGAAGCCAGGCATTGTCATCGGCAAGCAAGGCGCGAACGTCGAGCGTATTCGCCAGATGCTCGAGAAGGAAGTCGGCAAGAAGGTTCATCTGAAGATCGAAGAGATCAAGGTTCCCGAAATCGACGCGATCCTGATTGCCGAGAGCATAGCCGAGCAGATTTCGCGGCGCGTTGCCTATCGGCGGGCGATGAAGCACGCGGTCCAGCAGGCCATGCGCCGGGGCGCCAAGGGGGTCAAGATCACCCTCTCGGGCCGGCTTGGCGGCGCCGAGATGAGCCGATCGGTTACGGAAATGGACGGCCGGGTGCCACGCTCGACCCTTCGCGCGGACATCGATTTCGGTGTCGTCCATGCGCACACGACCTATGGCCGAATTGGCGTGAAGGTGTGGGTCTACAAGGGCGAGGTTCTGCCGGAGCGCGCTCCGGTGACGGCGGCGACGCTCACGGCTGACCTGGCGGCGATCGCTGGAGACTAGTGGCGGAGAATCCGTGCGCCTGGCTGGGGCCGGAGAGCGTGTGCAGGAGCGTCGATCATGTTGATGCCGAAGCGGACCAAGTATCGCAAGATGATGCGGGGCCGCATGACAGGAAAAGCCCATCGTGGCGCCGAGATGAACTTCGGCGAGTATGGCCTGCAGGCCACGGCGCCCGCATGGGTCAGCAGCCGCCAGATCGAGGCCGCGCGGCGGGCGATCACCAACTATCTGAAGCGCGGCGGCAAGGTCTGGATCCGGATCTTTCCCGACAAGCCGGTCACGCAGAAGCCGGCCGAGACGCGGATGGGCTCGGGCAAGGGCAACCCGGAGTACTGGGTGGCCGTCGTCAAGCCCGGCCGGATCATGTTCGAGGTGGCAGGGGTGCCGCGGGAGCGCGCGCAAGAAGCGCTGCGGCGCGCGGCCATGAAAATGCCGATGGACTGCCGGTTTGTCGAGCGGGAGCAAGTCGGGGTACCGGCCAGTCTCGTTGATGACGAGGCGGAAGGCGAGGAGAGTGTCGCGTGAAGCCTGCTGAAATCCGGGCCCTGGATGGTGACCGGCTGGAGCGCGAGCTGGCCGACCTGCAATCTGAATGGCGTACGCTGCGCTTCCAGGAGGCCGTTGGTCAGTTGACCGCTACGGCGCGCATTCGGCAGATCCGCAAGGACATCGCGCGGATCAAGACCATTCAGACCGAGCGTGAGATCGAGGCGGAAATCGCCGCTCGCGCCAGCGCCGCCGCGAGCTAGCACCTGGCGTCGGAATTGAGGAATGTCGATGACAGATAGCGCGGTTGTAGAAAGTCCACGCCCGGCCCAGCGTCCGCGGACGCAGAAGGTTGGCCGCGTGGTGAGTGACAAAATGGAGAAGACGGTCGTCGTTGCCGTCGAATCGGTTCGACGTCATCCCCTGTATCACAAGCGGATTACGCGGACCAACAAGTTCCTGGCGCACGATGAGCAAAACTCGTGCAAGCCTGGCGACGTGGTGCGCATCGAAGAGACGCGCCCGTTGTCAAAGCGCAAGCGCTGGATTGTTCGCGAGATTCTCCAGCGCGGTATTGAGGTTTAGCGTTTTGGCGGCCGCGAGCCGCGGATGGCGAACAGGAGCAATCTCGTGATTCAACAGGAGTCGCGGCTGAAAGTCGCGGACAACAGCGGGGCCAAGGAGCTCCTGTGCATCCGCGTTCTCGGCGGCTCGGGACGGAAGTATGGTGGCGTGGGCGACATCATCATTGCGGCCGTCAAGCAGGCCCAGCCAAACGCGGGCGTCAAGAAGGGCGATGTGGTTCGCGCGGTCATCGTGCGAACGGCGCAGGAGTATGGCCGGCCGGATGGCAGCCACATCAAGTTTGATGACAATGCGGCCGTCCTCATCAACAATCAGGGAGCTCCGCGAGGAACCCGCATCTTTGGGCCGGTCGGCCGGGAACTGCGCGAAAAGCAGTTCATGCGTATCGTCTCGCTTGCCCCCGAAGTTCTGTAGTTCGACGATCAGGGAGTTCACGGGAGCGACAGGGCATGCGAAAGATTCGAACCGGCGATACCGTGCTGGTGACCTCTGGCCGAAACAAGGGCCAGCAGGGGAAGGTGCGGATTAACGTCATTGAACGCGATCGCGTCGTCATTGAAGGCGTGAATATCGTCAAGAAGCACATCAAGCGCGGGCGGGCGCGCCAGGCTGGCATCGTCGAAGTCGAGGCGCCGCTGCATGTCTCGAACGTCATGCTTGTTTGCCCGAGCTGTGGAGAACCAACGCGCGTTGGCATTCGTGCGGATACGGCCGGCAAGAACAGCCGGTATTGCAAGAAGTGCGACAAGTCGATTCCGCGCCCGGAAGCCGGCTAGCGCGTGGAACGTGGTACGCGAAAGTAGTGTGATGGCGGCCTGAGCGCCAGCACGTGGCGGACCAGGCGGAAAACGCCAGCATCTGAAAGAAGCGAGCGGGGCAAATGGCGAGACTGCGTGACAAATACCGGAGCGAAGTCGTTCCCGAACTGATGAAGGAGTTCGGTTACGACAACGTGATGCAAGTTCCGGAACTGAAGAAGATTGTGGTTAATGTCGGACTTGGCGAGGCCATCAGCAACGCCAAGGCGCTCGAATCGGCAGTTGGCGACATAACGGCCATCACGGGGCAGCGGCCCGTGGTGACTCGAGCCAAGAAGTCGATTGCGGCGTTCAAGCTCCGCGCCGGAATGCCAGTCGGCGCGATGGTCACGCTACGTGGCCCCCGAATGTATGAGTTTCTCGATCGCCTTGTCGGTATTACGTTGCCGCGCATCCGCGACTTCCGAGGAGTCTCCCCGAATTCGTTTGATGGTCGCGGCAACTACACTCTGGGCCTTCAGGAGCAGATCGCGTTTCCCGAGATCGATTATGACCGGATTGACCGTGCGCGGGGGCTCGAACTGAGTTTCGTGACCAGCGCCAGGAATGATGAAGAGGGTCGGCGCCTCCTTGCCTTGCTCGGAGTGCCGTTCGCCCGGACGGAACGAGCAGGTTAGCGCGCTCAGGAGAGCGCGGAGGACGCGTGAATGGCGAAAAAGAGCTTGATCGTCAAGGCGGAGAAGCCCGCCAAGTTTTCGACACGGCAGGTTAACCGCTGCAAGTTGTGCGGGCGCGGCCGTTCCTACATTCGGAAGTTCGGCGTCTGTCGGATCTGCTTCCGCGAGTTGGCCTCAGTGGGACGCCTACCGGGCGTGACCAAGTCGAGTTGGTAGCCATGCGCCCGGGCCAGATGATGGAGGCACGCGGGACGACGAGGAGAACGGACGCATGAGTGTCAACGATCCCATTAGCGATATGTTGACAAGGATCCGCAATGCGGGCATGGCGCGGCAGACCGAGACGACCATGCCATCGACCAAGATTCTGGTTGCCATCGCGAAGATCCTGAAGGAAGAAGGGTACATTTCAGATTTCCGGGTGAATGAGCGCCGCCCGCAAGATCAGCTGGTGATCTCCCTCCGTTATGGCGCGGACAAGAAGCCGGCGATTCGCGAGATCAAGCGTATCAGCAAGCCAGGCTTGCGGGTGTACGCGGGCAAGGACGACATCCCGCGGGTTCGCAGCGGACTCGGCATTGCGATTGTCAGCACGCCGCAGGGTGTCTTGACGGGATTCGAAGCCCGGCGCCGAGGGATCGGCGGCGAGGTGCTTTGCACGGTTTTCTAGCGCAGGTCGCGTGACGGCTCACGTTTCGAGTCTCGCGGGAGAACGACAATGTCACGTATTGGGAAATTGCCGGTGGCTGTTCCGGCGGGCGTCGAGATCGATATCGGCGAAGACAATCAGGTTACCGTGAAAGGCCCGAAGGGAACGCTGACGCAGCGGTTCAACCCCAGCATGATCCTGGAGCGTGACAACGGTGCGGTCCTCGTGCAGCGCCCAGACAATCAGCGGGACCATCGGTCACTCCACGGCCTGACTCGGACGTTGTTGAACAACATGGTCATCGGCGTAACCACGGGCTACAAGCGTGACCTGGAGATCCAGGGCGTTGGTTATCGGGCTGCCCTCGATGGGTCGGTGCTTGTGCTGTCGGTCGGGTTTTCGCACCCAGTCCGGATGACGCCGCCCGATGGCGTTTCTTACACCCTGGATGGAAACACGCGCCTTTCGGTGCTTGGCATCGACAAGCAGGCGGTCGGCGAGGAGGCCGCGCGGATTCGCCGGGTGCGGCCGCCTGAACCATATAAAGGCAAGGGCATTCGCTACGCTGGCGAGCGCGTACGGCGTAAGGCTGGCAAGGCTGGTAAGGCGAAGTAACAGAGAAACGCGGCGCTGCCGCGGCCTCTGACGAGGAGCATGTTGACATGCGAACCAAATTTCGAAGGGCGCTGTCACCCCGGCAGCGGCGCCACATTCGGGTTCGGGCGAAGGTGCGCGGCACCGGTTCTCGCCCGCGCCTGAACGTCTTTCGATCCTCGGCGCATATCTATGCCCAGGTGATCGACGACAACCGAGGCCACACGCTTGTCTCGGCGAGCGATCTGGAGCAAGAAGTGCGGGACAGGGCGGGCGCCGACGCAACGAAGAGCGCTCGGGCAAAGGCCGTTGGCGAGATCGTCGGCGAGCGTGCAAAAGCCGCCGGTATCGAGGCGATCGTCTTCGACCGGGGTGGTTTTCTTTACCACGGCCGTGTGAAGGCGGTGGCCGAGGGCGCTCGGGAATCCGGGTTGCGCTTTTAGCCGCTCTGCGTACTTGTCCTGGACGCGCGCTGTCGTGGACATCAGGGAGTTAACGGATGGATAGGGATCGAGGAGGCCGCGGCCCGCGTCGTCGATCAGACGATGATGGCGGCAACGAGTTTGATGAGCGAGTTGTGCAGATCAACCGCGTAGCCAAGGTGGTTCGCGGCGGTCGGCGGTTCAGCTTTGGCAGTATCGTCGTTGTTGGAGATGGAAAGGGCCGCGTTGGCGCCGGATTGGGCAAGGCCAACGAAGTGCCCGATTCGATCCGTAAAGGCGTTGAAGCGGCCAAGAAGTCGCTCATTACGGTTCCGCTGGAAGGAACGACCATTCCACACCCGGTGGAGACGTCGTTTGGCGCCTCGCGGGTGATGCTGAAGCCTGCTGCCCCGGGAACGGGCGTGATCGCGGGTGGCGGCGTGCGCGCGGTGGTCGAGGCCGCCGGAATCAAGGATGTGCTCACGAAGTCGCTGGGCAGCAACAATCCGGTAAACGTTGTTCGGGCCACGCTCAAGGCGCTTGAGGAACTTGAGTCGCCGGACGACATTGCGCGACGGCGACGCAAGGCGCTCACCGTGCGGCGGCGGGCCGCGGTAGTCGAAGCGGAGACCGCTGAGCCGGAGCAGCCAGCCAGCCGGGGCCGCCGGCGGCCGCCCAGAGGAGGTAGCGGTTCGTGAGCGACAATGGGGCAGGAACGCTTCGCATCACCTTGGTGCGCAGCACAATTGGCCGACCCGCGGACCAGGGGCGCACAGTCTCGTCGCTCGGGTTACGGAGGCTGAATTCTACGGTTGAACGACCTGACAACCCTTCGATCCGCGGCATGGTGGCCAAGATCCAGCACCTGGTGAAGGTGGAAGAGATCCCCGCCGGCGCCTCGGAGGCGAGCCAGGCGAGTTAGGCGCAGAACGGCGGCACGCCATTCTGGCGCTGATGGGGACGCATCGATGCCTTTGACACTTGACGATCTGCGCGGGGGGCCAGGCGCACATCGCGAACGCAAACGAGTTGGCCGTGGCCATGGCAGTGGCCAGGGCAAGACCGCTGGCCGAGGAACCAAGGGCCAAGGCTCTCGCAGCGGCAAGGGAATCCGTCGCGGTTTTGAAGGCGGTCAGCTGCCGATTCAGAAGCGGCTGCCGTACAAGCGCGGATTCACCAATATCTTCCGGACCCCGTGGGAAGTCGTGAACATTGGACGGCTTGATGACCTGAACATCGAGGGGCCGATCACGCCAGAGGTGCTTTTCGCGCACGGCGTGACTCGCGGGCTTGAGTTCCCGGTCAAGATTCTGGCTGGGGGCGAGCTGAACAGCTCCATCGTGGTGCATGCGCACGCCTTCTCCGAGGCCGCCAAATCGGCCGTTGAGGCGAAGGGTGGGTCGGTGCAGGAGATTGAGCGAACAGATGACTGGGCGCAGCGCAAGCCCAGGTCACGTCGCCTTGACCTCAACCGCGACCTGAAGCGAGCCCGAGTCGGCAAGGTCGGTGGGCCGAGCCGGCGGGAAGCGATTGCCACGTTGGCCACGGAGCGGGAGGCCTAGCCCATGCTCGAGGCTGTCATTACCGCGTTCAAGATCCCCGATCTCCGGCGGCGCATTCTGTTTGTCCTGGGGATGCTGGTCATCTTCCGGTTTCTCGCGGCGATCCCGGTTCCCGGCGTCAACCGCGAAGGACTGCAGGAGTTCATTCAGAACAACGCGCTGTTGGGGATCCTGAATATCTTCTCGGGAAGCAGCCTCCAGAACTTTTCGATTGTCGCATTGGGCGTCTATCCGTACATCACCGCGTCGATCATCATGCAACTGATGACGCCGATCATTCCCAGCCTGAACGAACTTTCGAATGAAGGTCAGGGCGGGCGTAACAAGATCAACCAGTACACCCATTGGCTGACCGTTCCGCTCGCGCTGCTTCAGGGCTATGGCCAGGGGGTGCTTTTCTCGCAGCAGGTTGGCCCAGATGGCCGGCCACTGATCGAGGGGTTTGGGTTCGGCGATCCTTCAACTGTTCTCCCTACGCTGGCCACGCTGATCACGATGACCGCGGGAACCATGCTTCTGGTGTGGATGGGCGAGCTGATTACCGAGTTCGGCATTGGAAACGGTGTCTCCATCATCATTTTCGGCGGTATCGTTGCGTCGTTGCCTGGGTCCGTCGCTTCACTCTTCCGTGGGCAATCGATGGCGACCAACGTCATTGGAACCGCGATGTTCCTTGCCATAGGCCTCTTGACGATCGTCGGAATCGTCCTGATCAACGAGGGCCAGCGCCGCATTCCCGTCCATCATGCCAAGCGCGTTCGCTCAGGCAGAATGTACGGCGGGAACACGACGTTCATTCCGCTCAAGGTCAATTCGGCCGGGATGATCCCGCTCATCTTCGCGGTGAGCATCATGGTCTTCCCGGGGTTGATTGCCCAGTTTCTCTCGACATCGAGCAACGAGACACTGCGGAACTTTGCCGGGGAACTTTCCCGGTTCATGAGCCCCAATACGCTCCAGTACAACATCGTTTACTTCTTCCTTGTCGTCGCCTTTACCTACTTCTACACGATGGTCATCTTTCAACAGCAGAAGATCGCTGAGAACCTGCAGCGCCAGGGTGCGTTCATCCCTGGCGTGCGGCCAGGGAAGAACACCCAGCAGTACCTCATGCGGACGCTCAACCGCATCACCCTGATCGGCGCGCTGTTCCTTGGGTTAGTGGCGATCCTGCCATTCATTGCCGCGCAATTGACCGGCGTGAACTCGCTGTTGTTGGGAGCAACATCACTGCTGATCGTTGTTGGCGTCGCCATCGACACCATGCGCCAACTGGAAGCGCAACTGGTGATGCGCAACTACGAAGGGTTTATTAGATAGCCGGTTGGCCCGCGCGCGTTTCGTCACCGCGCGATCACCGGCCCGAAGGACAAGAGACGTTGACTGAACATGTCATCCTGATGGGTCCGCAGGGATCTGGAAAGGGAACACAGAGCCAGCGCATTCGCGAACGGCTGAACTACGGTTCGGTAGCCACCGGCGAGTTGTTTCGCGCCGCGATCAAGGACGAAACCGATCTGGGCAAGCAGATCAAGGTTATCTATGACCGTGGGGAACTCGTGCCGGACGATCTCACCATCGCCCTGGTCGATGAGCGGCTAGATGCAATTGCTCATGGTGGCGCTCGAAAGGGTGCGCTCTACGACGGGTTTCCCCGAACCTGGGCGCAGGCCGAGGCGCTCGATGATCTGCTGGCCCGGCGTGGAGAAGGGATCTCCGCAGTGATTGCCATCGACGTTCCGCGCGAGACGCTGATTGAGCGGCTCTCCGGCCGTCGCGTCTGCTCGGTCTGCGGACGGGTCTACAATATCGTCTCTGACCCGCCACGGATTGAAGGCCGCTGTGACGACGAAGGCGGCGAACTGATCCAGCGAGCGGACGACACGCCGGAAGCCGTTGCCAAGCGGCTCGATCTGTATGAAGCGGAAACCGCGCCACTCTTGCGCCGATATGCTGACCGGGGAATTGTTGTTCACATCAATGGCGATCGGCCGATTGCAGAGGTCTCCGAGGCAATCGCCATGGCCATACACGAGAGAACCGGGCTCGCCGCGGGTCGCTAGGATGCGTGCACGATGACAATCACGATCAAGAACGAGGGCGAGATCACGCGAATGGAAGAAGCGGGCCACCTGGTCGCGCTCATTCACTCGCGGATCGAACAGGCGATCGCACCTGGCGTTGCCACCGGCGAACTGGATGAAATTGCCCGCGACATGCTTCGTGAAGCTGGCGCGGTTTCGTCGTTCCTTGGCTACCACGGGTTCCCGTACACGATCTGTGCGTCGGTGAACGACGAGATCGTCCATGGGTTCCCTGGAAAACGCAGGCTCCAGAGCGGGGACGTCATTACGGTCGATGTTGGCGCAATCCTCGACGGCTATCACGGAGACTCCGCCTGGACCTATCCGGTGGGGCTCATTTCAGATGAAGCGGCTGCACTGTTGCGAGACACCGAAGCCGCGCTCTACCTGGCCGTCGAGGCGGCCAGGTCAGGGAATCGACTTGGTGCAATTGGCCATGCCGTCGAGTCGTTTGCGCGGCCGCGTGGCTGGGGCGTTGTGCGCGACTATGGTGGGCACGGCATCGGCCGATCGATGCACGAGGATCCCCACGTGCCGAACACCGGCAGCCCGGAGCGCGGCATGATGATGCGCACTGGTCTAACGTTGGCGATCGAACCAATGCTGACCACTGGCGCTGAGACAAGCCGGACCTTGCGAGACGGGTGGACGGTGGTAACGAGCGATGGGTCGATTGCCGCACACTTCGAACACACGGTTGCCATTGCGCCTGAAGGCGGCCGCGTGTTGACGAAACGGCTCGTACCCGTGCTAGAATAGCGTGTTTGGCGCACGCCGAAGGCGTGCGCTGTCGCTGTGTTGATGAGAAGACGACAGATTTGGCTCGGGGCGAGCGCCCCGTTTGTGGAACAGGACACGGAGATGAAAGTAGCTGCATCCGTTACGCGGCGCTGCGAAAAGTGCAAGATCATTCGGCGCCACGGCGTGTTGCGGGTGATCTGCGTCAACCCTCGGCACAAGCAGCGACAGGGATAAACGCGCGAGCCGGCGGGCGCAAAGGGGACACGACGTGGCGAGAATTGCGGGAGTCGATCTTCCTCGTGACAAGCGGGTCGAGGCGGCTCTGCCATACATCTTTGGCATCGGTCTGCACACGAGCCAGCAGTTGCTGGAGCGGACGAACATCAATCCGGATACTCGGGTCCGAGATTTGACTGACGACGAAGTCAACCGGATCCGCGAGATTGTTGATAAAGAAATGCGGGTAGAGGGCGACCTCCGGCGCGAGGTCGCGATGAACATCAAGCGATTGATGGATATCGGTTGTTACCGCGGTTTGCGGCATCGGCGTGGCATGCCAACCCGAGGTCAGCGGACCCGCACCAATGCCCGAACCCGGCGCGGCCCGCGCCGAGCGGTCGGCGGCCGCAAGAAGAAGTAACCACGGGGTGCGCGTCTGGCATGCTGGCGGATGCGCGTCATTTTTCCCTGGAGGTAATGCGTAGCAATGTCTGACAAGCGACGGGGTGGCAAGGGGAAGACTCGGGTTCGGCGGCGAGACCGGAAGAACATCCCTCGAGGTAAGGCCTACGTTCAGGCTACCTTCAACAACACGATCGTGACGATGACCGATCCCGCCGGAAACGTGATCGCCTGGTCGAGCTCTGGTTCCAATGGCTTCAAGGGAAGCCGTAAGAGCACGCCCTATGCCGCACAGGTAACCGCCGAGTCGGCGGCTCGTAAGGCGATGGAGCATGGGCTTCGGCAGGTGGACGTGTTTGTCAAAGGTCCCGGCTCTGGTCGGGAGATGGCGATTCGTTCGCTCCAGTCGTCCGGCGTGCAGGTGATCTCGATAACGGACACGACCCCGATCCCGTTCAATGGCTGTCGGCCGCCCAAGCGACGGCGCGTCTAGGGCGCGAAGTGCCGGGTGTGCCGTGTGTGAGCGCGCCAAGCGACGGGCTCCTGAGTTTGCCGCCGCGCGACCAGATTCGAGGCAGCATCGATCGTGAACGTCCCTGGTCGCGGAACCTCCAGACCGATTGGGCACGGTTTCGAGGATAGTTGAAGCAGACATGGAGGCAGGGTATTTTGTTGGAACGACCACAATTTCACATTGAGACTATAGAAACCGGGTTGAACTATGGCCGGTACAAGGCCGAGCCGATGGAGCCTGGGTACGGCATCACGATTGGCAATGCGCTGCGCCGGATCCTCCTGCGGTCTCTTGAGGGCGCTGCCGTTTCCCGGGTTCGTCTCGACAACGTGTGGCACGAGTTTTCAACCATCCCCAACATCCGTGAGGATGTGACGGAGATTGTGCTCAATCTGAAGCGCGTGCGCCTGAAGCGCGTGATGGAGCTCAATGGCGAGACACGCGCGCATCTCTACGTTCGTGGGGATGACACCGGCGAGCGGCTCGTTACTGCTGGCGATGTGGTCTGGCCTGCAGAAGTGGATGTCATCAACCCCGAGCAAGTGATCGCAACGATCAGTTCGCCG
Organism: uncultured Sphaerobacteraceae bacterium; assembly: GCA_964434995.1. GTDB lineage: Bacteria > Chloroflexota > Chloroflexia > Thermomicrobiales > UBA6265 > JACCXM01. The sequence continues at coordinate 14,722 of CAYSXO010000039.1, forward strand.
GACGGCGTGATTGATATGGACATCTGGATCACGCAGGATCGTGGGTACAAACCCGCCGAGTTGCAGGAGTCGTATTCCATCGGCGAGATTCCGATCGACGCAATTTACACGCCGATCGAGCGCGTCAATTTTGTCGTCGAGCATACGCGCGTGGGCCCGATGACCGACTACGACCGGCTCATCATCGAGGTGCTGACCGACGGCACGATTGAGCCTGATGATGCGCTGGCGGAGGCCGCTCGCATCCTGGTCAGCCAGGCCCAGGTCTTCGCCGGGCTTGACCAACGAGACGAAGCGGAGAGCGCGGGCCCCGGCCTGGTGATCCCGGACGAGATTCTGAACAAACCGCTTGTCGATCTGGGGCTATCGCCACGCGTGCTCAATGCGCTGCGGAGCCGGCAGATCGAGCGCGTTGGACATGTGCTGACGGTGGATCCCGAGCAGTTGCTCTCGATCCGCAACTTCGGGCCGCGATCGCTGACTGAACTGCGCGAGAAGCTTGCGGAGTTCGGCTACTTGCCTGAAGGCGATGTTGGCTTGGCCAGCACTGGGTATCTCGAAGGCCTGGACCTCGAGGAAGAGGGGTTCGACGACATCGACGGTGGCGTGCTCGATCCAGACCACGAGGAGATGGCGGAAGCAATTGCTTCGCTACGCGGAGACAGCGCCACCAGCGGGGTTTCCGCGGGCGAGGAGGGATTGACGTGAGGCACCGCAGAGCGGGGCGAAAGTTCGGACGCAACACCGCCCAACGGCAGGCGCTGCTCCGCCAGCTCGCCATCTCGATGATTCAGCATGAGCGTTTGACCACAACGGAGGCGAAGGCGAAAACCCTTCGCCCGGTCGTGGAGAAGTTGGTGACGATCGCTCGCGAGGATTCGCAGCACCACCGGAAGCTGGTGATGTCCAAGATCGACAACACCACGGCCACCACCAAGCTCTTCGAGGTTATCGCCCCCCGCTTCGAGGGGCAACCCGGCGGGTATACGCGAATTTCCAAACTGGGGCAGCGGCACGGCGACGCGGCGCCTATGGCGCTCATTGAGTTCGTCGAGGCCTAGTTCCTCGTGTGCGCCGCGCGGTCCGATGCCGAGTTTTCGGCTAACGCTTGCCTATGATGGGACCGAGTTTGCCGGCTCACAGGTTCAACCGGGCGCGCGCACGGTTCAAGGGGAACTCGATGCCGCGCTGCGCGAACTTGGCGGGCGTGGGCGTTCGACGTTCGCCGGGCGGACGGATCGTGGCGTCCATGCTGCCGGTCAGGTCGTTGCCGCCGATCTCGCGCACTGGGGCGCAGGCGCTGATGCACTGGCACGAGCACTCAACGTCCGCGTGCCGAGCGACATGGCCATTCTTGACGCCGCCGCGTGCGACTCGGCATTCAACCCTCGCTTCGATGCGGTTTGGCGAGAGTATCGGTACTGGATTGCGCCTGGCGCGGTCGATCCATTTCTGCGACGGACGAGTTGGACACCGCGGGCAAGAATTGACGCGGAAGCCGTCAACGCGGCGGCAGGTTTCCTTGTCGGGACGCATGATTTCGCCTCGTTCGCGGGGGGAGGGGAAGGCGTTCCCTGGTCGGATCGAGCGGCCCGCAAGAGGGGCTCCGTCCGGACCGTATTCCGGTGCGAATGCCGCAACACCGCGCTGCACGCTCGACCGGGGTGCCTTGCTCGCGGCGAGGCCATCGAGCTTCGGGCGGCGGCAGACGGGTTCCTGCCTCGAATGGTCAGGAACATTGTCGGGGCACTGGTGGAAGTGGGACAGGGACGTCAGCGTCCAGAGTGGATTGCGGACGTCCTCGCCGCTCGAGATCGCCGGAGTGGCTCGGTCCTTGCCCCGGCACAGGGCTTGACGCTTTGGAGAGTCGGATTCGACGGCGACGATCTGGAAGACTGGTGATGGGCAGCGCTGTTGGCGGCCTGGGAGCAACGAAGGAGTAGTTCAATGGAGCGGCGGACCTGGTCGCCACGACAAGCTGATCTGAATACTGGTAAGCGTTGGTACATCGTTGATGCCGAAGGGCAGACGCTTGGCCGGCTGGCTTCTGTCGTCGCGGCGACCCTGCGAGGCAAGACGAAGCCGACGTTCACGCCTCATGCAGACATGGGTGACTTTGTGATCGTGGTCAACGCCGAGAAGGTTGTGTTGACCGGGAAGAAAGAGACGGACAAGTTTTACTTCCGCCACTCAGGATATCCGGGCGGACTTCGCCGTCGATCGGTCCGCGACGTGCGCGCTCGGCACCCGGAGCGGTTGATCGAAAACGCCGTGCGGGGCATGCTGCCGCGGAATGTCCTTGGCGAAAAGCAGTTCAGCAAGCTGAAGGTCTACGCGGGTCCATCGCATCCGCATGCGACGCAGCAGCCTGAATCGCTTTCGCTGGAGGCCTAGTTCGAACGAGGATCCGCCTCGGATACTCGCGGCGGCGGACGGATACTCAGGGGAGAATTTGATGAGTGACGGCAGTTACATCTGGAGCGTAGGGCGGCGCAAGTCCGCCGTTGCGCGGGTTCGTCTCTATCCAGGAAGCGGCAAGATTACGGTCAATGGCCGGCCCGCGGGGGACTATTTTGGCGGCCGGGCGATCTATCAGGCGACGTTGATGGAACCGCTCCAGTTGACTGGCACTCGGGAGCGGTTTGACGTGACCGTCCGAGTCGTCGGGGGTGGAGTCTCTGGGCAGGCGGGCGCCATTCGGCACGGCATTGCCAGGGCGCTGACCAAGTTCGATGGTGAGATGCGCCCGGCGCTGAAGCGAGCGCGGCTTCTGACGCGGGACGCCCGTGTCAAGGAGCGGAAGAAGGTCGGGCTTAAGCGCGCGCGCAAGGCGCCTCAGTACACGAAGCGCTAACCCGGCGCACGCCTTCTGGTTCTAGAAAGCCCCCCCTGCGACGCTCGATTCGAGCGTCGCAGGGGGGACTCTGTGTTTTCAGCAGCCGCATGCTCTGCCGACGGCGCCGCGACAGCGGCCATGCGTCCGATGGTGCTAGTTTCCGCGAGAAGTCGGGCTTCCCTCGAAGTGGTCAATCCCCTGTCTGAGCGCCTCAGCATGGAGTTCTGCTCGCTCGGCGATGTACCGGGCGGCGTTTTCAGCGGCAATGGCTGATGCACGGGGCATCGCCGGAAACGGACCGGGTCTCGCCGCTGACAAGGCAATTTCGACGTTTCTGCCGCGATCGACGAGGGTATGGAGTGCGCGACACGCAACTCGATCGGGGCCAACCGCCGATCTGGTCGGCGCCGACATGCGGACACGGAGCATGCTCAGGCGTTCACCAAGCCGTGCAATTGCCGCCTCGGCTTCCCAGGTGGGATCGAAGCGGCCGGCCATGTCAACGGCAATCTGGAGATCCCATTCTTCGACAAACCGCTTGACGGCGCCAAGTTGAACCAGGTGGGGACGCCCGCCGCGCAGAGACTGGGACGAAATACCTATCCCGAGGGGCCATTGCTTTGCTATGTCCAGCAATGGCTCGGCAACGCGAAACACCTCGCGAGGCGACAGTGATCCAGAGATTGTGGCAATTACCGTGGGCTGGTCCGATTGCCGGCGAGAGAATTGCTCAACCAGCTCACGGGTTCTCTGGGAACGAACACTCGCAAGCGGCACCCAAATCGTTCGCACCGGAACGTACCGCTCGGTCTGAGAACCGGATCGGGTCGCGAGCCAGGTCCCAAATGGCGTCGTTGCGTCGACATCAATCCCAGGTAGACCTGTTTCCGCGGCGATGTGCTGGACCATCCATCCGGGAAGGATCGTCCCATACGTTGAAAAGGTCAATGAGACCGGAGAACCGGTCATCCGGCGGGGCATGGTCGTACTCGCACGGAGCCGTGGGCTCATGAAGACGCAAGGAGAAGCGTCCGGAATCCTGGCTGGGAGTCTAGCACCGCTTTGCCCACGTCTCAAACTTCGTCAGATCCACGCAATGGCCTGTCCTGGGAACTGGCGCCGCCCCCCCTGCGCGAGTTCTCCGGCGTAAGCTGGCCTCACGTGACCGCGGGACGCGAACGGCTCATTCGAACCAGGGCGATTGGCGCTGTCGGCAACCAGGGCGACAGCGCCGGCTGGGGCACGGCCCAGGTTCGAGGTTGGGCCGGAATCCGCGGTGTAAACGAGATCCTTCTCTTTCCCATCTGAACCGCGCATCACTGAATACCCGCGCTCGGACAGATGTCAGCCAGTACGCAAGCGCCACATTGCGGTGCTCGTGCCCTGCATACGCCGCGCCCATGGTGAATGAGATTCATGTGGAGCGCGTAGGTTACGTCGCGATCGGCGCCGATCAGGGCGTCGAGCATTCGGTGGGCGGCTTCCGCGTTGAGTGTCTGATCGTAGAGTCCGAGGCGGCCACATACGCGATGAACGTGGGTGTCGACAGGCATCGTTGGGAGGCCGAGACTGAACAGGAGGACGCAGGCCGTTGTCTTCGGTCCAACGCCCGGCAAGCGTGTCAGCCAGGCTCGCGCCTCCTCGAGCGACATCGACTGCAGACAATCCAGAGAAAGTTCGCCGACATCTCGCTCGATTGCCTCGAGGATTCGTTGAATCCTGGGCGCCTTGATGTTGGCCAGACCTCCACAACGAATGGCATCGACGACGTCCTCAACAGGGGCATCCATGACCTTTCGCCAGTCGCCAAAGCGGGCTCGCAGCGATGCGAATGCTCGCGCCGTGTTGGAGTCCGAGGTGTGCTGTGAAAGGACCGTACCGATCAACTGGTCGAGCGGATCTCCGTGGGACCGCCAGACCGGGCGCCCATATGCGGCGGAAAGCCGGAGATCGATCTCCCGGACCGCGCCGATTCCAGGATTGAGAGCGGTGATAGTCTCCACGTTCATTCAGTCATTCTCAGGCAGTCCCAGATCGCTTTCCAGCCAAACGGTGCGAACGTTGGACGTGCGGACGCCTCGGATGAGCGCTTTGACGATGGCGCGACAGGCTGCCTATACTGATTCGAACGCCTGAAGTGAGGGGCTTAGTGGCGATACACCAGACAACATGCTCGGCGAAAACGCCGTCTCCCGGACCTGAACGGACCGCGAGGCGGTTTTTTTCTGTGTGGCGGGACGCACGATGACGCGCGGCATCCTTCTGCGCGGCGGCAGAGTCGTCGATCCAAGTCTGGGCCTGGACGGTGTACTCGACGTGCGGGTTCGCCGTGGAGTCGTTGCCGAACTTGGCACACTATCACCGGAGCCGGGTGAAACTGTTCATGATGTCGATGGGCTCGTGGTGTCGCCGGGACTCATTGATGTCCACGTACACCTCCGGGAACCCGGACAGGAGTCGAAAGAGACCATCGCCACCGGGACCATGGCAGCCGCCGCGGGAGGATTCACCACGGTTTTCTGCATGCCGAATACCCAACCGCCGCTCGACTCAGTGGCCATGCTCGAAGAGCTCCGCCGGCGAACCGATCGGGACGCGGTCGTCAATGTGCGTCCAATTGCGACCATTTCCGAAGGCAGGAGCGGGAGGCGCGCTGCTGATTACGACGCGCTTGCCGCCGCGGGCGCGGTCGGGTTCTCTGACGACGGCGAATCGACCGCCGATTCAGCCATCATGCGCGAGGCCCTGGAGGCTTCGAAACGGCTTAACGTGCCGGTCATGGTGCATTGTGAAGACCCCTCGCTTGTCGGCGGGGCGATGCACGAAGGCGAGGTCTCGCAGAAGCTTGGCATCCGAGGGATTCCCGCCGCTGCCGAAGAGATCATCATCGAGCGCGACCTGGCGTTGGCCGCGCTGACCGGGGGCTGGCTCCACGTATGCCATGTTTCAACCGACTATGGCGCGAACGTCATCGCGGCAGCGAAGTGCCGGGGGGCGAACGTCACTTCAGAAGCGATGCCGCACCACCTGACCATGACTGATGACTGGATCGCCGGCAGCCGAACGCTGGTGAATGTCTGTGAGCCTCCTGGCGATCAAGCGGCGCCGGGACACGCCGATACGAAAGTCAATCCACCGCTGCGACCTCGTGAGGAGGCGCGAGGGCTGCTTGATGCGCTGAAGCGAGGGGACGTCGATCTCATTTCGACGGACCATGCCCCTCACGCTCGCCCCGAAAAAACTGGCAAGCCATTTGCCACCGCGGCGTTTGGATTAAGTGGGAGCGAATTGGCCCTGCCAACGATGCTGGCCCTGGTTAGAGCAGGGGAACTGGCGCTGGTCGATCTGGTGCGCCTCTTCAGCATGACCCCCGCGCGGCTTTGGGGGCTGAACGCGGGTACGCTTCGCCCTGGCGTCCCAGCAGACATCGTGGTCTTTGACCCAGACGAACGTTGGACGCCCGCCGTCAAGGCGCTGATCTCGCGCTCAGAGAACACGCCACTTGCGGCCTCGACATTGCAGGGACGAGTGAAACTGACGTTTCTCGGTGGAGACGAACGATATCGTGACAAATAGGCGACCAACGTCAGGCATGCATCTTGTTCCGGCCGCGCGGCAAGCCGGGCCCGAACGCTATCGGCCACCTTTTGACGCTGCCCTGGCCCTCGCGGACGGCCGCGTCTATCGAGGCGTTGGGT
>CAYSXO010000040.1:0-17282 GCA_964434995.1 uncultured Sphaerobacteraceae bacterium
GGCTATACGGGTGTCCTATTGTCCGCGACAGCGGTGCCGCTCTGGAGTAAGCGTCCAGCCATCCTGGGCCCCCTCTTTCTCAGTTCGGCCATGTCGTCGGGCAGCGCAACTGTGCTGGCGACGTACGAGTTCTTCGAATCGACGGACGATTCGGGCACGCATGCCCTCCATCGGCTCGAAACGGCGGCGGCGCTCACCGAGGGCGTACTTCTGGTGTCATGGCTGCACAGCCTGGGCGCCACCGCGCGCCCGCTTGAGCAAGGACTCTTGGGATATGTTGTTCGGCGCGGCGTCGGCGCGGCCGGAATCGCCGTCCCTCTCGTCGCCAATGCCGTGGCCAGCCTGCTCCCTCCCAGGCTGCGCCGCGGGGTCAGAATCGGACCGGCCGCCCTTACCCTCGCCGGTGTCTTTGCCCTGCGCTATGCGGTCATAGAAGGGGGCCGCCAGTCAGCGGACGATCCGGCGGCGACCTTCGATCTGACTGGTTGACGGCTCGACCTTCGCGGGCTGCTCGACGATACGAGCGTTACGCGATCTGCTCGCGGAGCCACGCCGGCACGTCAGCGATGGCAATTCGCTCCTGGCTCATGTCGTCGCGGTGGCGAACGGTCACGCTGTTATCTTCCAGCGTCTCGAAGTCGACGGTAAAGCAGAAAGGCGTCCCGATTTCGTCCTGACGCCGATAGCGCTTGCCGATGTTGCCCGTCTCATCGTATTCAACCAGCTCTCCGGTCGCGGCCCTCAGATTCTCGAACAGTTCGCGGGCCGGAACCGCCAGGTCAGGCTTCTTCATCAGCGGCAGCACTGCCGCCTTGTACGGCGCAACGCGCGGATTGAGCCTCAGGACAACCCGCGTATCGGGCTTGCCGTTGACATCAACGGTCTCTTCCTCGTCATAGGCATCGAGCAGCAGTGTCAAGAGTGTCCTGTCGACGCCAAAGGTCGGCTCAATGACGTATGGCAGATAGCGACGATTCTCCGCCTGATCGAAATACTGGAGATCTTCACCGCTGACGAGTTGGTGACGTCCCAGGTCGAAATCCGTGCGATTTGCCAGGCCATAGAGCTCGCGCCACCCCATCGGGCCAGGAAACAGGTACTCGATGTCGACGGTACGGCTCGAGTAATGAGAAAGCTCATCGGGATCGTGTTCTCGCACGCGAAGGTAGTCATCACGAATCCCGATATGCTGCAGCCACGCCCGCATGCTCTGCAGCCAGGTTTCAAACGATTCCGCCGCCTCGTCCGGCTTCGTGAAGTACTCAATCTCCATCTGTTCGAACTCGAGGAGCCGAAAAATGAAGTTCCCCGGGGTAATTTCGTTGCGGAATACTCTCCCAATCTGGGCGATGCCAAATGGCGTCTTGACGCGTCCCGTTGCAAGAATGTTCTTGTATTGCACGAACATCGCCTGTGCCGTTTCTGGCCTCAGATAGACGTCCGTGCCCGTCTCTTCCACTGGCCCGATCGTTGTGCGGAACATCATGTTGAACTGGCGAGCCTCGGTCAAAGTCGGATTTCCACATGACGGACACTTGAGATTCGCAGCCTGGATGATTGCCGACATTTCCGCGGGCGATTTTCCCTCGACATGCTGTCCGAGCCGCTCCTCTATCAAATGGTCCGCGCGGAAACGCGCCTTGCACGAGCGGCAATCGACCAGCGGATCATTGAAGCCCTCGACGTGGCCGGAGGCCTCCCACACCCGTGAGTGCATGAGGATGCCGGAGTCGAGACCGACGATGTCCCGGCGCTGGTGGACGAACATGCGCCACCAGAGATCCTTCACGTTCCGCTTGAGCTCAACGCCCAACGGACCGTAATCCCAGGTGTTGGCCAGGCCACCGTAGATGGCTGAGCCGGGAAAAACGAATCCGCGCCGTTTGCATAGACTGGCGATTTTTTCCATGGTGACGACGCGAGCGGCCGCTGTAGTCATGGTTCTTCAGTTCCCTTCGAGCGCGGAATCGACGCCAGTATGCTGGCGTCCTTGGACGTAGGTCACCGCGCTCTGGGAGCCGAAAGCGCGGCGAGCAAGCGTACCCGATGCTCAGTCGAGGTAGTCGTCCCGGATCGATGCCATTTGCGCATCAGCGGCCCTGCTGGGCGTAGCCGCCAGACGCCGATAGACCTGAGTGGTCGAAATACTGACGTGACCGAGGAGCTGTTGAACCTCCCTGAGGTCCGCGCCCCGGCCCAGGGCATGGGTGGCAAATGTATGCCTCAGCGTATGGGGCGTAATGTCGGCGATCTCAGCGCGGTTCGCGTACGACTTCAGAATCAGCCAGAATCCCTGACGAGTCAGGCGATTGCCCCGGTGGTTGAGAAACAGCGCGCGCTCGTCCCGGAGAATGAGCGCCGGGCGAGCATGCTGAAGGTAATGATCGATTGCCGATACGGCACTTGCTCGCAGTGGAACCTTCCGCTCGCGCACGGTTCGGCCCGCGCAGCGCATGCATGCCGTTGTGAGATCGACATCCTCACAGTCAAGCGCGACAAGCTCGCTTACGCGCATGCCTGTTGAATAGAGCGTCTCCAGCATCGCGCGGTCCCGCGAGGCCTCCGGGCGCTTGCCGTTCTCCTTGCCCGGCTGCTCAAGCAACCGCTCAACTTCGCTCGGAGAGATCGAGCGCGGGGTGTATTTGTCAACTTTCGGCGCGCTCATGCGCGCCGAGGGGTCGCCCTGCATGACACCTTCGCTGATCAGGAAGTTGAAGAATGACTTGATCGCGGCCATCTTCCGCGCCACCGTCGACGACGCATATTTTCTGCTGCGCAAATAGAGCAGATACGACGTCAGGTGCTGATCAGAAAGTTGGTCCCATTGCTGCACCCGAGGCAACAGGGCAAGGTCACTGACCGCTGCCGAGTCGTCCGAGGCAGATGCCGCGATCTCTCGGCCGCCCTCTTCCACGCTCTCCCCGCGAAGGAACGCCAGGAACTGTGCAAGATCATTGCGGTAGGCAAAGATGGTGTTGACTGAAAACCCACGCTCGGTCTCCAGGACATTCAGGAACCGCTCAATACTTCCCTGCATAGTTTCCTCCCTACCAATCCCGACGCCAGTGTACTTTATGGTAGGTCAATGTGCGCCAGATGGAGCCACTTCACGCTTCAGAAGCACCTCCGATATCGGGGTATAGGGCATTGCCAGGGCCTCTGCCACACCTGGTTGCGTCACTCTTCCTTCGATGACATTGATGCCTCTTGCCAGCGCCGGGTCTTCGAGCGCGGCGTCAACCAGGCCGAGATCAGCAATCTGAAGTCCATATGGGAGCGTAACGTTTGAAAGCCCAATCGTGCTCGTTCGGGGAACCGCGCCTGGCATATTCGTCACGCAATAGTGGACGACATCATGCACAACATATGTCGGGCTCGAGTGGGTGGTCGGGCGGGCGGTCTCGATGCACCCTCCCTGGTCGATGGCCACGTCGACGACGACCGAGCCGGCGCGCATAGAGGCGATCATCTCTTCAGTAACGATTTTTGGCGCTTTGGCGCCCGGCAGCAAAACGGCTCCTATTACCAGATCCGCCTGCTTTACCGCGGCCGCGACGTTGTCCATGTTCGCGGCAAGAGTATGGATGCGGCCGTGGAGCAGCGTATCGAGCTGGCGCAGACGTTCGAGCGAGCGGTCGATGACGATGACATTGGCCCCCATGCCGAGCGCAACCTGCGCCGCATGTGTGCCGACCACACCGCCGCCGATGATGGTCACCTCCGCTCCCGGCACGCCAGGAATACCGCCCAGCAGGGTACCCCTGCCGCCATGCGCCTTTTCCAGGTAGTGGGCTCCGACCTGAATGGACATCCGCCCGGCGACTTCGCTCATTGGCGTCAGGAGCGGAAGCAAGCCATTGTCGAGTTGGACCGTCTCGTAGCCAACGGCCTGTACGCCGTTGCTAACCAGGGACTCGGTGAGCGGTTTGTCAGCCGCGAGATGCAGGTAGGTGAAGAGAACCTGGTCCTGGCGCAACAGGCCGTATTCGGTAGCAACCGGTTCCTTGACCTTCACGATCATTTCGGCAGCGGCGAAGATCTCCTCCGCCGTCGCCGCCAAACGCGCGCCTGCCGCCGCGTATTCGGCGTCGGAGAAGCCGCTCCCCTCGCCCGCGGACCGCTGCACCACGACGTCATGACCCCGATTGACAAATTCCCGGACACCTGAAGGGGTCACCGAAACGCGGAACTCGTGGTCTTTGACTTCCCGGGGGACTCCAACCAACATTGCTCGCACCCTCATTCGGGTTGACCCGCGAGTAGCCCTCGCTCGGCGCCCCGCGCTCTCCGGCAAAGGTCCTTCCGGCAACGTTGCGGAACAGCCAAGTCTAACATACATAATATGGCAGCCCCGGGCGGGCTGGCGATGCCGATTGCGCGACATGTTTCAGCATCAGAACCGGAATCTGGCGTTGCGACGGTGTAAACTCAGCGTGTGCGCGGACGGCAACCCGTTGTCTACGAAGTGCCGCGTTTGATGCATGCAGCGGGAGCACACGTGTCTGAAGGGCTAATCAACGGTCTCTACATCATTCCGATTCTTGCAATTCTGATTCTGGTCCACGAGTTTGGCCATTTCTTCGCCGCGCGCGCCATTGGGGCCAAGGTCGAGGAGTTCGGGATTGGCCTTCCTCCGCGAATCAAGGGCTGGCGCAGGAACGGCGTTCTCTGGTCACTGAACTGGATTCCCTTTGGCGGCTTCGTCAAGGTCCTCGGGGACGATGGGAAATCAGGCGATCCCGGGTCGATCAATACCAAGTCCCCCTTGCAGCGCGCCCTGTTTCTGGTCGCCGGCTCCGCGATGAACATCATTCTCGCGTTCGCGCTGATGGTCATCGTAGTCGGCTTCCAGGGCATCGCGAAGTCCAATGTCTACATCGCCTCCGTCGTCCCGGGATCACCCGCGGAAGACGCGGGCTGGCAGCCCGGCGACCGTGTCATCGAGGTCGCGGGCGTCGCTGTCGATTCGTCCGTTGATGTTGGGCAACGTGCCCGGGAATTCGCGGGCAAGCCGCTCAGCGTCGTCGTCGATCGCGGCGGCGAGCTGATCGAAACATCGGTTGTGCCGCGCGCAAATCCACCCGAGAACGAAGGGCCGACGGGCGTCGGCATTAGCGACGTCGTCGTGGCCGACTCGATGATCTCCACTGTCACGCCGGACACGGCTGCCGCCGAGGCCGGCTTTGCGCCGGGTGACCGTATCGTGACGATCGATGGCCACCCGGTCGGTGACGCCTATGCCCTGCAGTTCGCCTTCACCGAGGCAGGCGGCTCGACCGTGCCCATTACCGTGGCGCGAGGACAGGGTCAGGAAACCCTGAATTTCGCGGCGCCCTCGCTCGACCCCGAGGCGGAGCTGCTTCCTCAGCTCGGCTTGGACATCACCATCAGCCCACGATACGCCCGAGTGCCGCTGGCCTCGATCATCCCAGTTGGCATTGGCCAGGCGTGGGAGCAGACGACGCAAATGCTCGGCGGCATCCGTGATCTCGTAACCGGGCGCGCGCCGCTCAACCAGATCGCGGGGCCGCTCGGCATGGGGCAGATCACGAGCGAAATCGTCAGCGCGAGTCCACTGCCGCTCTGGGTCACGCTCTCCCAGTTGGCAATCCTCCTGTCGCTCAATCTCGCGGTGCTGAACCTTCTCCCATTGCCCGCACTCGACGGAGGCCGGCTTCTGTTCGTGGTCATCGAAGTGTTGCGAGGCGGAAAGAAACTGGCGCCAGAGCGAGAAGGGGTCGTCCACTTCACCGGCCTTGTCCTGCTCCTTGGCGTGATGGTCATCATTTTCGTTCTCGATGCGCTTCGCATTCACGAAGGCAGATCATTCCTACCCTAAGTGAGCGGACGCATCATGCCAGGCGCTGGCCTGCCGTCCAGGGGAGCAACCAAACATGTCCTTGATCGCGCCTCGGCGCCGAACGCGCGTGCTCCACGTCGGCAACGTGGCAGTCGGCGGTGACAACCCGATCGTCGTGCAGTCGATGACCACCGCGGATACTCGGGACCCGGCCGCGACGTTGCGGCAGATCAACGAGTTGGCGGAGGCCGGTTGCGAGATCGTGCGACTCGCCGTGCCTGACCGCAAGGCCGCTGCCGCGCTGCCTGACATCGTGCCGCACTCGCCTGTTCCTTTGATTGCCGATATCCACTTCGAGCATACGCTCGCGCTGAAGGCGCTCGATGCCGGGATTCATGGCCTACGCCTCAATCCGGGAAACATCCGCAAGCCGGAGGATGTCCGTGAGGTCGTGGCCCGCGCCCGGGAACTCCAGGTTCCCATTCGGATCGGCGTGAACTTCGGGTCCGTCGCCCCGATGCCTGAGTCGTTCGTCGATCAGATGGCCCAGGCAAACGCAACGCAAGTCGAGCTTCGCGCGGAGTGGCTGGTGCGATCGGCCCTCGGCCACATCCAGATCCTGGAGGATCTCGACTTTGGGTTGACCAAGGTCAGCCTCAAGGCATTTGAGCTACCCGTCCTCTTCGAAGCCTATCGCCGGTTCGCCGCGCTGGACAATGACTATCCCCTCCACCTCGGCGTCACCGAAGCTGGCACGCCCAAGGCCGGGAGCGTGCGTTCGGCAACGGGCATCGGCACGCTGTTGGCGCTCGGCATCGGCGACACGATTCGTGTCTCATTGACGACGGACCCCGTCGAGGAGGTCTATGTCGCCTACGAAATCCTCAAGAGCCTGGAATTGCGCCAGAAGGGAGCGACCATGATTGCCTGCCCAACCTGCGGGCGGGTGGAAGTCGATCTCTTCACGCTCGCCAATCAGGTTGACGAGTTCCTGAAAACGGTGCGCGAGCCAATTCGCGTGGCGGTCATGGGATGCGTTGTCAATGGGCCAGGCGAGTCGCGCGACGCCGATGTAGGTCTGGCCGCGGGCAACAGCAAGGGCGTCATTTTTCGCAAGGGAAAGATCGTCCGCACCGTGGCCGAGACCGACATGCTCGAGGCGCTCAAGGACGAAATCCGCCAGGTAATTGCTGAGCGAGAACATGGAACTGCCGATGATGGCGACTCCGGGCGCTATCAGCCAGCGCGGCCTTCGCTCACGTTGACACCCGTTTGAGGTCGTCGTGCCTATCCGCAACTATCGCTTCGGGCCGCGAAGGCCAATGGCGCCGCGGCGCGCGTATCGGACTGCCCGCCGCGGGCATGACCGCCGCTCTTGGCATACTCGCCCACCGCGCCCGGCACATCTGGCCATACGAGCCAGTTCTCGAGCAAATCAGGCTCGATGGAGCCTTTGCGAGCGCGGAACACGAGCCGCTCCGCATTGGCTTTGTGACCGATACGCACGTCGGCCCAACGATTCGAGCAAGTGATGTCGATCGGGCACTCGCCCTTCTCTTCACGGCCGTCCCAGATCTGCTGCTCCTTGGCGGCGACTTCGTTTCCGAATCGCCTCGCTTCATCCCCGAGGCCGCCGCGGTGCTTGGCGACTACGCATCCGCGGCGCCGCTTGGCGCCCTGGCAGTCCTGGGGAACCACGACTACTCAAACGATGCGCCGCGATTGACCCGGCACTTTGAACGGCGCGGCATTCAGGTGCTTTGCAACGAAGCCGCGCCAGTCGGGGCTCCGCAAGGCTGCCTTTGGGTCGTCGGGATCGACGATGCCATGCTTTCGGTCCCCGATCCGGAGCGCGCATTTTCCCGCGTCCCTGAAGGGTCGGAGTCTCTTGCGCTTTGGCATGAGCCAGATTGGGCTAGCCGCGTGGCGCCATTTCGGCCTTTCTTACAGCTATCTGGCCACAGCCACGGAGGGCAGGTGCGGTTGCCGCTGCTCGGTCATGTTGCGGCCCCGGCCGGCGGCCGGCGGTTCGTGGCCGGAATGCACCGCGTCGACGGAATGCGTCTCTACACCTCACGCGGAGTCGGCGCATATCGGCCGCCCGTTCGATTTCGATGCCCACCGGAGGTCACCCTGATCGCCATTTCCTAGCGGAGCGATTGGGTGGCTTGTCACATCCTGCCGGCGGTGCGATCCTCCGCGCATGCCGGCCTACAGTGGCACACGGATGTGAAAGGATCTCATTTGTCCGATACCAGAAAAATTCGGGTCGGCATCATTGGGTGCGGCGTCGGACAATTGCACCTCGAAGGATTCGCGCAAGACCCGCGTGTCGAGGTTGTGGCCATTGCTGGTCTCGATGAGTCACGATGCAAGCACCTGGCAAATGTGCATGAGGTCCCGACGGTCTACAAGACGTATCAGGACCTCGTCGCGGACCCTGACATCGAAGCCGTAACCGTCGCCGTGCCGAACTTCCTTCATGCCCAGGTTGCACTGGCCGCGCTCGACGCCGGGAAACACGTCATGGTCGAGAAGCCACTTGCGCCAACAATCGCCGAAGCCAGGGAGATCATTGACGCGGCGGCATCATCCGGCCGCATCCTCGGCGTCATCTTCAATCGCCGAGGACGCCACGACGTGCAGCTTCTCAAGCACGAAGTGGAACGCGGCGCGCTCGGCGACGTCTACCATGCGCGGGCGTTCTGGATGCGGCGATCGGGCATCCCAGGGCTTGGCACATGGTTCACGTCGAAGAAGTTTGCCGGGGGAGGACCGCTGATTGACCTCGGCATTCATGTCCTCGACATGGCGCTTTGGGTCCTCGGAAATCCGAAACCGACGCGCGTCAGCGCCGCCACTTACGCCGAACTTGGGCCGCGCGGCCGTGGTCAGTGGCAGGGGGGCCGCTTTCCCTACAATCCGGACGAGCCTTACGATGTCGAGGATTTCGCCACGGCGCTCATCCGCTTCGAGGGTGGCCTCACGCTCCAGCTCGACGCCTCCTGGGCCGCATATACGAGCTATGGCGATGAGTTCGGCATTTCCCTCCTGGGGAACGGGGGCGGAGCCGAGATCCATGCGAAGGACTACTCCCAGACTGGAACGCTTCGCTTCTTCAGCGACATCGGCGGGACTCCCGCCGTGACCGAGCCGAAGCTGCTCGAACGGCAGAACCATGGCGAGATCTTCAAGTGCTTCGTGGACAGCATTCTCAATGGCACGCCCATGTCTCCATCCGGTCAGGAAGGGCTGGAACGCGTGCACCTGATCGAGGCGATCTATCGTTCAGCCACGCTGGGTCGTGAAGTCGAGGTGTTTGGCTGAGCGCCGCGCGAACCAGCGCTTAAGTCGACGCCCGAGCACACATGGAGGCCCGGCCGCGTCATGAAACGGAGCAAGAGTGGCCCGAGAAGACAATGCGGACGTTCTCGTGATTGGCGGCGGCACGATGGGAACCGCTGCCGCCTGGGCGCTCGCCAGGAGGGGCATTCGCACGCTTGTTTTCGAGCAATACTCGCACGTCCACGATCAGGGTAGTCACGGCGGGGAAACCCGCGTTATCCGGCACGCCTACGCTGAATCACCCGAATACGTGCCCCTCGTCCAACGTGCCGACAAGCTCTGGCAGGAACTCGAAGCCCAGACCGGGCAGAGAATTCTGGTTCGCTGCGGCGGCCTCGAGCTCGCCGCCCCGGGATACGCCCACGCTCGGTCGGCGCGCGCGGCTGCTGACGAACACAATCTCGCCTACGAGTGGTTGGCGCCCAGCGACGTGCGAGCGCGCTGGCCTCAGTTCACGGTTCCAGACGATTGGGACGCCCTCTACAGCCAGGATACCGGATTTCTGCTGACGGAGCCGGCGTTGCGGGGCATGGCCGACCAGGCAAGGCGCCTGGGGGCGCGAATACTTGAGGAAACCGCGGTCAATCTGGTCATGGAAGATGCCGACGGGGTTGTCGTGGAATCCGCGGCTGGAAGGTTCCGAGCGCCAGCCGCGATCGTGACCGCGGGCGCCTGGGCCAGTCGGATGCTCACCGATCTGCGCCTGCCGCTGGAAGTCCGGCGCAAAACGCTCTGGTGGCAGGAAGTCAACGACCCGGAGCAGTATGAGCCAGATCGCTTTCCCGTCTTCATCTGCGATTCTGACGCGGGCGAAATCTATGGGTTTCCGATCCACGGCACGCCAGGGCTGAAGATTGCGAACCATAGGGGTGGTGAGCCAACTGACACGGCCGAGGTTGTCCGGACAACGAGACCGGGCGAGAACGCGGATGTTCTCAACCTCGCGGCAATGATGTTTCCCGGCGTGCGCCCTTCCGTGGTCAAGAGTGCCGTCTGCCTCTATACCGTGACCCCCGATGCCGACTTCATCGTCGACCGCCATCCAGACTTTCGACGTGTGGCGATAGGCGCGGGGTTCTCCGGGCATGGCTTCAAGTTCGCCCCAGCGATTGGCGACCTGCTGGCCGATCTGGCGACCGATCCCGACGCACCCGCCATTCCGCGATTCAGCTTGTCGCGCTTCTCATGAACGTAGAGGTGGTGCGCCATTCCTGCAATGTCTGCAACCGCGACTGGCAATCGTTCCCACGTCCGCACTGGTGCATCGCCGAGCGAGAATTCGTCAGCGACGGCCTCGCTCACGAGGGGCAGTCACCATTGGCTTCATGATCTGGTTCACTCCAGACGTTCGACCATCCGTCGGGCATAGACCCGAGAGCCAGGAGAGTCGACCGGTGTCGACGATCCCAACGAGGTCACTGGGTCCTCGGGGAACGAACCCTCGGGCCAGGAGCCATTGGCGTTTTGCCACTCCACAATCACCCGCCGCAGCGTCTCATCACTGGCGATGAAGCCGGTGGCCGACGTCTTGCGCGCGCTGCCACTGTCATTGAGCTCGCCTAGCGCCTCCTGCAGATCGCGGGCAAACGCCGCTCGCTGATGCGCATCGAATCGGGCGGTGAACGGGAAGAGTGAGGAGTCGCGTGTGTGCAGATACTCGACAACGCGATTGATCAACCAGTCGTTGATCGGTCTTCCGGGTTCGATCTGGGCCACACCTTGCTCCGTGCTGCATCATGATTACGCGCTGGCGCCGATCGTTGATAGTGCGGCGCACAGGATGCATTTTATCCCGTTTGCGCCGTTGGCGGCGCCACGCCTCGTCGACGTCGGCTTGATCGCCAAAATGCGGCCCGCGGTTCACGCGGCTATGACAAGGAGCGCTCCTGGTGAATGATGTGTTGTCGCCTGGCATCGTGCAGACCCGTCTGAGCAATGGCCTCGAGGTGCTGCTGAAAGAAGACCACTCCGCTCCCATAGCCTCCATCTGGACCTGGTACCGCGTTGGCAGCCGAAACGAATTGCCTGGCAAGACGGGCATCTCGCACTGGGTCGAACATATGCAGTTCAAGGGAACGCCGACCATTGCAAAGGGACAGATCTTTCGAGACGTGTCCGGGGTGGGGGGAACCCTGAATGCGCTCACGTCGCAAGATTGGACCGCGTACTTCGAAACGCTGCCAGCGGATAAGATCGACCTTGCTCTCGACATCGAGTCGGACCGCATGAGCAATTCACTCTTCGCGGAAAGCGAGGTCGAATCAGAGCGAACGGTCATCCTCTCCGAGCGACAAGGATCGGAAAACAACCCCGGCTACGCCCTTTATGAGGAGGTGACTGGCGCCGCCCTGCACGCGCATCCGTACCGTCACATGGTCATTGGCCTGGAATCCGATCTGCGCCGGCTCACTCGCGCCGATCTCTTCAACCACTATCGCCGCTTTTATCAGCCGGCAAACGCCTTTATCGTGGCGGTCGGTGATTTTGACGCGCAGGAACTGCTCGCCAGAATTCGCGAACGATTCGAGCAAATCCCATCGGGAGAATCGGCCGGCGCGAGCGTTTGCGTTGAAGAGCCACCTCAGCCAGGAGAGCGCCGGGTCATCATCCGCAAACCGAGCGGTGCTCCCTATCTGCGCGTGGCGTATCATGCGCCGGCCGCCGCTAACGAGGATCTGGTGCCGCTGCTCGTCGCCGAAGCGGTGCTCTCGGGTGGACAACCCATGGGCTTCGGCGGCGGTGGCGGTATGGGCCGCTCATCGCGTCTCTATCGCGCGCTGGTCGCCGGTGGGCTCGCGCGCTCAGCCTCGAGCGACATGAGCATCACGATTGACCCCTACCTTTTCCAGGTAGGGATCACCGGACTGCCAGACAGCGATCTGTCAATCATCGAAGGCATCGTGGAACGGGAGCTCCACCTCCTGCGGGACGAGCAAGTGCCGGCGGATGAGCTCGACCGAGCGATCCGGCAACTCGAAGCCCAGTTCGTCTACTCGTCCGAGGGAGTGACGAATCAGGCGTACTGGCTCGGCCAATGGCACATTGTCGATGACTGGACGCGGGCCGAGTCGCTGCCGGCCGAGATTCGCGCGGTCACCGCCGAAGATGTCCAGCGCGTCGCACGCCGCTACCTCGACCCCTCCCGTCGCACCGTCGGCTGGCTGATTCCCGAAAAGGCCACCAGCGATCAGCCGAGCGAGCCCGAGGACACGGCCGCATTCCTGCCGCCTCTGGCATGGGGGCTCAATGGTCCCCAATCCAGGGCCGCCCTCACCCACAAAGGGTTCCAGCGCAACGTGCTCTCAAATGGCATTGTCGTTCTGGGACAGGACCGCCCACAAAGCCGCTCCGTGGTGCTGCGTGCGCGCCTTTCCGCTGGATCGATTCATGAAACGCCAGGTGATGGCGGCATCGCCTACCTCGCCGCCAGATCGACACTTCGCGGTTCGGGCGGCCGGAGTTTCGACGAAATCAGTCTACGAACTGACGAACTGGGAAGCTCACTCACGGTTGACTCCGGCAGGCAGTTCGTCGAGGCGAGGGTTCGCTGCCTGGCAGACGACCTTCCAGAAATGTCCAGGATTCTGGCGCGGACCCTTATCGAACCAGACTTTCCCGAGAGCGAGGTAGAAAAGGTCAAGGCTGAGCAGCTTGGGGCGATCGCGGAGGGCGACAACGATACTCGCGCCACGGCCGACCGCCTGCTCCGTGCAGCGATCTACCCTGAGCCCAATCCGCTTGGCCGGCGCGTCCTGGGCCGTGTTGAAACCGTCAGGCAATTCGACGCCTCGGCCGTCGAGCAGTTTCACGCAAGAACCTACGGTCCCGGCGGAGCGACCATCGCTGTCGTCGGAGGGCTCGGTGGGTTCGATCGCGCCACCGAGCTTCTGGAGGGAGCACTTGGCGAATGGCGAGGGGATGCTGAAGAGCAATCGATTCCGGACCTCGGCGTTACGAATTTCGAAGCAATTCGTGCAGTGGAGAAGATCGCGGGCAAGAGTCAGGCCGACCTGGCCATTGGTCTGGCAACCATCCCGCGTAGCGACCGCACCTACTACGCCCTGGACATCGCCAACCTTATCCTCGGGCGGCTCGGCCTTATGGGCCGGCTGGGTGCTGAGGTCCGTGATCGGCAGGGTCTGGCGTACTACGCATTCAGCCAGCTCGAGCCACGCGTCGACGGATCGCTTTGGTCCGCGCGCGCTGGCGTCGATCCCGCGAACATCGACCGCGCCATCGAAGGGGTTGAACAGGAGCTTGAACGGATTCGCACGGTACCGGTCGATGACGACGAACTCCGCGACGCGAAGAGCTATCTCATCGGCGTCCTGCCGCTCGCGTTGGAGACGCACGATGGCGTGGCCTCCACCCTGCTGGCGATTGAAGAGTTTGGCCTTGGTCTCGACTACATTGACCGCTATCCACGCCTCATATCATCGGTGACGCGCGAGCATGTCATGGAGGCGGCCCACGGCGCACTCGATCCCTCTCGCATCGTGATAAGCATCGCGAGGCCCGCCTGACGCGGCAACCGACGGGGAGTGATTCTCGCCCGGAGCGGGTCAAGCAATCGACCCGGCACGCTCCGTCAGCGGTTTGAGATAGACGAGAAACTCGTTTGATCCGGCACGCAGTACTCGGCTGATCGTATAGCGCAGATTCTGTCCCCGATCCTGGTAGATGTCACCGGGCTTGTATCTGCCAAGCCGCATCTCGCGCGCGGTCTTGGCAACGATCTCGTACGTGGTCGTGTTGCACCCGTCACATCTCACGTACTGGTCACGTTCGTCGGTGAGACCTGCATAGCCCCGCTGAACAAAGCGCACGTCGGGCGAGCCGCACCAGGGACAAACGCGATCGATCAGCTCCTTTTGCGCGCGGTCAACCACGTCCAACTCCGGGTCGGTTCATGCAGCAGGAGGAGAGTGTACCAAGCTACGCGAGTCCACTGAGCCAATGCACAGCCACGACTGCCCGCCAGGGAGTTCCGTGCATGAGCCAGAGGCGATCCAGTCGCTGAAGACGCATAATAGACCCGCGCAGACGTGAAGTTCGCCTGATTGGCATGCTTCAACAGCCGAAGGAGAAAACATGTCCCGCCGCGCAGGAGATCAACCGCGTCTCGCGAGCTCCACCGAGGATGGCGCTGATGCTCCGTCCCCGCTGATCATCGTCTCGAACCGGGGACCCGTCACCTTCACTCGCCGCGCGGATGGTCAGTTTGACGCGCGCAGGGGGAGCGGCGGCGTGGTGACGGCAGTCAGCGCCATCGCCCGCGAGCGCCGACCGATCTGGATCGCGGCGACGATGGCCGAGGGCGACCGGCAGCGGGCGGCAGTGGCGCGCGAGGCCGGCGAGCAACTGATCGAGTTTGGCGATCCGACCGAATTCTGCCTGCGTTTTGTCGTGCCCGCCCCAGACGCCTATCACAAGTACTACAACGTCATCAGCAACCCCCTCCTCTGGTTCCTGCAGCACTACCTCTGGGATACGCCGCGATCGCCAGACATCACGCGGGAGATATGGGACGCGTGGCATGAGGGGTATGTCGCTGTCAACCGGCAGTTTGCGGACGAGATCGTCGCGGCTCTGGACACCTCCGGCGAAGACGCGCTCGTCATGATTCAGGACTACCATCTCTATCTTTGCGCTGGTTTCGTGCGGGAGCGGCGGCCCAACGCGCGCCTTCAGCTCTTCGTCCACATTCCATGGCCCGATCCCGACTACTGGCGGCTTCTGCCACTCGAAATCCGACGCGCGATTTGCGAGGGCATACTTGGGAACGACATCGTCGGTTTCCAGACGCCAGACCACGGTCGTTCGTTTATGTACACCTGCCTCGCCTATGTGCCGAACGTCGTCATCGACTACTCCAGTCCAGCCGTCATCTGGAAAGGTCGCCGCATCGAGGTCCGCGACTACCCAATCTCGATCGACGCGGCGGCGGTACGGCGGCTGGCCTACTCGAAGGAAGCGCGCTCGCACGATCGCTACCTACCGAATCAGTTGAACGAGTTCACGGTACTGCGCGTTGATCGCGCCGAACCGAGCAAGAACATTGTTCGCGGCTTTCAGGCGTTTGACCGATTCCTTGAGGCGCACAGCGAGTTCCAGGGACGCATCAACTTCGTCGCCATTACGGTTCCTTCGCGTATGGACGTTGTCGAGTATCAGGACTATCTCGATGACGTCAGCGCGATCGTCGGACGAATCAACGCAAAGTACGCCAATGTCGAAACCGGGTGGCAACCCATCCACCTCATCATGGGCGAAAACTATCCTCGAGCCCTGGCCGCGATGAAATGGTATGACGTGCTCCTCGTCAACTCGATCATCGACGGTATGAATCTGGTCGCCAAGGAAGGCGCGCTCCTCAATGAGCGGAACGGCGTGCTAATCCTCTCGGAAGGCGCTGGCGCCGTTGCGCAGCTTGGCGAGCACGCGCTGATCATCGGGCCCACGGACGTCGAAGGAACGGCGGACGCTATCCATCGTGCGCTGACCATGCCACTCGAAGAGCGGCGCCGCCGCGCGGAAGGCCTGCGCAAGGCGGTGGAAAGCGACAATGTTGCGACCTGGTTCGAACGCCAGGTTTTCGATATGGCGCAATACGGCCGTGGGGATCGATCGCGCGCCGAGGACACGGAAGACGTTCCTCTGCCGCCAAACATCGTGGCATTGACGGGAACTGACCGCGTGTCGACCACCAGGGCGTGATCTTGCAAAGGTCTTAAATCGGGCTGTGCCCGATCAGCCGCGTAACCTCGTCACGTGTTGGGCAGGCATCGTATGCGCCTTCCCGCTGCACCGCGATCGCGCCGGCCGCCACCGCGCATCTCGCCGCCAGGTCGAGTGGCTCGCCTCGAGCAATCGCCGCCGCGAGAGCGCCGGTGAATGCATCCCCTGCGCCAATCGTATCAACGACTCGCGGCACAAAGTGGCCCTCGACATGGCCCAGGCCAGCGGGCGACACGAGAGCGGCGCCGTTCGGACCGAGCGTTACAATGACTGCCGAGACCGCGTGAACATTTCGGAGCGCCGATGCGGCGGACCACGCGCTTTCAACGTCGCTGACAGGGGCGCCTGAGAGCGTCTCCGCCTCGGCCTGATTGACGACCAGCAGATCGACACTGCTCCAGATCGACAGCTTGGCCCCTTCATCAACAGTCATGGCCGGCGCGATGTTGGCAACGACCAGCGCGCCCGACGCACGCGCCAGGTGAGCGGCGTGAGCGCTGACGTCAATGGCAGTTTCATTTTGCACGATAAGGACCCTGCAAGAACTGATTGCCCCCGCCGCGCGCTCGATGTCTTCGCGGGCCAATGCCGCCCCCGCGCCCGGAACAATGATCGATGCATAGTCGCCGTTCTCGGCCATCAACACCGGGCAGAGCCCGGTGGGAGCCGATGCGTCGGCGCCGAGATGCGCCACATCGACGCCTTTCCTGACCAGCGCCCCGTGGACGAGTTGGCCGAACGGGTCCGATCCGACTCGCGCTACCAGCGCCGCGCTCGCGCCTTGCTGGGCGGCCGCAATCGCCTGATTGGCGGCTTTTCCACCCGGCACGCACCGATATCCGCTCCCGAGAAACGACTCGCCTGCCTTCGGTAGGCGCGGCGCACGGGCAATCAGGTCCATGTGGGCGCTGCCAACGACAACAACGTCGGAGATCATGGCGTCTCGTTCATTGGCATTTTCAGTTCAAGAGTCCATTCGCTCATCAAGAGCTCACCCTGAACAGACAATGATAATCGCGCGCGGTTTTCCCACGGACCATGTTGACAGCCAGATGAGCCGTGGTGATAGTACGCAAGGCTCGGCAATGCGTTCGCTTGACGAGCAGCCTCTACGTTCACTGATGCACGCGAGGAGGACTGAAGCTCATGGACTACCGAATTCTTCACAGACCTACCGATCGACGCACTCTGCTCAAGGCCGCTACCGGCGCTGCAGCCGGCATGTATGCTTGGGGAATCCCCGGCAAGTCCTACCAACGCGCCCTCGCCCAAAACGCACCGCTGGCCGAAATTCTCGCCATTCCTGGCCCTGGCGCCCAACCGACCGAGGCGGACATGGAGCGCGTCGGCGAACTCTGCCTGCGCTCGACCAAGCAGGGCGCCTTTGCCGGCCAGACGG
>CAYSXO010000040.1:17382-21233 GCA_964434995.1 uncultured Sphaerobacteraceae bacterium
TCGATGTGTGCAAGCCCGGCGGTGGATTCTCCTGGTACTTCTTCGCCAGCCGCGCCTCCGCCTATGCCAAGAATCCGGCCAGCCCGGCCTGGCTCTTCGACCCCGAGACGATGGCGCCATACGTCAATAACCCCGCCTTTGTCCGTGCCTTGCAGGACATCATCGACGTCATCAGCGTGCAGCCAGCCGACCAGATCAATGCCGATCTGCTGACGACGTTCGCCCAGATGCTTGGCGGCGAAGGCGCCATGACCGCCTGGTGGGGCGACGTCGGCTCGAATGTCTACACGAATGACACGTCGATCGTGCAGGACAAGATAAGCTTTTCGATCCTGCCCGGTTCGCCCGACGTCTACAACAACGCCAGTGGCGAGTGGGAGACGCTTGGCGAAGGCGAGCTCAATTTCGCTCCCAACGAGGCCTACATCGGCTGGGGCCTGTACGTCATGCAGAAGGCCGAGGAGCGCGGCGTCTCCGAGGCCGCCTGGGATCTCGCCGCCCACCTCGGCGGCAAGGACATCTCCACCTGGCTCTCGATCTATCCCTCGGGGTTCCAGCCGTACCGCAACAGCCATTTCGAGCTGCAGTACTGGACTGACGCGAATTACCCGCCCGAGTATGCTGAGGCGTTCCTCGCGTCGACCGTCGATTCCTACAACCACCCGAACGGGGCCATCGAGCCGCGGATTCCAGGCATCTTCGATTACTACATCGCGGCGGAAGAAGAGGTCGCCCTGGCAGTGGCCGGCCAGAAGTCCGCGCAGGAAGCGCTTGACGCGGCAGCCGCCAAGTGGGAAGAGATCACCGACCGCAACGACCGGGAAAGCCAGATCGCGCTTTACAAGGCGGCCCTCGGCGGCTAGCCGTCGCGCTCCAACCCTGGCAATTGAGGGGACGCCTCGCGCGCATGCGCGAGGCGCCCGCTTCGTGCCAGATTCGGCTATCTTGTGAACGTTACACGCATCTCGCGCCGAAAGATGGAGATTCGCGTCTTGACAGAGACCGCACTGCAACCGACGTACGTAGCGCCGACGGGCACGCCGCCGTCAGTCTGGCGGAGCGCGGTTCGCCTGGCTGCGCGTGGGTTGACGCTTATCGTAATACTCGCGGTTCTGATACAGACCCTCAAGACGATCGGCGTGGTCGAGGTTGGGTTCTCCTCGTGGCGTTCTGTCGCGATGATCATTATCCTCTGGTTCGTCGTAGTCGACATCAACGTCTACGTCAACGGCGGACTCAAGGGACAGCAACTCCTGTTCCTGCTGCCTGCCCTTCAGATCACGCTCTCGCTGGTTATTTTCCCGACCCTGTTCGGCCTGGCCGTTTCGTTTACTCAATGGGATTTGGGCGGAGTCTCCGGCCCCGTCTTCAATGGGCTGACGAACTTCCGAAACATGGCGGCCGATGAGCGGTTCTGGAACGCGCTGGGCAACAACTTCAAATATGTGCTGGTAGCCGTGCCGATCCAGTACGTTGTAGCGTTCATCATTGCGCTCCTGCTCAACCAGAATGTCCGTGGACGCAAATTCTTCCGTGTCGCGTTCCTTCTCCCCTTCATGATCAGCCCGGTCGCCGTCGGCTGGATGGTCGGCAGGTCCATCCTCGACGCCAACCGCGGCGTGATCCCGAAGCTTCTCGAAAAGGTCGGCATCGATGGCGTGTCGTTCTTCGACCAACAGATTCCAGCATTCCTGGGGATCGTGGCGATGGACTCCTGGATCGCCATCCCGTTCATGATGGTTCTGCTGCTCGCGGGTCTCCAGGCTCTGCCCGTCGAAGTCTTCGAGGCCGCTCAGATTGACGGCGCGACCGGGTGGCGGCGTTTCTGGGACATCACCTTCCCCCTGATGCTGCCCGTCTCCCTCACCGCGATCGTGCTGCGGGCGATCTTCGAGTTCAAGCTCGTTGATATCGTGCGCGTCGTGACAGCCGGCGGTCCCGGCGGGGCAACTGACACGGTCTCGCTGTATATCTACCGAGAAGGCGTCGAGAGTGGAAACGTTGGTTACGCGACCGCCATGGCGATGGTCTTTCTTGTGGTCGTACTCGTCGCGATCACCGCGCTTCTGGTCGTTGCCAGCCGTCGCGTTCGCGATGTTGTGTATTAGCCCGGCAAAGTCTCTGAGGATCCCATGAGCGCGAATGCATCGGCTGCCAAGACGCCTAACGCCAACGATCCGTTCAACGTGCGCCGCTTCGCTGGACGAACCGGCATCTATACCCTACTCGCGCTTTGGGCGCTCGTATGCCTCTTTCCGCTCTATTGGACGGCAACGACGTCAGTCAAACCGCGCGAGGCCGTTATCCAGGGACCAAAATACGCGCCGTTCGTCGACTTCCAGCCGGACAACAAGGGGTGGTTTCCGCTGCTCTACGAGGCCGGTCAGCGCGCGAACTTCTTGCGCCATTTCCAGAACACGCTGGTCGTTTCACTTCTCGCCGCGCTGCTCGCGGTCGTGCTCGGCTCGCTCGCGGCGTATGGACTCTCCCGTTACCGCTATCGCTATGGACCCTATGACAACACCCAGATTCGCAACTTCTTCCTGGCGCAGTTGATCCTGCCGCCGGCCGCCGTAGCGCTGCCAGTCCTCCTGATGTTCATCAACCTCGGGTTGAAGGATACGCGCGAAGGGCTGATTCTGATCTACACGGTGATGAATCTGCCCATTGTGATCTGGATCATGTTCGACCAGTTCAATTCGATTCCAACCGAGCTGGAACAGGCGGCGCAGGTTGACGGATCATCGATCTGGGGAGCATTCCTGCGGATCGTTCTCCCGATCGCGGGCCCTGGGCTGGTCGCGGCGTACATCCTGACTGTCGTGCTTTGCTGGAACGAGTACTTCATCGCGCTGGTGCTCGCCTCGACCAACGCGGTCACGCTGCCGTTCCTGATTGCCGGCCAGGTCAGCTCGCAGGGAATCAAATGGTGGACGATGGCGGCACTGACGTGTGCGGCAATCGCGCCGCTGGCCGTCATTGGCATCCTGCTCGAACGTTACATCGTCAAGGGCCTGACCGCCGGTTCTGTCAAGTAATGGCAGGCGGCAACGCACTGTCTTGATGCGTTGCCGCTTTCTGGGAGACACCCATGGAAAAAGAGAAAGAAAACCAGAGTCTCGGCAAGGTGGTCTATTCAGTCGACGGCGACCAAGGTAAGACAAGCGAAAAGATCGCCGACAAAGACGCCGAAAAGGACGTTGAAGAAGCTGACAAGGAGTCGTTCCCAGCCAGCGATGCTCCTGGATTTGGTGGAAGGACCATTGAGCCGGACAGGTAAGTCTGTCCGGCGTCGGCTCGCGCCAGACTCAGCCGTCCGTTAGCCAGAGCTTCCACGTCCGCGCCGTTTGCCAGGCCAAGTCCGGTTCAAATCCTGCAACGCCATCCGCCACAAGTATCAGGTCCTTCGGAAAGCCGAACCAGAGGCCGAAGAGATCATCGTTCACCGCCTGCTGCAACTGAGCCAGCGCCGCGCGTTGCCGCTCAATCGACACAGCAGCCAGGAAATGCTCAATGGCGACATCCGCGTCCGGGTTGCTGTAGCCGCCAGGGTTCCACCCCGCCGGATTCGACCGGATGTCCCACGCGGATCCATAGAGGTCGTAGTCGGTGAAACCCGGCAGAAGATCGTAGGCGTAGGCGATGAGGTCGTAGTCCCGGCGAACGATCCAGCGCTCCTCGAAATCAGCCGGCGGGAGGACCTCGATTTCGAGCGCAATGCCGATAGTCGCAAGGTCTCGGGTGACATGTGCGAGTACTCGCAACAGGTCGGGCCGGCTCCCTTCCTGCACAATGACGACCGGCCGCAGTGGTGTGCCGTACCCATCATCGAGAATGCCATCACCGTCGTA
>CAYSXO010000041.1:0-400 GCA_964434995.1 uncultured Sphaerobacteraceae bacterium
ACCAGCGGATGAACTCCTGCACCGGGTTGGTATGGAAGTCGCGCCGCTCGGCGATTGGCCAGGCGCGCCACTCGTCGACAAGCTCCAGCAGGCGGCTCACCGCCGTCTCGAAGATGATCTCCCCCTTTTCCGCGGTGGCCGGCCGGGCATCACCATGCACGCCCAGGTCGGTCCAGCGCGACCAGTAGTCATTGAAGCGAACGTAGGGGCTGGTGCTATCGGACGAAAGGTATGCGCCCATCACGTCGTCGTCCTTGCCGGCCTTCTCCATCTGCACCCGCTCCGGGGCGATGTGCAGATAGAGCGAGGTCTCGAACTCGTCGGCGTGCGCGATCACCTCCGACTCCATGATCTCGAGAAAGCGCTCGACCGCGACGTTGATGTAGTGGCAGGCGGCGCA
>CAYSXO010000041.1:410-15220 GCA_964434995.1 uncultured Sphaerobacteraceae bacterium
CAGCACCGCGTCGGTGGTCCCGGGCGTGTACTCGCGGGCGATGAGATCGATCAGCGGCTGGTTGGAGCCGTGGCCGTTGATGATCAGGATCTTTTCGAATCCGTGGTAGGCCACGCTCTTGGTGACGTTGAGGCAGAAGGCAATGAAGACCTCCGGCTCGATATGGATGGTGCCGGGGAAGTCGATATGATGCAGGTTGAGGCCATAGGGAATGGCCGGCAGCACGAGCGCGGCGCCGTTGGAGCGCCTGGCCACCTCCTGGCTGATCGTCTCCGCGAGAAGCAGATCGACATCGATCGGCAGGTGCCGGCCGTGCTGCTCGGTGGAGGCCGTCGGCAGGATGACTACCGGCTGGCGGCCGATCGCCTCGTTCATCTCTGGCCAGGTCAGCCGGTTGTAGCGGTATTCGATTGGCGTATCCGTGTCCATCCCTCGTCCCTTCCCATCAAGTGATCGCTCGCCGTCGGCTCTCAGCCGCCGACAGTGAGGCGCATCTTCACCGGGTCCGGGAATCTGGGCAAGAAGCCGCACGCGACGCCCCTGGAACAGTCATCCCAATGGAACACTCTCGACATTTCTTCGTATAATGATCGTGTGCTTTATCTACAGTGTCATTGTTATCACCAGAGAAAGGGCGTGCCATGTCTTCTTCCCCGGACCTACCCGCGGGACTCGAGCCGGTCACTCTACCCGGACGCCGCGCCGCGGTACGCTCGCTCGCGGGCATCGGAGCCGCGAGCGCGGCCCTTCTTGGATTGAGCAAGATGGCCAGCGCCCATTTGCCTGATGAGCTCGAAGGCCCTGGAGGTTCTGGGTTGGCCATCAAGGCCGCGAAGAAGAAAGGGAAGAAGAAAGGCAAGCACACACTGGTTCGGGAGAGTGATGATTTTTCGATTGGGGCTGGCGGGACCGCAACCGGGCAGGTCAACTGCCCCTCCGGCGAGGCCACTGGCGGTGGAGCCGGCCTCACCAACACCGCCTGCTCAGTGATCTCGGGCGGCCCGGTGGGCTCGACCGCCTGGGCGGCAACCGTCACGTGTCCTCCCGGCCAGACAGCAACGGTGACGGTGACGGTGATCTGCCTCGCCTGACCCCAACGAAGTTATCAAGGGAGGGCGGCGCATCGCCCTCCCCATCATCCATCACCCTTCGTCGGTCCAGACCCAGCCGATCTCGTCCTTCACCACCCGGCCGACGCCGGGGAACGGGAAGTGATAGGTGGAGACAAGGAGGTTCTCGTCCGCGGCGCGGTCGAAGAGCGCCTTGCGCGTCGTCACCGACCAGGCCGGCCAGTTGTCCGCCACCATGAACCAGCCCGGATGCGCCAGGTGGAACTCCGGCAGGTGCGCGGCATCGACGATGTGCAGCAGCCCCTCGCCCTCGGAGGCGATTTCCACCGCCAGGTGCCCCGGCGTGTGGCCACGAGCATCGATGGCGGTGATGCCGGGAGCGATCTCGTCGCCCGGCGCGATCGTCTCCAGCGTGCCGCCCAGGGCGGTCAGGGCATCAACCGCCGCCTGCAGCGACTGCGCCTTGAATTCATCCGGTATGATCACCTCGTCGAGGCTCGGCTCGGAGGACCAGAATTCCTGCTCCACGCTATTGATCAGGTAACGCGCATTCGGGAAGACCAGTGCGCCGGAGGCATCGAGCGCACCGCCGAAGTGATCGGAATGCATGTGCGTGATCAGGACGACGTCGATCTCCTCCGGCGCAATCCCTTCCGCCGCGAGCGCATTGAGCAGGTTGCCAGGAACCGGATTGAGGAGGCCGATGCCGGTGTCGAGCAGCACGCGCTGGCCCGCCGTTTCGACCAGCAGCGGATGGACGCTGACGTCGATCATGTCGCTTGGGTTCAGGCCCTGCGCCGCCAACACCTCGGCCATCTCCACCTCCGGCGCATTGACGGCGAAGATCGTGGCTGGCCCCTGAAAGAGGCCATCGTCGAGAACGAGCACGTCGATCTGGCCGATGCTGATGCGGTGCGCGGCGGACGGCGAGGCGGCCGCGGGCGTGCCTTGGCGCGCGTCAGCGGGCGGGGCAAAGCGGAGCACGCCGCCCAGGCTTGCCGCCGCCCCCGCGGCAGCCATCCCTCGCAGCAGGGCACGGCGCGAAAGATCGCCGGCCCGCGATGGGCTGGATGACTCCCGGTGTGATTGCGTGGAACGCATGAAACACTTCCTCCACTCACGCTCGCGATATACAGAACGTTCGTCAGCGAAACCCTGAACGATCCTCGGCTCGCCGGGGTCGTACGAGGCCTCGCATGGGTGATGCCACGGCGCTCGCCGTGCAGCACGCATCGGGCGCCGACGCGGCCAGCGAAGAACGGCCAAGCTCTTCAACCATAGAACGCGGGAACGATCAGCATGTGATGATCAGACGATTATCGCCGAGCCATCGCGTGCCTGCCGATGCATGTGCAGATCCGCGGTTCGGCGCGTTGCGCAGAAGCGGCCTGCCGCCTGGCTGGCCAGTTGGAGACCAATCGGGCTTTCGGTTTCCACCGTCTGGCCGTGCACCGCCGTAACGCGGCGCACCATGCGCCACTGGACGCCGGTGCTATGCTCGAATTGCCGTCAGGGTTCCCGGCGCTCCAGGCAGCGCCGCTGCTCCATCACGCATTCCCCTCAGGAGGGCGGCCATGATCACTCGTCGCGGTCTGCTTACCAGTTTCTCGCTCACCATCGCGGGCATCCTCGGCATGCTCGCGTTTCGTCCGGCCAGTCATGTCGCCACGGCCAGGAGAAAGCGGAAGA
This sequence comes from uncultured Sphaerobacteraceae bacterium, assembly GCA_964434995.1. GTDB lineage: Bacteria > Chloroflexota > Chloroflexia > Thermomicrobiales > UBA6265 > JACCXM01. Next base: position 3,170 of record CAYSXO010000041.1, read on the forward strand.
AGAAGAAAAAGGGCGGTGGCGGCGGTGGGGGTGGCGGCAGCTATTAGGCGCTGCCCTACCGTCGTTTGCATGCCCGACCGGCGTCCGCCATGGTTCACCAGACGCACCTGACGGCCGTGAGGCACGAGGCCGGATCTCTTGTGGATCCGGCCTTGGTCGTCCCTCCGGCGCCGAGATCGGCGATCGTGCTGGTCTCCGGCTCGCGCACCCCGACGGCTATGCCGCCACCGACCTCGCCTTCATCTCGCGCGGGCCGATGTTCTGATTGTGGTGGAAGACATTGTCAGGGTCGTACCTGGCTTTCACGCCCGCCAGCCGCTCGTAGACGGCGTCTCCGTACGCTTCGCGGACCCGGCCAGGCTCCTCGTCAGCGCCGAGGAAGTTGACGTAGACGCCGTCGCGGAAGGGGTCGAGGGCGGCGAAGAAGCCTCTCGTCCAGGCGATGTCCTGGCCGCCGTAGTCTTCGCCCGGCTGCCACACGGCGTCGATCGTGATGGCATGCGACGCCTGCCGGTTCCCGAACGCCGTGTCGCCTCCGGTTACGCGGCTGACCGCGCCTCCCAGGTGGAACACGACCGCGTATGAGCGCGGCGACGAGCCCGCGAACGCATGCTCGGTGATGACGCTGACGAGATCGTCGCTGAGCTCGGGGAGGTGCGTGGACTTCCAGTAGTAGTGCCAACCGTGACGCACGGTGGAATCGAGGCCGCTCTGGTGGCCGACGTACGACGCCGGCGCAACCAGGTCGAGCAGGGGAGCCCCGAAGGCGCGCAATGGTCGGAGCACCCTCTGGGCCTCCTCCAGCGGCCCGGCGTAGCAACTCGCCACGATGACCACCGGCCGCCAATGCAGATTCTTGGGGATGACGGGTAGCGGCGGCGCGGCGCCGAACCTCACCACCGTGCCGAGCTCATCGGGAGCGTCGTGGACGAAGTCGCGGTAGAAGCGGAGAACCTTGTCGGTGTCGGCCGCGTCCCAGAGAATCGGACCTGCCAGGACGTCGGGCCCAACGGGGTGAAGTCGGAAGTCGAACGACGTGACCACGCCGAAGTTCCCGCCGCCGCCCCGCAGCGCCCAGAACAGGTCGGGGTGCTCGTCGTTGGACACCCGCACCATGTCGCCCTTTGCCGTGACGACGTGGGCGGCGAGCAGGTTGTCGATCGTGAGGCCGTGCTTGCGCATGAGCCAGCCGATGCCGCCGCCGAGGGTGAGCCCGGCGACCCCCGTGTGACTCACGATGCCGCCAGTGGTCGCCAGCCCGTAGACCTGGGTCTCGTGGTCGACATCGCCCCACAGAGCGCCACCCTGCACCCGGGCGGTGCGGCTAGCGGGATCGACCCACACGGCCCGCATAGGCGAGAGGTCGATGACGATTCCGTCGTCGCACGCGGCGGTGCCGGCCACGTTGTGGCCGCCGCCTCGTACGGCGACCTCCAGGCCGTGGTCGCGCGCGAATCGCACGGCGGCCGCCACGTCGGCGGCGCCGCTGCAACGGGCGATGATTCGGGGATGACGGTCAATAGCGCCATTCCAAATGGCTCGGGCGTCGTCGTAGCCGGCGTGGCCAGCGGTGATGAGCTGGCCCCGGAACCCGTTGATCTCCATCGCGGTTGCCTCCTGGCTGGGATGGCCGGCCGCCTCGCGGCCGGCGTGGTCGGTCCTGATCACCTGGCAGAACCACTTTAATCAGATGGTCCACGGAGGTATAGTCTTGGATCTGGACTTCACAGACGGCAGTCCGACCGCGACGATGATGTCATGAGGACCTACGGCCAGTATTGCCCGATTGCCCGTGGCGCGGAGATCTTCGCCGAGCGCTGGACGCCGGTGATCATCCGCAATCTTTACCTGGGGTGCGGCAACTTCGGAGAGATTCTGGAGGGCGCGCCGGGGCTTTCCCGTACGTTGCTCTCAGAGCGGCTCAGGCAGCTCGAACACCTCAGAATCGTCGAGTCCGCGCCCAAACCCCTGGGGCGCGGGCGCCACTACCAGCTCACGCCCGCCGGCCGTGATCTCTTCACGGTCTGTGCGTCGCTCGGCGAGTGGGGCGCCCGCTGGCTCGAGATCGCTCCCGAGCACCTCGATCCGTTTGTGGCCCTGTGGTCGATGTGCAAGGCGCTGCGCCGGGACCGGCTCCCCGATCGGCGCATCGTCATACGCTTCGACTTCACCTTCACCGGACGTCAGCGCAACGAGGTGTTCTGGCTGCTGATCGAGCACGGAGAAACCGAGCTCTGCAAGACGTACCCCGGTCTCGACGAGGATCTCTACATCACGGCGGAAGCCGAAGCCTTCGTCAAATGGCATGCCGGCCAGCTGACCTGGGCCGCGGCTATTCGCGACGGCCGCATCCAACTGGACGGCCCCTCGTGGCTTGTCCGCGCGTTCCCGGCCTGGAACGCTCGCAGCATGTTCGCTGACATAACGCCGATCTCCCAGAAGACCGCGCGTGACGCGGGCTGAGCAGGCTTGCTGCCGTTGCAGCCCGCCCCACGGAACGGCTCCCCTCTCCCTGTGCGCAGGTTGACATGGGGTGGTGTGCCCCGGGTTCTCCGCGATCGCGGCGGGCACACGCCCATCTCCCATCGCCCTGGGAGAGGGGTTGGGGTGAGGGTTCGTCGCGGCAACGGCGCAGAGTTTGCCAATACCTCCCCCTCTCCCGGCCCGACGGGAGAGGGGCTGGGGGTGAGGGCGTTCCTACCCTTCCAGTGACACCGTCCAGAGCTGGAACCAGTCTTCCGGCGGGTTGATGAAGCCCTGCACGCGCGGCGACAGAGCCAACGGCGAGCGGTTAAAGGTGATCGGGATGTATGCGGCATCCTCGTGCAGGATGATTTCCTGTGCCTGCTGGTAGAGCGACTTCCGCTTTGCGTCGTCCAACTCGGCGGCCGCCTGGTCGAAGAGCTCATCCACTTGCGGGTTGCTGTAGTAACCGGAGTTGGTGCCATTCGGCGACTGGAACTTGGAGTGGGCGATGAGCTGAATCCAGTAGTCGGCGCTCATGCCCCAGCCGAGTTGCAGGCCGCCGTGCTCCGGCGGCAACCCGTTCGCCCAGGCATGCATGTAGGTGACCCATTCCATTTTATCGAGGGCGAGGTTGATGCCAATCTCGCCGAACTCCTGCTGCATCCGCGCGATGACAGAATCCATGAATTGCCCATACTCCGGTACCCGGAAGGTGACGTCGACGCCGTCCGCGAATCCCGCTTCGGCGACGAGCGCCTTGGCGCGCTCGGGGTCATGGTCGAACCCCTGGAATTCGGGATCATAAGCATTGCAGCCAGGCGGGATGATGCCATTGGCAACGCGCTGGCTCCCATGCGCCAGGTCGTCCACGATGCCCTGGCGGCTGAAGCCCAGGTTCATTGCCTGGCGAATCTCCTTGATCCCGGTGATGTCATTCTTGAAATTGAGGTACCAGTACTCGACATACGGCCCATCGTTCATGGAGATAACGAAGCCGCTGCTCTCCAGATCAGGCAGATTGTCTGGCGGTACGAAGAGCATCATGTCGGTTTCACCCGCCTTCAAAGCAGAGATGGCCGACTGGGAGTCAGGAATGATGCGCCAGATGATCTTCTCCAACAGCGCCTTGTCATCGCCCCAGTAGTCCGCAAAGCGAACCATCGACGATAGCTCACCTTCGCGGCGCTCCTCCAGCATGAATCTGCCAGTGCCGACCGGATTTTGGGCAAAACCCTCGTTGCCGTGCGTGCGCACCGCCTCCGGGCTGATCATCAGCGGCTCACCGTAGCTCTGGTTCTGCATCCGCAGGAACTCGGCAAAGGGACGGCTCAGCTTCATGGTGATGGTGTAGTCGTCGACGATGACGATCTCTTCCAACGGCTCAAAGGCATAGAAGGTAAAGCTATTAGCGCGCGGGTAGTAGTACTCGAAGCCCTTGTCCCAAATGCGGCGGACGTTGAAGTCGACCACGCTGGCATTGAAGTCGGTGCCGTCGTGAAATTTCACACCCTGGCGCAGATGGAACGTGTACTCCAGGCCGTCGTCAGAGATGTCCCAGCTTTCGGCCAGGCAAGGTTCGAGGGCCGGGAAAGTGCTGTCCGGATCGGTCAAGTTCTCGCGCGAAAGCCCCTCGAACATTTGCAGGGTGTGCTTGTAGGTGTCCCAACCGCCGGTGGCGTGCGGGTCGAAGATATCGGGCGCGGTCGGCACACTGATGATGAGCGTTCCGGACCCGCCCTCCTGCAGGGCCGCCGCGCTCAGCACGCGCAATCGGCCGCCTGCGGCAATGGCGCTCGCCTGGCCAATCCCGCCCAGGAGCGAGGCGGCGCCAGTCGCCGCGGTTCCCTTCAGCACGTCGCGTCGAGACAGCCTGTTGCCAAGGAATCCGTCCATGCCTCTGTCTCCTTTCGAGCTACCTGCATCGGCGCCTTGGTCGACGTCGATTAGCGGGGCCACCAGTGCTTTTCCGCCGGACCATGCACCGATGGTGTCATGGCCTTGGGTCTGGTTCACACAAGCAGGTTCCTGGCGCCTCCTTTCTCGGAGCCGTTGCTCGTCGCGCCGGCATCGCCGGTTGCCGGGTAGAGATGGCAGGCCACCCGATGTCGGGGCGTCTGATTGGTCAGTACGGGCTGTACTCGCCGGCAAACATCCATCGCGTAGGGGCAGCGCGTGTGAAAGCGGCAGCCGGTGGGCGGGTTGATGGGGCTCGGCACATCGCCTTCCAGAATGATGCGGTCGCGTCGTTTCCCAACCTCAGGGGTCAGCACCGCCGAAACGAGTGCCCGCGTGTAGGGGTGGAGCGGTTGGGCATGGATCGCCTCGCTCGGCCCCTCCTCGGCGATCTGCCCGAGATACATCACCACCGTGGTATCGCAGAAGTACTCGACCACGTTCAGGTTGTGGCTGATGAAGAGATAGGTCAGGCCCAGATCGCGTTTCAGGTCGTTGAGCAGATTGAGAATCTGGGCCTGCACCGAAACGTCGAGTGACGACGTCGGCTCGTCGAGGACGATGAAAGATGGCCGCAGGGCCAGTGCGCGGGCGATGCCGATGCGTTGGCGCTGGCCTCCGGAAAACTCGTGGGGATAGCGACGGCTCATGGCGGGATCGAGCCCAACCTGCGCCAGCAGCTCTCCCGCTCGCCGTTCCGCCTCGCGCCGTGATGCCTCCCCATGGATGATCAATGGGCGCGAAACGATCTCTCCGGCCGTCCGCCTCGGGTTTAGCGATGAGTGTGGATCCTGAAAGACGATCTGCATATGGCGCCTGGCCCGGCGCAGGTCGCCTCCGCCGCACCGCGTGATCTCCTCTCCCTCGAACCAGACGCGGCCAGAAGTCAGTTCGATCAGGCGCAGCATCAGACGGCCCACCGTGCTCTTGCCGCACCCGCTCTCGCCGACCAACCCGACGGTCTGGCCGCGCGGCACGGCAAGTGAGACGTCATCGACGGCGCGAACCGCACCGATGGTGCGCGAGAAGAAGCCGCCAGACATGAGCGGGAAGTGCTTGACGAGATTCCGGGCCTCGACCAGCGGAGCGGCCTCCTCAGCATGGCCGTTCACGAGCCGCTCCGCGACGCAAGAAGCGCGCCCATCTGTTCCTCAACCGTCGCCAGGCGTTTGCCGCGTTGGCCCGGCCGCGGGATCGCGCCGAGCAGCGATTGCGTATACGGATGCTCCGGCGCTTCCAGAATGCGGCTGACGGGACCCGCCTCGACCACCTGCCCCCGGTACATGACCACCACGTCGTCACACATCCGCGCGATCACCCCGAAGTCGTGCGAAATGAAGAGGATCGCGCGCCGGGGATCGTCGGCGATCCCGTCCAGCAGCTCGAGAATTTGTGCCTGAATGGTGACGTCGAGGGCTGTTGTCGGTTCATCAGCGATCAGCAGCTCCGGCTGACAGGAGAGGGCCATGGCGATGATCACTCGCTGCCGCATGCCGCCCGATAACTGATGAGGATAGGCGTCGAGTTGCCGCTCGACCGCCGGGATGCCGACGATGCGCAGCAATTCGGCCGCACGGGCGCGGGCCTCGGCGCGGTCGATCCGTTCATGGTGGATCATCATGTCGGTCATCTGCCGCCCGATGGCGAACGCGGGGTTCAGGGCCGTCATCGGGTTCTGGAAGATCATGGCGATCCGCTTCCCCCGCATTCGACGCATGGCTTCCTCGGGCAGATCGAGGAGGGACATCCCGGCAAAGTCGATCTGCCCCGAGGCGACCTCGCCTCCACGCGGCAGCAGGCGCATGATGGCGTTTGCGGTCATGGTCTTGCCAGAGCCCGACTCGCCAACAATGCCGACCACCGTGCCAAGCCGGACCCGGAATCCCACGCTATCGACCGCGCGCATTGGCGGCCTCTTGCGCCGCGCGAACTCGACGGTGAGCCCGGAGACGTCGAGCAGCACATCGCCGGGAACGCGACCCTGGTCCGTGCGGCCGATCATGAGACATGACCATGTGGATCGAGGACATTGCGCAGGCCATCGCCAACGAAGTTGAACGCGAGCGCGACAAGGACGATGACGACGCTGGGCATGATCACGACATGCGGCGCGGTCGTGATTGACCCCTTGCCGCTATTGACCATGTAGCCCCAATCGGACGCCGGCGGACTGGCCCCGAGGCCGAAGAAGCTGAGGCCAGCGGCGACCAGGATCATGAAGGCGACCAGAATTGTGGCATAGACAATCAGCGGGCCGGCCACGTTAGGGAGCAGTTCGTGCCGGATGACCTCGCCTGGGCCGGCCCCGGTGGCCTTCGCCGCTTCGATAAAATCCTGGTTCCTCAGGGACACCACCTGACCGCGCGCCACTCGAGCCATGTACGGTACGAGAATGAAGGTGATAGCGATGATCTGGTTGCGCGGCCCTGGCCCCATCACCCCGGCGATGAGGATGGCGAGGAGAACGACCGGGAATGCGAAAAAGACATCCAGGCCGCGCATGATGATCTGGTCGGTCTTGCCTCCAGCGTATCCTGCCGCCAACCCCAGAATCAGCGCGATGATCGCGGCGATAACCGTCGGCGTCATGCTGACGAAGAGTGAAAGCCGCCCACCGTAAATCAGGCGACTGAGGATATCTCGGCCGACTTCGTCGGTTCCCAGCAGATGACCCTCGATGCCCGGACCCACGCGACGCAGCCCTTCATACTGGTAGTTCGGATCGAACGGCGCCACCCATGGCGCAAATATCGCGGCAAGTGCGACCACGACGAGGAGGGCCAGCCCCACCACGGCCAGCCGGTCAGACGCATACCTCCGCCACGCCTCGGCGAAGCGTGACTCGCCGCTCTCGCCTGGCTCTGCCGCCACGGCGCCGGCAGCCTCAGTGCTTCCCTGCACGGTGGCTCCGTCCCTCAGCTTTTCGCTCGCGGATCGAGCGCGAGATTAATGACATCGACCGTCAGGTTGACCAGCACGAACCAGACGGCCACCACCAGAACGGCGCCCTGCACGACGACAATATCGCGGGCCAGGATCCCCTTGTAGATGGCGTCGCCAATCCCCGGCCAAGCGAAGATGTACTCCGTGAAGACCGCGCCACCCAGCAGAAACCCGATCTGCAAGCCCGAGATCGTCACGATTGGCGGCAGGGCATTCCGCAGCGCGTATCGGAGTGTGACCGTCCGTTCTGGCAAGCCATTGGCACGCGCGGCCTTGATGTACTCCTGGCTCAATGTCTCCAACATTGAGGCGCGGACCATACGAGCGATGATCGCCGCTGGGGGAATGGCCGTGGTGAACGCTGGCAACACGAGGTGCATGAGCAGGTCGAACCGGCCGCCACCACCGCGCAGGTCGTACATCCCTTGAACAGGAAACCACTTCAGCTGCACGGCGAAGATGATGACCAGCCCAAGCCCGAAGACGAACGTGGGAATGTTGGCGAAGATCAGCGTGGCGCCCATGCTCGTGTGATCGAACGCCGTGTCACGGCGGATCGCCGAGAGCAGGCCGACTCCGACGCCCAGGGGAATGGCGATGACCAGCGCGCCAGCAAGGAGAATGGCGCTGTTGCGCAGCCGGTCAACCAGCAACTCGGAGACAGGCATGTTGCTCGAAAACGATCGGCCCAGATCGCCCTGCAACGCGCGGCCAAGCCAATTGGCATATTGCTCGGGAATCGGGCGATCGAGGCCAAGATAGTGCCGAAACTCCTCGACCGTCTCCTCAGTGGCCAACGGCCCAAGGAGCGCCTTGGCAATGTCGCCAGGGACGAGCTGCATGCAAAGAAAGACGACGATCGAGACGCCCAGAAGCACAGGGATGGCGCCCAGGAGCCGTCGTGCAACGTAGCCAGCGAGCACCCGTCCGAATCCTCCCTCGGCAGGCGCGCGCCTGACGGCGGACGCGAGCGTACAGAGCAATCATGCCGGAGTCGAGCCGTATGGCGATGCCTGCCAGGCTAACGGCGGTGGGAGCCCGGCCGTCAGGCGTCATGGACGTTGATACCCTACAGTGTAAAGCGCACGACACTGCGCGGCTAGTCGAACGCAACAGCAATTGCATGGGGTGACCCATTCGCGCCCGGCGGCGCGGATGCTGCCGGGTGGCCCATTGCTCCGAGGAGGATCTGGTGACGAGAGACGATATCTGCTTTCTCTCCGCGCTGGAATTGGGCGCCGCGTTTCGCGCTCGCGCGCTGTCGCCTTCCGAGACGACCGAGGCCGTCTTGCGCCAGATCGAACGCATTAACCCCGTGGTCAACGCCTTTGTTACCGTCGTCGCCGATCAGGCGCGCGCGTCGGCCCGCGAGTCGGACCGCCGCTTCGCCAGCGGTCGCCCAGCCGGTCCTCTCGATGGCATCCCGCTTGGGATCAAGGACCTCTCGGAGACGATCGGCATTCGCACCACCTTCGGATCCCGCGTTCACGAGCATCACATTCCCGATTTCGACACGCCGGTTGTCGAACGGATGAAGCGGGCCGGGGCGGTCATCCTTGGCAAGACGAACACGCCGGAGTTCGGCTGGAAGTCGCCGACAGACAACCCACTCTTTGGGCCGACGCGGAACCCGTGGAATCTCGAACGCACGGCGGCGGGGTCGAGCGGGGGATCGGCGGCCGCGGTCGCTTGTGGGCTGGGGCCGATTGCCAGCGGCGGCGATGGCGGCGGCTCCATCCGTCAGCCGGCCAGCTTCTGCGGCGTCTTTGGCATCAAGCCCACCTTTGGGCTCGTGCCCATGTTTCCTGCTTCAGTCGTCGGCACCTTCGTTTCCGAAGGGCCGTTGAGCCGGAGCGTGCGCGACAGCGCGGTAATGCTCGGCGCCATGGCGGGGTTCGATCCACGCGATCCCTTCACGTCTCCGGACAGAAGCGTCGACTACGTCGCGGCATGCGACGGCGGCATTGCGGGCCTCCGCGTTGCCTGGAGCCCCGATCTTGGCTACGCGGCGGTCGACCCGGAGGTGCGCGCCATTACCGAGCGGGCCGCCCGGCGATTCGAGGAGCTTGGTGCGCATGTCGAAGAGGCCTCCCCAGGGTGGTCCGACCCCTACGAGCTGTTCCACACGCTCTTCTATGCCCTTGTCGGTGGCACGGTCGACGCGTTGCTTGGAGAGTGGCAGGGCAAGCTCGACCCTGGCCTGGAGCGGATCGCCGACGCGGGCCGGAAGCTCAGCGCGTTCGATGTCTCCCGCGCACAGGTGATCCGCAACGAGCTGCAGGCGATCGGTTCGCGCTTTTTCGAACGCTTTGACCTGTTGGTCACGCCGACGATGACCTTGCCGCCCTTTCCGGTCGGCATCGACTTCCCACCCGAAGTCGGCGGCCAGCCGGTGACCGGGATGCAGTGGACCGCCTTCACCTTTCCCTTCAACCTGACAGGCGACCCCGCCGCCAGCGTTCCCGCCGGGTGGACAGCTGATGGGCTGCCGATCGGGCTGCAGATCGTCGGGCCGCGCTGGCACGACGAACGGGTCCTGCGCGCCAGCGCCGCGTTTGAGGCAATCCAGCCATGGGCCGGGCGCAGGCCGCCAGTGGTTAACACTCCTGGCGAAAAGGGGGACGCCGGCGGGATCAACGTGCGAGGTGAAGCCCGCGCCTTTCGGACATGAGCTGCAGGCGCGAAGCGTTTGCCCGCGCCTGCCGGCCATCAGGAAAGATCAGCTCGAAGAGCAACTATCCTGGCAGACGCCATCGCTTGCATCGCCGCCAGAGGTTGGACAGCAGGTCAGCCCCGGCGCGCAAGCGGTCGGATCAGCCAGGCTGCAGGCCCCTCCGGCCTGGCTGTAGTAGATCGTGGTGCAGGCGCCCGAGCTTGTGCAGAACCCCGCGCAGCAGTCGGCGCACGGCTCGCCCTGAGAGCACGATGCCGGGCAGGGATCACCCGTGCCCGTGCAGTTCAGGCCGCAGTTGCCGGACGTGTTGCAGCTATTGCCGCAGCAGACGAGTCCATCAACACAGGTCGAATCATCGCTGCACGGACAGCCAAACCCGGCACAGCCCGTCGCGCTGGTAGGCGTGGCCATGCGAGCGCCCGTGAAAAGCGCTGCCCCAAGCGCGGCGAGGGCGCCCAATGCGGTGCGGCGCGACTGCACGGCCGCGATTCCGCGTGTCCACCGGTCGAAAGATCTCGGGTCCATCGCGTCTCCCTTCCCAACTCGTCGAACCCATGGCAGGCGGAACCTCGCATCGATCCCTCGCGGCCGATCCGTCACCATCCAACCATTCCGCGAGCGGTCGTCGCCTCGAAAGGCGCTCGATCATGCCGCGGACCCAGGTTTGCGCGGCGAAGCCAGCAGCATGGGAAGCGAAGAACACTTTCTCGCGAACGTACGCACATCATATCTTATCGCGAGATTGCGCGGCTTATCCGATCGGACTCAGCCAGAGGTCCAATTGTCTCCCTGCCAGCCGCTGGCCGGAACGCGGTGCAGCATCCGCTCCCGGAGCGTGTCGTAGATCGGCGGGCTGTCCACCATCGCGAGAACGATCATCGCGCCAGCACAGGCAGCCAGCATTGTCGCCAGTGGGTGAACGGCTCCGGTCATGCCCAGCACGAGCAACATGCCAGTGAGCGGCGCGCGCACAACAGCAGTGAAGAACGCGGCCATGCCCACAAGCGCGCACGTGGTCGGATCGAGATCGAGGCCCGGGGCAATTCGGTTCACGACGTCGGAGAACAAGGCGCCGAAGACTGCCCCGATCACAAGAAGCGGCGCGAAGAGCCCCCCGGCGTCCCGGCCGAATAAGAGAACGGCCCCAGAAGCCAGCGGGCAACGAAGACGATGGCCAGGAGCGAGAGCGATAGCCGGCCAGCGAGAACGCTCTGGTTGATGGGATCGCCATTTCCGACGATGGCCGGCTCGAACCACGCGATGAGACCGACCACGCCCCCAACAATTGCCGCGCGAACGAATCCTGGGATTCGCTCGAACGCGGCGAAGCGATCCAGCCAGGCGAAAACGGCGCTGTTGTAGGCCGCGCCCAGCCCACCCAACACCGCGCCCAGAGGCGTGCAGGCGGCCACCGTGGCGAGCGACGGCTCGTTCAGGGGGGCGACCACGAAATCGAGCGAGTCGCCCAGGATGGCCCGCATGACCAGCACGGCCGTCGAACAGGACGCGAGCGTGGCCACCATCACCTCGGGGGTGAACCGGCGGGCCAGTTCCTCGAAAACAGACGCGACCCCGCCAGTCGGCGCGTTGAAGGCGACCGCCAGGCCCGCGCCAGCGGTAGCGCTCTGCACCGTGCGGACGCTCTCCGCGTCGAGCCCGGCCCGCTCGGCAAACCGGGCTCCGATGGCTGCTCCCATCTGAACCGTCGGTCCTTCCCGGCCCAGAGCCGATGGCCAGCGCGCCGCCAACGAACTTCACCGGCAGAATGGCGAGGGGCGCTGGGGAAGCTTCGCCCCGCATCACGGCCTCGACGTGCTGAACGCCGCTCCCCGCGGCCAGCGGCGCAAATCGCTGCACCATCCAGTGCGCCACTGCCACGGCCACCGCTGTTGCTGCCACGGGAGCCACCCAGCCAATCGTCGGGAACTGCCTCGCCCAGTCGACCAACGCGAATCGGGCGTTGTCCGCGCGGCCCAGCGAGATGCGAAAGGCCGCGCCCACGGCCCCCATGATCA
>CAYSXO010000041.1:15233-15777 GCA_964434995.1 uncultured Sphaerobacteraceae bacterium
TGAAGCGCGGGCCGCCGGCATCACCCTTCGCTCCCTGGAGGTCGTCCTGGTGAGGCAGCGGCACTCCTCGCATTCCTGGCAGGCCGCTCACGGGTGAGAGTCACGGTGAAACGCGACGCCCGGCTGCCATCATGAACACCGGCCGTGATGGTATCCGATCGTCTGGCGGCACATGGACCCGCATTCAGGTTGGTTGATGCGCCGGTCCCATGATCCGATCTTTTATTGATGTCGCGTTCAATCTCCGTCCCCGCCGTCCGTATGGCGCCGAAGAACCAGCGTGATTCATCGCCTCCGGACCCGCCTCGGGCAAGTCGTACGGCGCCCAGGCGCCGCTGCCCCGAGGACCACCGCCCTCCAACCAACGCGCTGCTGGTCGGACCGTGGCGGCAGGTCACGCGCCGACATCATGGGTGGCCACACCTGTAGCCACGTCTCCCCAATCGACCAGGCCAGCGGCGGCGCGAAGCGGTAGAAAACGCCGGGCACAGCCGCCGAATCGGTCAACTCGTGCCGCCCGACTTCGCCGAAGAGCCCCAACTCA
>CAYSXO010000041.1:15787-21218 GCA_964434995.1 uncultured Sphaerobacteraceae bacterium
GCATGGCCCCACCAGTCGGCAAATCGCCGAACCGGCGAGTTGGAAGCGCCGCCTTGGCCCCGCCCTCCCATCACCCGTCACCCATCACCCGTCACCCGTCACCCGTCACCCGTCACCCGTGATACCGTATCGCCCACGAACAGGTAGGGAATTACCCGAGGGAATGGCATGGCCGCGCACGAGTTCGAGTTCATCGATGACCGGTTCCGCAAGTGCATCAACCCGACCGCCAGGGTCCACAAGCTCTTCGAGGGCTGCGCCTGGGCGGAAGGTCCAGCCTGGTCGCCAGGATGGCGCTCGCTCGTCTGGAGCGACATCCCGAACGATCGGCAGATGCGCTGGGACGAGTCAAACGGCTCGGTTGGGGTCTTTCGCTTTCCAGCCGGCAACACCAACGGCAACACGGTCGACCGCCAGGGGCGCCTCCTCAGTTGCGAGCATGGCGGACGGCGAGTCAGCCGAACCGAATTTGACGGAACCGTCGTCACCCTCGTTGACAGCTATGAGGGAAAGCGCCTGAACAGCCCGAACGACGTTGTCGTCAAGTCGGACGACACCATCTGGTTCACCGACCCAGCCTACGGCATCGAATCGGACTACGAGGGCAACAGGCTGCCAATGGAGCAGGATGGGTGCCATGTCTACCGGTTTGATCCCGCGTCAGGCGATCTGACCGTGGTGGCCGACGACTTTGTGCGCCCGAACGGCATCGCCTTCTCCCCTGACGAAAGCCTGCTCTACATCGCCGACACCGGAGCGTCGCATCACGCCGATGGCCCGCGCCACATTCGCCGGTTTTCGGTCAACGCGGACAATACCCTGACCGGCGGCGAAATCTTCGCGACCTGCTCGAACGGCTTCTTCGACGGCTTTCGTCTCGATGTCGATGGCCGCATCTGGACCAGCGCCTTCGATGGCGTTCACGTCTACGATCCGGACGGCACGCTGATCGGCAAGGTGCTCGTTCCCGAGGTCGTCGCCAACGTCGAGTTCGGTGGCGCGAAGCTCAACCACCTCTTCATTTGCGGCACCACCTCGCTTTACACGGTGAAAGTCATGACCAACGGGGTCAACCGCATTTCATGACCGTCATCGCCACGCGGCGCCTCGACCTGATACCGCTGACGGTCGAGGCGCTCGAGGCCCTGATGGCTGGCGACCGGATGACGCTGGAAACGGCGACAGGCGCCCGCTTCCCCGTACCGATCGAGCCGCCACCCCTGACCAGCGATGTCCTCTCCTGGTTCCGAGACGTGTTGCGTGATGATCCGGCGATCTCCCCCTGGTGGGCGCGCCTGATCGTCGTCCGCGAAACCGCCGAGGCCGCCGGGTCCATCGGCTTTAGCGGCCGTCCCGAACAGGACGGCTCGGTCCTTTTTGGCTACAGCGTCTACCCTTCCCACCAACAACAGGGCATCGCCACGGAGGCCGCCATGGGCCTTGTCGACTGGGGGTTGGCGCAGCCTGGCGTCCTGCTGGTGCGGGCGACCATTGCGCCGGGGCACGTGGCGTCGGAGCGCGTGGCAACCCATGCCGGCCTGCGGCGCACCGGGCGCATCATCGTCGATCCTGATGAGGGTCCGGTCGAAGTCTGGGAGCGATAGCGAGAGACGCCATGATCGACAGATCCATGAAGAATCGGAAGGTGCCCGTGGCGGCGCTCGGGCCAGCCATTCATGCCGCCGCGAGATGGACCGTAGCCCTCGTGACGATCGCGGCGGTGATCTGCTTCTCGATTGCCACACCATCCAGCGCGCGAGCGCACGAGGCCGTCCTCAAGGCGGACCTCGACCGCATAGCGGTTGAGACAGCGGCGATCCGCACCCTGCCGCCTCTCGAATCCGTCGACGACGTTCTCCTTTCGCGCGAGGAGGTGCTGGCCTTGATGCCGGAATTGATCGCCGAGGAGAGCGACCCCGAGGAGTTGGCAGCGGAAAGCCGCGCCCTGGCCGCGCTCGGGTTGATTCCTCCCGGCATTGACCTGCTTGATCTGACAATCCGCCTCATGGGCGAGCAGGCGGCCGGATTTTATGACCCACTGACGGACGAAATGATCGTCGTCGCCGATGGCGATTTCGGGGCGGAGGAGTATTTCTACTCCCATGAAATCGTCCACGCCCTCCAGGACGCGCATCTCGACCCTGACGACCTGATGGAAGAGACCGAGAGCGACAACAGCGACGCGACTCTGGCGCGGATCGCCCTCTATGAAGGGGATGCGGTCAGCGCCTCGAACGCCTACATGGCCACCCGGCCCGAACTGGCCATCGCGCTGCTGCGCGAGTCGCAAGTCAGCTACGAAGAGCTCGACCAGGCGCCGGGAGCAATGAGCGCCATCCTCATCTTTCCCTATCTCGTGGGCGAGAAATTCGTGGGACGGCTCCAGGAGGAAGGCGGCTGGAGTGCGGTCGACGCCGCGTACGCGGACATTCCGGCCTCGACCGAGCAGGTTCTCCATCCTCAGAAGTACCTGGAGCGCGACCGGCCATCCAATGTTCCTCTGCCCGATCTGGCCGATAGTTCTGGCGAGAATTGGCGCCTCGTCCATGAGGACACCCTCGGCGAGTTCCAGACCGCCGTCCTCCTGGCGAACTTTGCGCCAGGCAAGAGCATCGATACCTTCAGTGGCGGGATACCCCTGCCCGAAGCGGCGCGAAATGCCGCTGCCGGTTGGGATGGCGACCGCTTCGCCCTTCTTGAGAATGAAGCGAGCGGCCAGGACATCTTTATCTGGCGGTCGGTCTGGGACACGCCGCAAGACGCGCGCGCCTTCAGCCGCGCGCTGGCGAAGTTCGACGAAACGCGCTGGGACGGCATGTTCAATGGCGAGAGCCCGGACGACGTCGCTCTGATCACCGATGAGGTCGCGGCCCGCATCCTCCTCGATGGGCAGGAGGTTTACTACGCGCAGTCCCCCGAGCTTTCGCTGACGGACATGGCGCTCGGGGCGCTGCAATCCGCTCCAGCGCCTGATCCCGCGCCCGGGCCGCAATGAGGTGAGCCGCGAGCGGCGCTCCGTTCGAAAATCCGCAATTTATACGGATGCGCTTTGCGTCGATACCCCGCATCATCGACGCATGTCAGGGGCGAGCGAACAGGTTCCGTGATCTGAACGAGCGGCGCGGAATCCAGGCTCGCCCCGGCATCGTTTCACCACGCACCAGCCAAATTTGAGGTTCACCATGAGCCCGAGGCGCACGTTTGATGTCATCGTCGTCGGCGGTGGTATTGCCGGGTCGTCGCTCGCGGGCGTGCTTGCCCGGGCGGGGCTCGGCGTTCTGGTTGTCGAGAAGGAAGAGCGGTTCCGCGACCGGATTCGCGGCGAAGGAACATGGCCCTGGGGCGTCCGGGAAGCGCGCCAGGCGGGACTCGACGGTCTCCTCGAACAGGCGGGCGTCGTCGAGATCCGAGGCGTTTCGCGATACGAGGAGAAGCGGCCGGTCGAGAAACCCTGGGAAGTCGACCCGCTGGCCGAAGCTCCCGAAATCGGCTTTCAGCACACCTCGTTCCAGGAGGCTGCCTACACGTGGGCAGGCGATCAGGGCGCCGCCACTATCCGCCCGGCCAAGGCCGTGCGCTTCTCGCGAAACGGGGCGCCCTCCGTCACGGTCGCCGCGGACGCAAGCGAGACCGAGTACACGGCCCGGCTCATTGTTGGCGCGGACGGGAAGCACTCCATGGCCCGACGCTGGGCAGGCGGTGAAAGCCAGGCCGATCCCGAGAATCACCGCATGGGCGGCGTGCTCATTTCCGGCGCGACTATCGAACGGATGTGGGACAACGTCTCCTGGGTTCCCGGCGAGGCCGTCAACTGGTTCGCCGCCGGCGCGGAGATGACCCGCCTCTATCTGGTCATGAGCGCGGCACGGCTGCGCGAAACGGGCGTTGACCGCTCCTTTGCCGCCATCCTGGACTATGCCTCCAGCCATATGCCCGAGGGCGCCCTGGAGCACGCCCGCCAGGAGGGGCCAATCGGCTACTTCCCCAACAACGACACCTGGGCAAGCTGCATCTCCGGAAATGGCGTGGTGCTGGTTGGCGACGCGGCCGGCTCCCCCGATCCCACCCAGGGGCATGGCACGTCGCTGCTCTTCCACGACGTGCGCGCGCTGAGCGAACTGCTCCTCTCCGAAACCGACTGGGAGCATGCCTGTGCGGCGTTCGCCGAACAACGCCGCCAGGTATTTCAGATCATCAATGCCTTCGACTGCTGGAACAACGTCTTCTTCGACACCAGCGACGAGGCCGCCCGGCTTCGCGAAGGGCACGAGCGAGCCAGGGAGAACGACCCGACCCTTATGGGCTTTGCCTCGACCGAGGTCAACGGGCCATACGGCCTGGTCGCGGACGACGCGGCGCGGCGGATGTTCTTTGGTCTCGAACTCGACGCGTGATCGCGAGGAGCCAGGCATGAGATCAGCGGAGGAGCCAGAGATCGCGGCGCTGATCTTTGACATGGATGGGCTCCTGGTGGACAGCGAAACGCTCAATGAGGACGTTGTGCAAGCCCTGCTGCGCCACCATGAGTGTCATATTGCATGGACCCAGGAGCAGACCGAAGAACTGATGGGCAAGCGAATTCCAGAGGTCCTTGCCGTGATTGCGCGAATCTGCGATATCCGGACCCCGATCGAGACGTTGGTTGGCGCATTTGAAACACATCGCCTGGAGGTCATGCGCGGCCGGCTTCAGGCAATGCCTGGGGCGCTGGAGGTAACCGCGCTTGGCCGAGCGTTCGGGTGGCAAACGGCGCTGGTCACCTCCGGTCGCCGCGACTACGTCGACGCGGTGTTGGCCGAAACCAGACTCGCGGGCTCTTTCGACGTCGAAGTCACCGGAGAAGATGTCCCGGTTGGCAAACCAGCACCGGACGGGTATTTACTCGCCGCCAGCCGGCTGAACGTGGCGCCGGAAGCCTGTATCGTCTTCGAGGATGCTCCCAACGGTATCGCCGCGGCGGTCGCGGCCGGCATGCAAGCGGTTGCCGTGCCGAACATGTACACGCGCGGGCTGGAGTTCCAGGTTGCGCCCACCATGTTTCTTCCCGATTTGCACGCCGCAACCTCGTGGCTGAACGGGAACGGCCGCGCAGCCGAGTCAACTTCCGGTCAGCAAGCGCCAGTCGGACCTGCCGCGGCCAGCTCGAACGCCGCTATCGACGCTTAGACCGGCCCCGCGTAGACGTCTTCGAGCCAGGCGCGCTTGTCCGCGACAGTCGGCGCGCTGAAGAGGTATCGGCTCCAGGCCATCCGCTCGTGGCACGTTACGCCCAGTTCCCAGACGCAGCCGCAGGGCGCATCCTCGCCGGTCATGTCCACCGGCGCGAACGGCTCGCGGCTGCCGAGCTCCATGGCGTAGACGCGCTGCCACAGTTCCTGATGACCGCGCCAGACGCCGAGCAGCAGGAAGGCGTGACTGGTGCTGACATGGA
>CAYSXO010000042.1:0-20940 GCA_964434995.1 uncultured Sphaerobacteraceae bacterium
ACCCTTTATGGCGTGACGAAAGAAGCGAACGAGGGCTGGGCGGCCATCTACTGGCAGGACTATCAGGTTCCCAGCGTTGGGTTACGGCCATTCTTCGTCTACGGGCCGGGCCGCGATCAGGGTGTTAGCTCGACGCCGACCAAGGCCATGGCGGCGGCGGCCGTTGGCCGGCCTTATCACATCTCGTTCGGCGGCGTAGACACCTACCAGCACGCTGACGACGTCGCTCGCGTCTTCATTCAGGCCGCGCGGACCATGCCCGAAGGCGCGCCCGTGTACAACCTTGGCGGCACGCTTGCCTCGGTCAACGACGTCATCGTCGCCATCGAGCGCGCGGCGCCAGAAAGCGCCGGCACGATCACCGCGAACACCGAGCCACTCTTCACGCCAGACGGCGTCGAAGGGAAGGCCATTGAGGGACTGCTTGGCCGGATCGATTGGCGCCCGCTCGATGACGGTGTAAAGGACACCATCGACATCCTGCGCGCGGCGAACAGTGCAGGACGGCTCGACGCTGACCGCGCCGTGAACTGATGGAGGGCAACGGGGCCGTCCGTTCCGCAATCAAGGCCCTGTTGGCCGGGAGCCGGTTCATGATGGCGCTGGCCGTGGCGGCGACCCTGCTCGGGGCAATGGCCATCATGATCATGGCCACCTTGACCGTCCTCCGCCTGGTGTGGGACGAAATCACGACCTTCGACACCGCACGGCTCACCGCCCGCAACCTCGACCGGCTCGGCGTGCAGGTCATCCAGATCACGGACATCATCCTGCTCGGTACGGTCCTGTACATCGTCGGCATCGGACTCTACCAACTCTTCATCGACCAGGATCTTCCGTTGCCCCGCTGGCTCAGGGTTCACGATCTGATCACGCTGAAACGGGATTTGATTGGCGTCACCGTCGTCCTGCTCGGGGTGAATTTCCTCGCCGAGGTTGTTGATTGGAGTAAGGGCGACGAGTCGATTTTTCTCTTTGGCGCGGCGATCGCCCTTGTCGTTTTGGCGCTCGGTTTCATCATGTGGCTGACACCCAAGCCCGAAGATGAAGAGGGCCATCAGACCGGCAAGTGAACGGCGGGCAGCGCTGCCCGCCGTTTCATCGCCCGGGTCCTGGCCTAGCCCCATCTCCTACCGCGCAACCAGCCTGTATGCCGAGCCCCCGGATACTTCCTCGTTCAGGTCCTTCCGCAGCGCTTCATACCCCGAGCGGCCCATGAGCGCGTAGGTCGCGTTCTTGCCGGCTTCGACTCCTGGTTGGCCGAACGGATTCACGTTCAGCAGTGCGCCGCCCATGACGGTCTGCAGCTCGTACAGGTAATAGAACTCTCCGATCACCCCCGCGTCGATGCGCGGGATCGTCATCGTGTAGTTCGGACGCAGCGCCTGCGTCAGCGCCCACGCTGTCGCGTGCTGCTCGTGCTTCAGCAGTTGCCCCAGCTCGGCGCCCCGCAGGTATTCAAGGTCCGGGATTCCGGCAGGGACGTCGTGCACGGTGGCTTCGGCTCGATACTTCTCGACGGCGATCATGCTGATCAGCTTGTCATTTGGCCCCTCGGTATAGAGCTGGATCTGAGAATGCTGGTCAATTGCGCCCAAGGCCTTGATTGGCGTCTGGCCCGCGAAGACTTCTTCCCCAGCCACGGAGAGCCGCTTGCCCAGACTTTCCGCCCAGAGCTGGCGAAACCAGTCGGTCAATCCCCACAGCGCATCGGCGTAAGGCATCGTCACCAGCATCGCCTTGCCGAGTCTTGTATCCGCCAGAATACAGAGCGCGGCCAGCAGATACGCGGGATTCTGCCAGACATCCGCTCCCTGGGTGCGGGCCCGCATGGCGCGCGCTCCCGCCAGCAAGTGGTGGGTATCGCAGCCGCACATTGCCGCCGGCAGAAGCCCAACCGCGCTCAGAACGGTCATGCGGCCATCGACCCCAGGGGGAACAGGGAATGTGCGGTACCCTTCCTGGTCGGCAAGCTCGCGCAGTAGGCCCGAGGATGGGTCAGTGGTGGCGACGATCTGCTCCCGTGCCTGATCTTTACCCACGGCACGTTCCAGTGCTTGCCGCGCCACCAGAAAATTGGCCATCGTCTCGGCCGTCTGGCCGGATTTCGTGACGACATTGATCAGCGTGTTTGGCAGATCGACCATCGCCAGCGTCGCGGCGACTTTCTCTGGGTCGGGATTGTCGAGCACGAAGAAGCGAGGTCCGTTCCGTTCTGCCGAGGGCTGGAGATTCCGGAACGGGTTGGTCAACGCCTGCACCGTGGCGATCGCCCCGAGGGACGATCCGCCAATGCCGATCAGGATGAAGTCCTGATATCGCTGGCGAGCCGCGGCGGCGAAGGCATCAATCTCGGCAGCCAAGGCGGTATCTGAAGGGAGATCCATCCAACGCTGTCCGCCCGCGGCATGTTCGGCCTCCAAGCGCTCGTGCTGCTGGGCAACGATTGGCGCGATCTCATCGATCATCGCCGCCGAAACACCATGGTCCGCGCCAACGGCTTCGGCCATGGCGTTGCGAACGTCAAACGTAATGCGGGACCTTTCCATCGTTGTGCTATCTGCCATGAGTGTCCCCCAGTTCGCGTTCATCAGATTCGCGCTGAGAATGACGGATTCCGGCGAGCGCATCGAGCGAGACCGGCCGGACCGGCGGCCTCGCGGTCATAGGTTCCATGAGGCCAATTTGCTGGCTGGTCGCGTGCGCAACCAGCGCCGCAATGGCTGGCATGCAGTAGATGCCCTGGCACATACCCATTCCAGCGCGCGTGCGCCGCTTGACATCGTTCAACGAGACGGCGCCTGCCGCCAATGCACCGGCCACTGCCTCCAGGGTAACCCCCTCGCATCGGCAGGCGAAGGTCGGCTCGTTCCATGCATTCTCGCCCAAACCGTTCAACTCCTTTGCTGTCAGCGAGTCATGCATAGGGCTGCGCGTAGGTAGGCTCCAGTTGTGCGCGCATTTCCAGCCGCCACGCCAACTCCTGACCACCACGTTCGCGAGTGGCCTCAATGTCTCGTTCATTGGCCAGGCCAACGAATGCCGCGGCGGCAATGCCTGCCAGGCGGCCTTCCGAAATCGCCGCACCCACGCTGCCGACTCCGGCAGCGTCCCCAGCCACGAAGACATCAGTTTCCGGGCAACGCATCTGGCGATCGGCCAGCGGAACCCAGCCGCCAAGCTCCGGCGCGAAGGACAACGCCGCTCCCGCCATGGTTGCCACGGAAACGTCCGCCTGGCGGCCAACCGCGATCGCGATGATATCGGTCGGGATCAGGGCGGGACCGACTGCCAGTGCCTCGACTCCCTGCCGACCTTCCGCGCGGAGCATCGGCGCCGGCGCAACGTCTTTCCAGACCACTTCTCCACCCGCGAGAAGAATATCGATCTCGAGCTCGTCCGCGTCGCTGCCCGCGCCAATAATGGCGACCTTTCGCCCCGGTAGAACCCGATGCTGATTGACCAGAATCTGCACGGCCCTCCGGGCCAGCACGCCAGGATAGGTGGCTCCCGAGAATGGATAGGGCAAATCTGTCGAACCTGTTGCCACGATCACGGCGTCAGGAACACAGCTCCAGGCCCGCTCGGACTCGACAATCGCCACCTCGCGGCCGCCGTAAATGCCGGCAACGAGCGCATCTGGACGCAACGACGCTCCAGCGGCAACGGCCTCCGCCATCAGCCGAGCGGCGAGATTGGCTGGACGATCCGCGAGTTCGCCAGAACCTGGCTCGATCGCCTGCACACGATAGGTAAGTTGTCCCCCCAGAATCGTGCGTTCGTCGACGAGTGTGACAACGGCGCCGCGGCCGGCCGCGGCCGCGGCGGCGGTAAGGCCCGCTGGTCCACCTCCAATGATGAGTATTTCTGGAGTTCGGGTCATCTCAGGTCATTGTCCTCGGCGAGCGTTTCGGCGAAATGGCCAAGAGCATGGTGAGTCTGAACGGCCATGCCTTCTCTGACCGGCGTCACGCATGAACGGACACCCGGGACACCATCGACGACAACCAGACAGTCACTGCATCGGCCGACGAAACAGTAACAGCCGCGCGGGTCTCTTTGATCCGGCATCGTGCGAAACACGCGATGACCTGCCGCGAGCAGGGCAGAGGCAATGGGTTCGCCATCACGGCCAGTTACCGGCAAGGCATCAAAGGTAAATGCGACCGCTTGCCCGTCGTCAAGTGGTCCAAGGATCGCATGGTCGGTAATCCGCCTGGCGCCATGGCCGTTTGCTCCCCTCATTGCGTCCACGACAACTCTCCGGCTTGAACAGGCAATTGATGTCGCCCACAAGGCTATCCGATTTTTCAGCCTCCGTATTCGCAACGGCAGCGCTGGTCATGAATTGGTGGATGATGGCTTTGCTATAGTTCGCCACGTCTATTCCACGGGTGTCCTCACGTCCCGCTCGTGCCCATTGCCCGAGCCCGATTGAGGCCTCCCGCGGCGACGGCTGTCAACACCACGGAGGCACGGTTTCATGGTCAGCGCCAAGGCAACCGAACAGATTGAAGTGACGAGAGACGGAATCGACGCACTCGGCTCTTCCCGGGAGATCGAGCAGACCGCGCGTGACCATGTCTGGATCCACCAACTACCGTGGGCCGAATTCGAAAGCGACAATCTGCGAGTCTTCGATCGAGGCGACGGCGCGCGGCTCTATGACGTGCAGGGCCGGGAGTATCTTGACGGAATTGCGGGCCTGTGGGTCGTCAATGCCGGCCATGGCCGAACAGAAATCGCCCAGGCATACGCGGATCAGGCAGCACGACTCGGCTACGCCTCGGCAATGTCATACACCACCACGCCAGCGGTTCTCCTGGCTGAGAAACTGGCCGAAATCACTCCGGGGGATCTGAGCCGGGTGTTCTTCGTGTCCGGCGGCTCGGAGGCGGTCGAGACCGCGATCAAGATCGCCAAACAAGTCCAGTCGATGCGCGGCTTCCCTCGCCGCTACAAGATCATCGCCCGCCGCCGCTCGTACCACGGCATGACCTACGGGGCGATGAGCCTGACCGCGACGCGAAACGAGAATTGGTTCGGCCCGTTCATGTACGGCGTGTATCACGTGCCGCATCCCGACCGCTATCGGTCCGATTTCGGACTCGAAGGGGAAGCGGCAGACATCATGGCTGCCCGCTATGTCGAGCAGGAGATCGTGAATCAGGGTCCAGAGACAGTGGCGGCCGTGATTGGCGAGCCTGTCTCTACCGCGGCTGGGCTGCATGTCCCCTCGCCAAAGTACTGGCAGATGTTGCGCGAAATTTGCGACCGGCACGGCGTCCTCTTGATTGCCGATGAGGTCATCAATGGATTTGGCCGCACGGGAACCATGTTCGCCACTGAGCAGTTTGGCTTCGTGCCGGACATCATGACGACCGCGAAAGGCCTTTCTTCCGGCTACGCGCCGATCGCCGCGACGATCGTTCGCGAGTCGGTGTACGACGTGTTCAAGGAGAACAAGGACGCGGTGATGGGGCACCTACTCACCTTCGGTGGGCACCCAGCCGCGACCGCGGCCGCATTGAAGAATCTCGAAATCTTCGATCGTGAGGATCTCGTGACCCAGAGCGCGGAGAAGGGCGCCTATCTCAAGAACCGGCTCGAGGAGTTGCGCGCGCATCCCACGGTCGGCGATGTCCGCGGGCTGGGTCTGATGTGCGCCATTGACCTGGTGAAGAACAAGGAGACTCGCGAGGGGTGGGGCAAGGGCGCGGCCTTCAGCACGCGCCTCGGCGAACTGGCGATGGAGCGCGGCCTCATCACCCGGGTCTGGGACGCTATGCACTTCGCGCCGCCAATCGTAGTGACGAAAGAGGAACTCGACCGTATCGTCGAGATCACCGACGAGAGCTTGACAATCGCGGAGCGCGAGTTCGCCTCGGAAATTGCCGGCTAGGCTCGCGTAGCGAGAAATGGCGGAGCCGTCGCGCCTGGGCGCGACGGCTCCGCCACTTCCATCAAACGGTCCTATCGCCCATGTCGGGCGTCATGGCAAAAACGGCAGAAGACAGCCCGGTCAAGCCTTGGCCTGAACGGCAATCGGATCGGCCGCTGGCACGCTGAACAGGTTGCCTGATAGAGCCGCTCGGCTCCGTCTGCCGGTCCGGTTGCCAGGGCCCCTGTCTCCCGCAGACTCCCGAACCGAAGAGCGTCCAGCATACGCGCGTTGCGCTCCTCACGCCGGGCCAATCGGCAGGCCGGACAGCGTGAGGATGGGAGCATGCCGGTTCCACGTCGAGCCGCCAGCTCTCCCGAGTCACGCTCGAACGGTTCGCCACATTCAGTGCAGACGGGCCGAGCCGTCCCCAATTGGCGGTCGACGTACTCTGGTTGCATCACGGTCCTCGCTCATCGCGTCGATCTTCCCGATCGATTTCCTCAACGACCATGCGATCTAAATCCTGGACGCTCGATCCGAGAGAGTTTACTTCCGGTCAGGAACCGCTTCCGTGAGTCATCATTCTCCGGTCACGTCGTTGCGGCAGTTGCCGCGCACGATCGCTCCGGGACCATTTCGCGCCAGTCGTTGGTCCGGAATCAGCCGAACAGGATTTCAGATGACCGTATATCCAGCAGTCGAGACCAGTCAGGGAGACATCCCGACAAGGGACCAGATCGCCGTTGAGGACACGTGGGACCTCACGACGATATACCCAACTGAATCCACGTGGGCAGAGGAAGCCGGTCGCATCCCTGCCCTCCTCGAACAGGCAACAACCCACAAGGGTAAGCTCGGAGAATCGGCGGAGCGGCTTCGGCACGCGCTCGACGATGTCATGGACCTCCGCCAAACGCTGGAACGGCTCCGTGTCTATGCCATGCTGAGAAAAGATGAAAATACGGCGAGCCCGGAGTCACTTGCGCGGTACGAGCGGTCCGTCGCCCTTGCCGTCGACGTCGCGGAAGCTCTCGCCTTCTTTGAACCGGAGATTCTGGCGCTTCCCGCCAAGCGGTTCGACGAGATTCGCGCCGACGTGGTGCTTGCACCTTACCGGCACCTGCTAGATAACCTGGCGAGGCGGCGCCCACACGTACGGTCGCTCGAAGTCGAGCAGCTCCTGGCGCAATCATCGGATGTTGCGCGCGGACCGAGTGATGCCTTCGGTGCGCTCGACAATGCCGACCTTACCTTTGGCCGGGTAACCGACGATCAGGGGAACGAGATTGAGCTGACGAAAGCGCGGCACGGACTCCTGCTGCGGTCTCCCGACCGCGAGACACGGCGCCGCGCCTCTCAAGCATTTACGAAGAGCTATCTCGACCACAAGCACACGCTCACGGCACTCCATGGCTCGTCGGTGCGCGGTGACATCTTTCAGGCACGCGCGCGCAACTACTCGACCGCTCGAGAGGCAGCACTTTTCGGCGACAATGTGCCGGTTGCCGTATATGACAATCTCATCTCCTCAGTTCGAAAGGCAGTTCCGGTCATCGAGCGTTACCTCGATCTGCGGCGCAAGATTCTCGGCCTCGAGACCCTGGCTTCATACGACCTCGTGGTTCCCCTTTCTCCCGAGCCAGAGCAGCGTTACGACTACCGAGCTGCCGCGCAAGTCGTCCTCGAGGGTTTGGATCGCCTCGGCGATGACTATGTGTCGGCGCTTGCCAATGGATTTGCCACCCGTTGGGTCGATGTGCATGAGACGAAAGGAAAGCGCTCCGGCGCCTACTCCTGGGGCGCCTACGGATTGCCTCCAGTCATTCTCATGAACTGGAACGGCACCATGAATGACGTCTTCACACTCGCCCATGAAGCCGGACATGCGATGCACAGCTACCTCGCGGACGCCAATCTGCCCTTCCACGAGGCGGGGTATCCCATCTTCCTGGCTGAGATCGCGTCGACCGTCAACGAAGTCATGCTCACCTGGAAGCTCCTGGGCGAGCTGCCAGAAGACGACCTGCTGGGCCGGTTTGCCATTCTCGACCGTTTCGCCGAGACCTACTTCGGCACCGTGGTACGGCAAACCATGTTCGCCGAGTTCGAGCATCGCGTCCACGCGCTCGCGGAGTCTGGAGAGCCACTCACGCTCGAAACGTTGAACGGCATTTATGAAGAGCTCTATGAGGACTACACGCCGGGTGTCACGGTTGACGACGGCGTCCGCATTAACTGGGCGCGCATCCCGCACTTCTACCGCGCCTTCTATGTTTATCAGTATGCCACCGGCCTTTCGGCCGCGATCGCGCTCGCCCGGGCCATCCGCGACGAAGGCGAGCCGGCCCGCGAGCGCTATCTGCAGCTCCTCGCGTCGGGCGGTAGCGACTATCCGTTGGAGCTCCTTGCCCGCGCCGGCGTCGATCTCACAACGCCCGAACCAATCGACGCGGGCCTCGCCGAATTCGAGAGCGTCGTGTCCGAGATGGAACGAATCTACGCCGCGGGCGCGCTTTCGCACGCGCCCGCGGCAGCCACGGAGGTCAGCACGAATGGCCCAAGCAATACGCTTCCGGAGCCAGATGTCTCCTGACAGCCAAGCTATGCCGACCGGAGAATCGTTCGCCCCGGGTAGTCGGCAGCATCAGCCAGCTCTTCCTCGATGGCGAGCAGGCGGTTGTATTTGGCCACGCGGTCCACACGGGCTGGCGCGCCGGTCTTGATCTGGCCGGCATTGGTGGCCACGGCGAGATCGGCGATGAAGGTGTCGCCGGTCTCGCCACTGCGATGTGAGATCACCGCCTTCATCCCGTTCCGCTGCGCCAACGAAATGGCATCGAGCGTTTCGGTCAACGTGCCAATCTGGTTGAGCTTCACCAGAATGGCATTGCCGGCGTTCTCGCGGATGCCCCGCGAGAGACGCTTCGGATTGGTAACGAAGAGGTCATCTCCAACAAGCTGAACGCGGCTTCCAATGCGGGATTCGAGCGCGCTCCAATGTTCCCAGTCATCCTCGGCGAGGCCGTCCTCGATCGAGGCGATTGGGTAGCGCTCAATCCAGTCCTGCCAGAAGTCGATCATCTCGTCGCCTGAGAGTGTCCGCCCTTCCCCGCGCAGGACGTACTTGCCATCCTCGAAAAACTCCGTCGCTGCCGGGTCGAGGGCAATCACCAGATCTCGGCCAGGTTCGTATCCCGCCTTCGCGATAGCTTCCAGAACCGCGTCGAGCGCGGCTTCGTTCGAGGGCAGGCTCGGACCGTAACCACCCTCGTCGCCGACCGTCGTGGCCGCGCCAAGCTTCGTGAGAACCCCTTTCAGGGCGTGAAACACTTCGGTTCCCCACCGCAGCCCCTCGGAGAATGTTGGCGCGCCGATCGGCATCACCATGAATTCCTGCATGTCGACATTCGACCCCGAGGCATGCTTGCCGCCGTTGAGGATGTTCATCATTGGCACTGGCAAGACCCGCGCGTTTGGGCCCCCCAGGTACCGGTAGAGCGGAAGCCCGGCGACGTCCGCCGCCGCCCGCGCCACGGCGAGCGAAACGCCAAGAATGGCATTCGCGCCGAGACGACCCTTGTTCTCGGTCCCGTCGGCTTCGCGCATGGCCTGATCGACGCCGAACTGGTCGAAGGCATCGAGCCCGAGCACGGCCTCGGCCAGCTCTTCGTTGACATGCTGGACAGCCCTTAGCACGCCCTTTCCGCTGTAGCGGGCCGCATCCTCATCTCGTAGCTCGACGGCCTCATGCGCCCCTGTTGATGCTCCAGAAGGCACTCCGGCAATGCCGGTCTCGCCACCCGCAAGCGTAACCTGAACCTCAAGGGTTGGATTTCCGCGCGAGTCGAGGATTTCCCGGCCCCAAACTGATTCGATCGTGGAAAACACTCATGATCCCCCTCGGGCGACGTGCCCCTTCCCACCCATGTGCTTGACCGTCACTATTCAGTTTGGGAGTATAAAGTCGGTCTGGTCGGCCGGACCGGCATTCCTCCTGCCCTTCATTGCTATACTTCAAGCTGACAGCTAAAGAGAAGGCGTTGACGGAGCGAGTATCCGCCAGCGCGCCAGACAGGGATGGTGGCCGTGACTGAGAGCCACCTTGGCGGCGCGGCGGTGAAGTTCCCTCCCGAGCCGAACGGTGAACGCGCCAAGCTGGCGCCGCGTAGCCGTTCCCTCAGCCCGAGGCTAGCGGGCAACAGAGCGCGCCGGTCTGCCGGCGAAGCAGGGTGGTACCGCGTGGAGACCCCTCGTCCCTGCCGAGGGGTTTTTTCATGCCCGCGATGGGCCGCGTAACGAGAACAAAAGGTGGCAGTGACAGACGCTCAGTCAGCAATCGAAGACATCAGGCAAAGGGCGTTGGGCGAACTCGGTCGGGCCAATTCGCTCGACGAGGTTGTTGCCTGGGAAAGAGCCTTCCTGGGAGCAAGAGGTGAGGTCACGCTCTTCCTGCGCGGCCTGGCATCACTCCCGGCAGACCAGCGCCCCATCGCCGGCAGAGGCGGGAACGCCCTGAAGCAGGAACTGACCGTCGCCTGGGATGCTCGACACGCGGTCGTCGCCGCCGCTGACCTGGAAAAGCGTCTTGCCGGTGATGCCGTTGACATCACCCTGCCAGGACGCCGACCAGTTCTCGGAGCCGCGCACCCGGTCTCGCGGATGATCGATGAACTGAGCGAGATTTTCGCCCTGCTCGGTTTTGAAACGGCATTTGGTCCGGAGATTGAAACGAGCTACTACAACTTCGATCAACTCAACATCCCGAGCGACCATCCGGCGCGAGATGTCTGGGACACCATTCACATCGACTTGCCGGGCGAAATTGTGCTTCGCACCCACACGTCGCCCATGCAGGCGCGCATCATGGAGAAGAGCGGGCCGCCAGTGCGCGTCGTGGTCCCCGGTCGTGTCTACCGCTACGAATCCCAGGATGCCTCCCACGAGTGGATGTTCCACCAGCTCGAAGGTTTGGCGGTCGATCGCAACATCACCATGGCCGATCTGAAAGGCACGCTGGCCGAGCTGGCTCGCCAGCTTTTCGGCTCGGAGAGGCGCATTCGTTTCCGCTGTGATTTCTTTCCTTTTGTCGAGCCAGGAGTCGACTTCGCGGTCGATTGCGCCATTTGCGGCGGCAAGGGCTGCCGCGTATGCAAGGGGAGCGGCTGGTTGGAGATGGGCGGCGCCGGAATGGTGCACCCCAACGTCCTCCGCGCGGTCGGCTACGATCCCGATCAAGTCAGCGGATTTGCCTTCGGCCTCGGCATTGAGCGTCTGGTGATGATGCGCTCCGGCGTCGACGACCTCCGCGCGTTCGCGGCCAATGATTTGCGCTTCCTCCGGCAGTTCGCGAGCGCCGTGTAGGCGATCAGGTGAGTTCGAGGTCACGACGTTCATGAAAGTTCCGCTGCGTTGGCTCTCAGATTTCATCGATACCGGACTGTCGCCGCGAGAATTGGCCCATCGCCTGACGATGGCTGGCCTTGAAGCGGAAAGAATCTCCGCCGTTGGCGATGGCTGGGACAAGGTCTACGTCGGGTATGTCACGGCAGTCGACCGGCACCC
Source organism: uncultured Sphaerobacteraceae bacterium (assembly GCA_964434995.1). Taxonomy (GTDB): domain Bacteria; phylum Chloroflexota; class Chloroflexia; order Thermomicrobiales; family UBA6265; genus JACCXM01. Next base: position 11,447 of record CAYSXO010000042.1, read on the forward strand.
GGATGCGGACAGGCTTGTCCTTGCAACGGTCGAGGCGGGCGAGCACAAGTTGACCGTGGTGACAGGCGCGCCCAACATCGCCGCGGGTCAGACCGTGCCGCTTGCCCTTGCCGGCGCGCGGCTGATCGACGGCCATGCCGATGGGCAGGTCTACAAGACGCTCAAGCCGGGCATGATCCGTGGGGTCCGCTCCGAAGGGATGGTCTGCTCCGAGAAAGAGCTTGGCCTTTCCGAGGAGCATGAAGGGATCATGGTTCTCGAGGCGGAAGCGCCCGTTGGCCTTCCCCTGGCCGACTGGCTTGGCGACACCGTCATCGAGTTCGAGATCACACCGAACCTGGTGCACAACTTTTCGATCCTGGGCATCGCTCGTGAGGCTGGCGCCCTCACCGATCGGCCAGTTGCAGCGCCACCGCTCTTCGATCTTGCCAGCGGCCCGCCCGCGCCCGATGGATTCGTGACGATTGCCGACTCTGACCTCTGCGCGCGTTATGTCGCGGTCGTCATCGAGAATGTCTATGCGGGGCCATCCCCCGCCTGGATGCAGCGCCGGCTCCTGGCAGCGGGCGTGCGGCCGATCAACGCCACCGTCGATGTCACCAACTACGTCATGCTCGAGTATGGCCAGCCGATGCACGCTTTCGACGCCGACACGCTAACTGGCCGCCGAATTGTCGTCCGCCGCGCCACCGCTGGCGAGACGCTGGAGACCCTTGACCATCAACTGCGCGACCTGACCGACGACATGCTGCTCATCGCGGATGCCGAGCGGCCAACCGGCATCGCGGGTGTGATGGGCGGCTTCGTCAGCGAGATTTCGGACTCCACCAAGCGGATCGTGCTGGAGTCGGCCAACTTCGACATGAAATCCGTCCGGCAGACGTCGCGCCTGCTGAAATTGCGCACGGACGCCTCGGCCCGCTTCGAGCGCGGCCTTGATCCAAACCTTGCCTGGGAGGCTGCCGCGCGGGCAACGTATCTCCTCCTCGAGCTCTCCCCCAACGCGGAGGTCACGGGCGTCGCGGACGTCTACCCGCGTCCACTTGAACCGAGGCCGCTTGAGCTACCGTTCAGCGAAATCGAGCGCCTACTCGGTGTTCGCTACGAGTCAGCACAGGTGCTCGATGCTCTCTCGCGTCTCGGATTTGCGCCTGAGCTGGACAATCCGGCATCACCGGAGATACTACGGGTGATAATCCCAACATGGCGCGGCGATGTCTCCCAGGCGGCGGACATCGTCGAGGAAGTTGCCCGCGTCATCGGTTACGAATCGCTCCCCGAAACGCTGCCAACTGGTCAAACAGTCCCTGTTCAGCGTGATCCTGTTTATCACTTGCAGCGGGAGGTTCGCTCGGCGCTGACGGGGTCCGGCCTCTGGGAGGCCGTTACGTATGTCACGGTCAGTGAAGACGATCTCACGCGCCTTGGCTCCGATGTCAGTCGTACTCCCGGCCTCCATTCGCTGGCGTACGGTGACCTGATTCGGCTCCGCAACCCACTGCAGGCCGACCGGGATATCATGCGGCCAACACTTCTGCCGAGCTTGCTGGCAGCCGCCGCTGAGAATCTCAAACACGAGCGGTCCGTACGCCTCTTTGAGCAAGCGCGTGTTTACCTGCCGGCCAACGATGTGCTGCCCCGCGAGGCCAACACCCTCTCAGTCGTCCTCGCGGGCGAACGGGCGCCGCTCGATCGCTTTTCCGAGTCACGCGGTGAGCTCGATTTCTTCGACCTGAAGGGCGTCTTCGAAACGCTGCTGGACCGCCTCGGGGTACGGGATGCAGAATTTCGCGCCGGCTCGGAGACCGCGCTCCATCCAGGGCGTTCTGCCGGGCTCTTCGTTGGCGGCTCCCAGTTCGGAATCCTCGGCGAGCTTCGGCCGGATCGCGCTCAGGCATTCGGGTTCGAAACGCCGCGCGTGGTCGTCGCTGAGATCGATCTCGATGCACTCCGTACCGTCGCGAAGATGATGCCCGCCAATGTGCGGGCGCCGCGATTCCTGCCCGTCGAACAGGATTTCGCCATTGTCGTCACGGAAGACACCGCGGCCGGTCTTGTCGAAGCCGCTCTCCGCTCGGGCGCTGGTCCGCTGGCGTCAGGGTTCGAGCTGTTTGATGTTTACCGTGGACCACAGATCGGTGAGGGCAACAAGAGCCTCGCCTATCGAGTCGCCTTTACCGCGCCAGATCGCGCGCTTACTGACGCCGAGCTTGGCAAGGTTCGCGAGAAGATCGCTCGCGAGTTGCGAAAGCGCGTCGGCGGCGAGCTGCGTGCCTGAGAAAGAGCACCCCAAATGCCTCTGCAAACGGAAACGTATTCCGCGCCCCAATTGGTTACTGATGTTGACGAAGCCCGGAGGCTCTTGACTCGCCGGCTCGGCTTCGCGGAGTCCGAGCTTTCGGTACGCATGCGCGAAGGCGTACGTCGAGTCTTCGGCGCCGACCTCACCGCCGACGAGGTCGTGCGCCGCATTCTCGACGACGTTCGGGAAGAGGGCGACGCCGCTCTGCTGCGCTACACCGAAGCCTTTGACGGCGCTTCTCCACCGTCCATCGAAGTCCCACGTGAAGCGTGGCGAGCGGCCCTGAACGGTCTCTCGCCCGAACTTCAGGACGCCTTGCGCCTCTCCGCCGATCAAATCGCGGCATTCCACCAAAAGCAGGTGCGGACCTCCTGGATCGACTACGGTGACGAAGGCGCCCTGGGACAGGTGGTTCGACCGCTCTCCCGCGTTGGCATCTATACACCCGGCGGGACCGCGGTCTATCCATCTTCTTTACTTATGACCGCGATCCCCGCGCGAGTCGCGGGCGTCGAAGAGATCGTCGTCTCCACGCCAGCGGGCCGAAGCGGTGGTGTTTCGCCATTGATCCTAGCGGCTGCCGAGGTCGCCAATGTCGACCGCCTGTTTGCCGTCGGCGGCGCGCAGGCCATCGGCGCGATGGCATTTGGCACCGAATCCGTGCCACATGTCGACAAGATCTACGGCCCCGGCAACATCTTTGTCGTCCTGGCCAAGCGGCAGGTGTATGGCATTGTTGCCATCGATCAACTCCCTGGACCGACCGAAACGCTGGTCGTCGCGGACGCGTCGGCCGATCCAGACCTCGCCGCCGCGGATCTGCTCGCCCAGGCAGAGCATGACCCAATGGCCAGCGCGATTCTCATCACGACAAGCCCCGAGTTGGCGCGGGCAGTCATGGAAGAGCTGCCCAAGCAACTCGCGGACCTCGAACGCGCGGAAATTGCCGGACAATCGCTGGCCGCAAACGGCCTGATCGTCGTCGTGCCCGACATCTCGACCGCCATTGACCTGGCGAACGCTTATGCGCCGGAGCACCTCTGCCTTCTGCTCGACGATCCGTGGGCAGCCATTCCCCTGGTCAAGCACGCGGGCGGGATCTTCGTTGGCGAGGATAGTCCTGAGGCGCTGGGCGATTACACCGCCGGCCCTAGCCACGTCATGCCGACCGGTGGCACCGCGCGCTTTTCGTCACCGATCCATGTCAATGAGTTCACCAAAGTCATCAGCCTGGCCGCCGCCAATCGGCATGCCCTCGCGAGACTCGGCCCGGCAACGTCGGTTCTCGCGCGAGCCGAAGGGTTGACCGGACACGCCCGCGCCATCGAGCGAAGGCTGGATCGCCTGAACAAATCGTGAACCTACGGCTCGGCAAGCTCGCGGAGGGCCGCAACAACCCGGTCCTCAACCGATAGGTCCGCATCGCGGGGCAGACGCCCGATGGCGCCATGCGCCTCGGCTGTCGTGTAGCCAAGTGAGCGAAGCGCGGCTACCACTTCACTATCGACTGGCGATGGCAGTCCAGCCCCAGGGACGGCCGCGCCAGTCGACACGAGCTTCCCGCGAAGCTCAAGGATCAATCTGGCCGCCGTCTTACGGCCAACGCCGGGGACCGTCGCCAGCAATTCGGCATTCTCGCCATTGATGGCCAGTTCCAGCGCCTCTGGCCGAATCCGCGAGAGAATCGCCAGCGCCAACCTTGGTCCGACTCCGGAAACGCCAATGAGCGTCTCGAACAAGCGCAGCTCTTCCGTCGAGGAGAACCCAAAGAGCGCCAACTGATCCTCGCGAACATAGAGATGCGTGAAGAGGCGCACGTCGTCGCCAATGTCGCCGACCTCATCAAGCGTTGCGCGTGACGAGTTGACCTGATAGATGACGCCGCTTACGTCAATAAACGCCGCGTCTTCGGTCTTTCGTTCGATCCGTCCCTTGAGGCCCGCGATCATGCACCATTCCTCACGCGGTCACGTTCGGCCCAATCTCGCGTTCAGTATCAGCCAGACGGTAGATTCTCCGCGCGTTGTCGCCCAGAATGGCATTGAGCTCGTCTTCGGACAGGGTCGGGTCGCGGAGCGTGCGGCGCAGGAACCGACCCATGCCAAGGACCGGGTGGTCGCTTCCCCAGACAACGCGCTCGGCGCCGACCATGTCGATCACCGCGCGAAACACCCGCTGATCGTAGAGGTAACTCGACGCTGCCGTGTCATAAGAGACGTTCCTCGTGAGCTCGGCCACCTCGGGCATGAGTTCGTAGAACGGCAGGCCGCCACCCCAGTGCGCCAGCACGACTTTGAGGCCTTGATGTGTTTCGAGGAATTTGACCAGCCGTTCTGGGGTGGCCGCTCCCTTACCAGGATACACATGCCCTACCGGCTCCGATGCATGAAGCAGAATGGGCAAGCCTGCTTCGGTCAGAATCGACGCGACATCCTGGACAACTCCGGAGCGCACGAGATCGAAGCCCTGCGCATCGGCATTCAGTTCCCCGATGCCGCGCGCGCCGAGCGCAATGCATCGCTCAGCCTCCTTTGAGCCTTCCGCGGCAGGTGAGACGATACCCAGCCACGAAAGCCGCCCCCCACTCCTGGCCGCAGCGCTGGCGAGATAGTCATTGTGCTCGCGGCAGAGGCCCGGATCGGTCCACGGCCAGCCGCACATCACGGCATGGTCTACCCCGGCAGCGTCCATGGCATCGACCAGACCGGCGGCATCGATCATTCGAGCTGATTCTGGCTCGTAGAGGCTGCCAAACCAGCGATCGACCGACAGATGATACGAGCGATCGGCAACCCATTCGGTCGGAAAGACATGCGTATGCGCGTCGACAATCCGTGTGCGCGCCCTGCCGGTCATGAGCCTAGCGGCACGACCCCGATGAGATAGACTGCCAGCAACAACAAGACAATCAGGAGCACGGCCACAGCGCCGATCAGGATCGTACCCGGAATGCCCCCCGTGCGGCCTTCCTGACTGGCAACGGTCCCCGCGACAGGAACGCGCGTCGGGATCGCGGCAGAAACGACAGCCGAGGCGTTGTCACGCGTACCCCGCTCCTTCGCCAACGCGACCAGCGCGCGCGCGGCGATATCAGGCTCGGCGCCCATGAGCGCACGCCGGATATCGACGTCATCGAGCACGTCGTAGAGACCATCACTGCACAGGAGCAGCCTGTCGCCCGGAAGGAGGGTCAACTCGAAAATGTTCGGCAATTTGCTGTCCAGCCTGGCCGACGAGCCGATCGAAGTGGTCAGGATGTTTCGCCGGGGGTCGCCGCGCGCGGCCTCCGCGGAAATGCGGCCCTTTGCCACCTCGTCCTGGACAAGGGTATGGTCTCTGGTGACCTGTGTCAGTCCCTGGCCGCGAAGCAGGTAGGCACGGCTATCACCAACGTTCGCCACCGTCGCGAACCGGCCGTGAATCAATGCCGAGGTGAGCGTTGTGCCCATGCCCGCATAGGTCGGCTCTTTGACGCCTGCTTCGAAGACCGCGTCGTTTGCTTTGCGATAGGCTTGCTTGAGCGCCTGTCCGAGATCTCCTTCTGGAAGCCTGGAGAATGCGTCCCGCAATGCGTCGGCCGCGATGCGGCTGGCGACATCCCCCGCCGGCTCGCCACCCATGCCGTCGGCAACCACCAGCAGGAAATCCTCGCCCCCGGACGGCCCGGGCGCCGCGTCCAGAACGATCGCCAGGACGACGTCCTGGCTTTCCTCGCGTCCCGCCGCGTCCGTCTCGGCAGCGACTGAAACGCGGAGCGTTTCAGCCAGGGAATCGGGTGGTCTCGGTACTACGCTCACGCCTGCCTTCGTTCACTTCTGCACAATCAGAGCCAGATGGTAACACGCGGGAACCGTGGTCCTGAGCGCTTCGTTCGCCGTCGAAACCCTGAATGCTAGACTCGGTTGCGTCTGGTCAGCGCCGGGATCGGCTCGTTCAAAGGAGGCGGATTGCCCTTTCAGTTTCGCTTCCCGCGACGCCAGCCGCTCGCACTGCCATGGCCTCTCCTCATCGGGCTTCTTCTCGTTCTTGGCGGATGTGGCGCGGCAGAGACACCAACTCCAACTCCGGAACCAACCTCGACGCCGGCGGACATTCTGGCCCTTGCCAGTAAGCGACTTGCCGAAACGCCCTCGGTGCATTTCGCGCTCAACGTCGAGGGAGAAACGTACGTCGACACGGCCAGGTCGATTCGCCTGGTCGGCGCGGAAGGCGACCTCGTTCGCCCGGATCGTGTGCAGACGACTTTCCAGGCAGAGGTCATTGGCCGCACAATATCGCTCCAGCTCATCACCGTCGGTGAGGACTCCTGGACCACCAATCTGTTGACTGGCGAGTGGGAACCCGCCCCCATGGAGTTTGCCTATCGCCCTGACGTTCTCTTTTCAACGCAGGATGGCATTGGGCCGGTCATGGGGCGCGTAGATGAGGTCGAGCGCCTCGACGACGAGGAGATTGACGATAAGCCCGCGTACCACCTCACGGCGCAAGTTGATCAGTCCATCGTTGGCCCACTGACCTATTACTCCATCAATGGTTCGCCGGTCACGGTCGATCTCTGGATCGACCGTGAGACAGGCGATCTCCTTCGGGCGCGGTTGACCGAGCCGCCTGCCGACGACCGCCCAAACCCGGCGGTCTGGACGCTCGACCTGTCCCATCATGGCGAGGAACTCTCCATTGAGCCGCCAATTTAGCACGAACGCCATCTCGCCCCGATGACCGCCGCGCAACGCCGCGTCATTGCCGCCGCGCTCGCCACGGTCTTCCTTGGCGCGCTCGACCTGACCGTCATCGCCACCATTCTGCCAAGCATGGTCACCGATCTGCGCATCAATGCGGCGGACGTCGACCGCTATGTCTGGGTGGTCAACAGCTACCTGATCGCCTATGTCGTCGCAATTCCCGTGGTTGGCCGCCTATCTGATCTCCTTGGGCGGACTCCGGCCGTTCTGGGTTCGCTCGCGCTCTTCGTCGCGGGCTCCGTGTGGTGCGCCCTCGCCAGCGACCTCGCTACCATGGTTATTGGCCGCGCCATCCAGGGAGCGGGTGGCGGTGCGCTGTTGCCGGTGACAATGGCCCTTGTCGGCGACTTTCTCCCGCCGGGCCGGCGAGCCGCCACGCTTGGGCTCGTCGGCGCAATAGACACCCTTGGCTGGGTCCTGGGGCCGCTCTGGGGCGCGTTGCTGATCGAGGTTGCACCTGGCGATGACCCCTGGCGTTGGGCGTTCATTATCAACGTACCGCTGGCGCTGATCGCGGGCATCGCGATTGGCCGAGTCAGCACCGCGCACACGTCGCATGCAACGGGCTGGCTGCGCCATCTCGACCTACCCAGCGTCCTGCTCCTGGCAGGCGCGCTGGTGGCGCTAAATCTCGGCCTTTCCGCCGGTGGTGAGCTCGGCGTTGCCTCGAGTGGCGGTCGCGCTCTAGGTGGATCACGCAACCCAATCGCCGATTATGCAGCCCCACTCGTCGGCATTGGCATACTCCTGACGACGATCCTCATCTGGCGGCAGTCCAGGGTGCCCTGGCCGCTCCTCCCGGTATCGCTCTTTCGCTCCAGGGCATTTTCGACCGCCATCAGCGCCAACTTCCTCGTCGGGGCATCGCTGATTGTCGCCATGGTTGATGTCCCGGTCATCACCGCAATGCTCGTCGATCAGGCGTCGGTCAGCCGTGTCTCCGCGCTCATGCTCGCCCCGTTTACGCTGCTCATCGCCGCGCTCTCATTTGCTGGAGGCCGCATAGGAGCCAGGTTCGGGCCGATGCTGCCCGCCGCGTCTGGCCTCGTCCTGGTCGCGATCGGCTACGCCGCGCTTTGGTTCGGCCTCCGCAACTCCCTTCTCCTGGGCATGGCGCCCGGTCTGCTCATCGCTGGAGCAGGGTTCGGCCTGGTCTTTGCGCCCATTGGAGCGACTGCCATCGACGCGGCGCCTGATGCTGACCGCGGCATCGCGTCCGCCATGACGCTGGTATTTCGCCTTCTTGGCATGACGATCGGCATTTCCCTGCTCACCGCTATCGCGGTGCGCCGCCTGCAAGGGCTGGTCGGAGACATCGAGTCGATCGTTCAAGGCCCCAATGAGGGAACGGCCGAGTTTCTCGCCCGCCAGACAGCGATGCTCTATGAAATCGTGCTCCCCGTCAGCCTCCAGGTCGCTCGCGAGACATTCCTGCTCGCCGGGGCAATCGCCCTGATCGGGCTCATACCCGTTGCCGCATTTCCGTCCCGTCAGGCAAAACAGACGCTTTGAGCGCGCGGGAGGTCGGCCGGGCGTACAATCGCGCCACGTGAATCCGATAGAGGATGGGGGGGCATCATGCCGCGTTCGGTCGTGCTTGGGGTCGATTCAAGCACACAATCCACCAAGGTTCTGGCGGTGGACGCCGAAACTGGCGACGTCGTCGCGGAGGCCCGTGCCCCGCACAGTGGGCAGGACATCCAGCACCCGGATGAATGGTGGAATGCCCTCATTGACGCCACGAGGCAGATTCACTCTGTAGAACTCGCGGTCGAGGCTATTTCGGTTGGTGGCCAGCAGCACGGCATGGTGGTCATGGACGAATCCGGCGCTGTCATCCGACCTGCGCCTCTCTGGAACAATGTCTCGGCCGCCGAAGACGCGGAGCGACTCAACGCGCGTGCCGATTTTGCGAAGGAAATCGGCACGCGCCTGGTCAGTTCCATAACCATCTCCAAGCTCGCCCACCTGGCGCGAACCTCGCCAGATGACCTGGCACGCACTGCCGCCGTTGGGCTGCCACATGATTGGCTGAACTTCAAGCTGACCGGCGCCCTCGCAACCGACCGGGGCGAAGCGTCCGGCTCGGGCTGGTGGGCGCCCGCAACAGGAACGGATCGGCGCGATCTCCTGGCTCTGGCGGTCGGCGAAGAAAAAGCGGCCTCCCTCACCCTGCCAACGGTGCTTGGACCGAACGAGCGAGCCGGCACGCTCAGCGCCAATGCGGCAGATGCGCTTGGGCTGCGCGAGGGCATCCCGGTCGGTCCAGGAACGGGCGACAATATGGCCGCCGCGCTCGGAGTCGGCGCGGCGCCTGGAGAAATGGTGATCAGCCTGGGGACGAGCGGCACCGCATTTGCGGTGAGCGAGCATCCAACACGCGACGAGTTTGGCGAGGTCGAGGGCTTCGCGGACGCCCTCGGCCCGGCAGATCATGCCGGCCTCGTCGC
>CAYSXO010000043.1:0-19186 GCA_964434995.1 uncultured Sphaerobacteraceae bacterium
AGCCAGGGAGCTACATATGGTCCGCACGAACCGCGAGCAACTCGTTGAAATGGCCGTAGGGGGCGAGGTTTGGCCGGCGGCGCTGCGCGCGCCCTACCGGCCGAACGCGCAGGGGATGGCCAGGATCTTCATGGGCACTGCCGGAGTCATTACCAATGCCCGCGTCGGCGACCCGGCCTATGGCTGGGCGGCCGACCACGTCGAGCCGGCCGTCTCGATCCGCAACCGCGCGGATGGGCCCGAGCATGCCCTGCATTACCTGGCCTGCATCGGCAACCCAGCCTTCATGACCTCCGGCGAGGCGAAAGGGGCGCGCGGCGTCGTCACTGGCGAGCACGCCCACATCATGATCGACTTCGAGCCGGACGTCCTGGAGCAGATATGCATCGGCGACCAGGTCCTCATCCGCTCGATCGGCATGGGCCTGGAAATGCTCGACTACCCCGATATCGCGGTTCGCAAGATGAGCCCGGAACTCTTCGACGCCATGCGGATCGAGGAGCTTGGGGACGGCCGCATCCGGGTGCCGGTCGCCGCCGAAATCCCGGCCTACCTGATGGGGTCGGGCGCGGAGCTGGGGGCCGATTACGTCGACCAGGACTTGATGACGAACGACCGCGAGACGCTCGCGGAGCTCGGGCTCGACCAATTGCGCATTGGAGATCTCCTGGCCATCCGCGATCACGACCACACCACGAACCGCGGTTACCGGGAAGGCGCCATCACGATCGGCATCATCAACCATGCCGATTCGTTCATGACTGGGCACGGTCCGGGGGTAATGGACCTCCTCTCCTGCGCCACCGCGAAAATCGAGCCGGTCATCGACAAGCGGGCCAACCTGGCCGTCTATCTGGGAATCGGCAACCACGCCTGGGCGTAGGAGCGCTCGCACCTGTCATCCAGCGGAACGACGGATCTCGGCGCAAGCTTGCGTACGTACGCGAAGAGCACGAGATTCATCGCAAGCTCGAAATGACACAAATGCGGACCGTTTAGGAGCGAAGGGAGTTCGCGTGATCACCACGAATGCAGAGCGCTTGATCACCATGTCGGTGATGGGCCTTGTCGTTTCGCCCGGATACCCGGGCATTCCGGCGATTCCGCACCAGATCGACCGCGATGGCAAGCCGCGGCTGCTCCCCTCACGCGGCGGGATCGTTTACAACGTCCGACTCGGCGACTCTGTCTATGGCTGGGCGGGCGACATGGTCGAGCCGGGGGTCTCGATCAAGGCGCCGGAGGCCCCGGCCAACGAGGCGCTGAACGTCTTCGCCTGCGTCGGCAACGAGGCGGTGGTGATGTCCGGCAACGCCAAGGGGGCCAAAGGCTTCGTCACCGGCAAGAGCGGCCGCTTCGCGGAAAACGTCATTCTCTATTTCGAGCCGGACGTGCTCGACCAACTCGCCTTTGGTGACAAGATCGTCGTCCGCGCGCGGGGCGTGGGTATGGCGGTCGATGGCTTCCCCGGGGTCCTGCTCAAAAGCCTCTCGCCGCTCGTCTTCGACCGGCTTCGCGTCGAAGAGAACGGCGGCAAGCTGACGGTTCCGGTGACAGCGGTGGTGCCGCCGGAGCTGATGGGCGCTGGCGCGGGTCTCACCAGCGAGGGCGGGGCAATCTCCATTCAGTCGATGGATGAGCGCGCGCTTGCCCGGCACGGCCTCGACCGGCTGCGCCTCGGCGATATCGTTGCCATCTCCGACTACGACTCATCGTACGGGCACGGCTACAAGAAGGGAGGAGTCAGCCTCGGCGTCGTCTCCTCCACCGACAGCATCCGCGCCGGCCATGGTCCGGGCGTGACGCTGCTGATGACCGCGCCGGGCGGCGAGATCGACCCGATGGTGGTCGAGGGGATGAACTTGGCGAACGTGTTGGAGGTTGGAGCAGCGGTGGCGGGGCGATGAGCGGATTGAACGCCCTCCCCCCCAGCCCTTCTCAGTGTGTGCTGGGAGGGGGGTGCCGTCTCATTTGGCCGGCTGCCGTCCGGAAACCACGCTGCACGCCAGCGTTTCCCCGCTCCCCGCGCACTGGGAGCGGGGCCGGGGGCAATTGCCGTCATGGGCGAGGGGTCCAGGAAGGCGCGTCATGACCACCACCTCCCCAAACACCACCATGTCCCGTGCCCTCAGCAATAGGGCCATCGCGCTGATGGCGGCGATGCCGGCACAGCCAGCAACGACCCCCGACGGGCTTGATCTGACAACGCCGGAAACACCGGTTGTGCCGGCCCAGGTGCGCGAGGCGGCCGAAGCCGCGCTCGACCGCGGCGAGACGCATTACACGACGCGGCCAGGCATCATGCCGCTACGCGACGCGATCGCGCGGCGGCTGACCGATGAGGGGTTTCCCGCGACCTCCGAGGGAATGCTGATCACGAACGGCGGCTCCGAAGCGCTTTACATCGCGCTCCAGGCGCTGCTCGCCTCCGGGAACCGAATCATCGTGGCCGGCCCGGCCGCGCCGGACATCGAGGCGATGATCCGCTTCATTGGAGCCGAACCGGTACGCCTCGCGGGAGACCGGGAAGGCAGATTCGTGCCGAGCATCGCCGCCATTGAGGCAGCGGATGCGAAGGCGATCCTGATCGCCTCCCCATCGCCAGTGACCGGCCTCGCCATCCCTCCCGGCGCGCTCGACGCGATCATCGCGGCGGCCATGCACCACGAGATGACCGTCATACTTGACCGCTCGCTTGCAACCGCGCTTTACGAGCCAAGCGGCGCCCAGTTCGGCAACCCCGAGCTTGGCTCGCGGGTGGTGACGATCGGTTCCTTCTCGACCGGACATGGCCTGAGCGGCTGGCGCGTCGGCTGGCTGGCCACGCCGGCGGAGATGAGCAAGCGGCCACGTGAGCTGAAGCAGGCGATGTCGATCTGCACGACGGCCGTCTCGCAATACGCCGCCCTGGCCATCCTCGATGATCCGGACGCCTGGACGACGACCCGGCGCAACGAGTTCGCGCGGCGGCGCGACATGGTCATCGAACGACTGCGAAAGAGCAGCCTGGCGATTGTCGAGCCGGACGCCTTCCCGGCGCTCTTGATCGACGTTCGCGCGCTTGACGACGATGACGGCCGCTTCGCCGCGCGTTTGAGGAAGGAGACCGGCGTCGTCGTGCAGCCAGGGTCGACCTTCGGCCCGGCGCTCGCTGGCTACGTTCGCCTCGACCTCGGCGCGCCTGAGCGCGTGCTCCGGGAAGGGGTCCAGCGGCTGGCGACGTTCGCCACCCCAGGGAGCGAGCTATGAGTACCCCAACCGCGCCGCCCACCTCTACGCCGAGCGGCACGGCGACCGTCAACATCTTCGAGCTCATGGATCGCGCCCGCTCGCGCAAGGACGTCATCTCGATGGGGCTGGGCGATCCTGACCTGGCCACGCCCGGTCACATCGTCGCCGCCGCCAAAGCGGCGATACGCGAGAACCGCACCGGGGCTGCTCCGGTCAGGGGGCTGCTCGAGCTGCGCCAGGCGATCGCCAGGAAGCTGGCCCGTGACAACGGCGTAGTGGTCGATCGAGGTACTGGTCACCACAGGCGGCCAGGAGGCGCTCTTCCTCGTTGTTCAGGCGCTGATCGACCCCGGCGATGAGGTGATCGTCCCCGACCCACGCTACACCTCCTACGATGAGGCGATCGAGTTGGCCGGGGGGCGCATGCTCCTGGTGCCGACGCGCGAGGAGGACGCCTACGATCTCGATCCGGACGAGGTCGAGAAGCGGTTGACGCCAGCCAGCAAGGTCTTGCTGATCATTTCCCCGAACAATCCGACGGCCGGGATCACCACCCCGGACAACCTGCGGCGGTTGGCGGAGATCGCCATCAAGCACGACCTGATCGTCATCTCCGACGAGATCTACGAGAAGTTTCTCTATGACGACCGGGAGTACCTCAGTATCGCTTCCCTGCCAGGGATGGCGGAGCGGACAATTACGCTCAACGGCGTCTCGAAGACCTATGCCATGACCGGCTGGCGGATCGGCTATCTGGCCGGGCCGGCGCCGATTGTCGAAGCCGTGGCTGCACTAAAGGGGATGGTCAATATCCAGGCGCCGACCGTCTCACAATGGGCGGCGGCCGCCGCGCTCGATGGGCCGCAGGCGTGCGTGGACGAGATGCGCGAAACCTACAGCGCGCGGCGCCGCTTGCTGCTCGATGCCCTAGACGAGATGGGTTTCAGCTACGGTGAGCCGCGTGGCGGGCTTTACATCTGGGTCAACACCTCGACAACTGGCATCCCGGCCATCGAGCTCTCATCGATGTTCCTCGACGAAGGGGTGCTGATCTTCCCCGGCACCGGCTTCGGTGAAAACTGGGGGAACTCCATGCGGATGACCCTCCTACAACCGATCGACGTACTGGCGGAGGCGGTCACGCGCATGAAGCGGGCACTGGCCAATCGCCGCGAGGCAGTGGCGTGACGGCGACAGGGATCGAGACCATCAAGGTCTCGGCAGACGACTTGCGCCGGCAGGCGGAGGCGATCTTGCTCGCCTATGGGGCGACCCCGGAAGAGGCGGCCCTGCAGGCTGATGCTCGCCTCCAGGGAGAGCTGCGCGGCCATCCTGGCCAAGGGCAGGGGATGCGCGGTCTGGGACGCTACTGCGAAATGCTGCGATCGGGCGGCATCGTGCCGGGCGCGCCCTTCGAGGTGCTGATGGAGACGCCGGGGGTGGCGCTGGTCGATGGCCACAAGGGGTTCGGCCAGGTCATCGCCACGCGCGCCATGGACCTGGCGATCGAGAAGGCCCGCGCCATCGGAATCGGGATGGTGGGAGTCCGCCACTCGAACCACCTCGGCATCACCGCATACCACGCCATGCGCGCCGCCGAGCAACAGATGGTCGGCCTCTGCCTGACCAACGCCGGGCCGGAGATGGCGCCCTGGGGCGGCATCACACCGACAATCGGCACGAACCCCTGGGGGATCGCCGCGCCGAGCAACCTTGGCTTCCCGCTCGTCCTCGACATGGCCCTCTCGACCAGCGGCAAGGGGATGGTGCGCTGGCGCCTGCGCGAGGGGAAGCCGATCCCGACAGACTGGGCCTACGACAAGGACGGCCACGTCACCAACGATCCGGCGGCGGCGATGGAGGGGCCACTCGTCCCCATTGGCGCCTTCAAGGGGACCGGCCTCTCGATCATGACCGACATCCTCTGCGGCGTCATTACCGGCGCGGCGTTCGGGCTGGCGCCATATAGCGACCCGAAAAACCATGACGTTGGCCACGTCCTGATCGCTATCGCCATCGAGCGTTTCCTGCCCTACGACGCCTATCTGGAGCGGATCGACCGGTTCTGCTCCGAGCTGAAGGCCTCCGCTCTGGCGCCTGGATTCGAGGAAATCTTCCTCCCTGGCGAACTGGAGCACCGCCGCGCCACCGAGCGCCTGGCGAACGGTATTTCGCTCGATAGCGAGACCACCGATCTGCTGCGCGACCTGGCGCAACGACGAAACGTCCCGTTCACCCTCGACGCCGCTTCAGGGAAAGGAGCCCCGGCTTGACCGCGACCATCGCCCGAACCTTCAACGTGCTGATGCTCGACCCAACCCCGGAGAGCGAGCGCGAGTTCATGCAAAGCCTGCTCCCCGAGACCGGCTTCAGCGTCATGGCGACGGCCGCGGACGCCGCCGGCCCGGACCCCGCGCAACTGGCGGTTGCCGAGGCCATCGTAACGCGCACGCGGCCAGTGACGGCGGAGCTGATCGCCGCCAGCCCGAAGCTGAAGGTGATCCAGAAGTACGGCGGCCGACCGGACCGCCTGGATCTCGACGCGGCCAGAGAGGCTGGGGTGGCGGTGGCGGTAATGCCGCTGAGCGGCTGCATTGCCGTGGCCGAATTGGCCATGACCTTGATCCTGGCCCTCTCAAAGCAGCTTGTGGAGGCGCACCGGACGACGGTCACGGGCGCCTATCGCGAGCTTGGTCTGGAGCCAACGCCATCGAGCCAGCGCGTGCACGCCTTCCAATGGATGCAACTACCGCACTTGCAGGAGGTGCGAGGGCAGACACTGGGCTTGATCGGTTTCGGGGAGATCGGAACCGAGATCGCCAAGCGGGCGCGCGCCTTTGAGATGGAGGTCGTCTACGCCAAGCGCGAGCCGTTGCCCGCCGCAATCGAGGAGATGCTCGGGGTCCGCTCCGTGCCGATCGATGACCTGCTGCGGCAATCGGACTTCGTCTCGCTGCATGTCCCCCACTCCGCGGAGACCGACCGCCTGATCGGGGCCAGGGAGCTGGCGCTGATGAAGCCGACCGCCTCGCTGATCAACACCTGCCGCGGGCCGGTGGTCGATGAAGTGGCGCTGATCGCGGCGTTGCGCGACGGCGTAATCGCCTCCGCTGGGCTCGACGTTTTCACGCTCGAGCCGCTGGAGTACGACAGCCCGCTGACGCAACTCGACAACGTGATCCTCACCCCGCACATCGGCGGTGGTACCGGAGGGGCGCGCGAGAAGCAGATGCGGGATGTCCTCGACAACGTCGTTGCCTTCGCCAGTGGCGAGGCGCCGCGGCACCGGCTGGTTTAGGGTAATGTTCGCCAGACATGCGCCAGCGATTGTCCATGCCATTTGCACCAATCACATCGGCGCCGAGACCCTTCGCTTCGCTCAGGATGACGCGGGATGACGGCGATCGCATCGCCGCCATCCCGTAATGTCCACCAGATTTGACGAGGAATTCCATGCTTGACCTAGCCATCACGAACGGCACCGCGGTGACGCCCGATGGATGCGCAACACTCGATATCGGCGTCGTCGATGGCCAGATTGCATTGCTGGCGGCGCCGGGAGCACTACCGGACGCGGTCAAGATGATCGACGCGGCAGGGTTGCTCGTCCTTCCCGGGACCATCGACTCCCATTTCCATTGCCGCGCGCCCAGCCACCCAGAGCGGGAAGACTTCGCCAGCGCCACCCGCGCCGCGGCTGCCGGCGGCGTGACGACGATCCTGGAGATGCCGATTGCGATCCCACCGACGACCGATGGCGCGATCCTTGCCAACCGCCGCTCCCACGCCGAGCGGGACGCCTACATCGACTTCGGCTTCTACGCCTCGTCCGCCACGCTCGATCCCGAGAAGATTGCCTCCGCCGTTTCCGAGGGGGCGGTCAGCCTCAAGGCATTCTTGCAAGAGGTCCCGCCGGGGCGGGAGGATGAGTTCGACGGGCTTTGCATCCACCGCAACGACGATATCTTGCGCGCGCTGCGCCTGGTGGCGGCCACCGGGCTTCCAGCCGTCTTCCATGCAGAGGACTTTCCGACGTACAGCCTGCTCGAGCGGGAACTGATGGCGGCCGGGCGCAAAGACCCGGCTGCTCATGCCGAGTGGCGGCCCGATTACGTGGAGGCGCTGGCGATCTCGACCCTGATCCTTCTCGCCGCTCCAACCGGGACGAGGCTGCATATCCCGCATGTCTCCTCCGCGCTGGCAGTCGACGTGATCCGCGACGGGAAGCGGCGCGGGGTCAACCTGACCGCCGAGACCTGTCCGCAATACCTGGCGCTCACCGAGGAGGCGCTGCAAATGCACGGCCCCTACGCCAAGTGCAACCCACCGCTCAAGACAAAGGCAGACAACGAGGCGCTCTGGGAGGGGCTGCGTGACGGGACGCTCGATACTGTCGCCACCGATCACTCCCCCTTCGTGCCGGCAGACAAGGAGCCGGGGTGGGACGATATCTGGCAGGCGACGCCGGGGTTCCCGGGCGTCGATATCCTGACGCCGTTCCTGATCGGCGCGGCGCTGGATGGCAAGCTTCCGCTGGAGCGGGCGGTCAACCTGTTGACTGCAAGCCCGGCCGATATTTTCGGGCTCGCGCCCCAGAAGGGCAGGCTGTTGCCCGGGGGTGACGCCGACATCGTCCTCTATAACGGCGAGGGCCGAAGCACTGTTGACACCGCCTCGTGGCAGACCCGCGCAACCGCCAGCGCCCGCGTCTGGCAGGGCCACCCGCTCCGAGGGAGCGTGGTGACGACAATCGTCCGGGGCACGCCGGTCTACGACCGGGGCGAGATCGTTGGTTCGCCAGGGTATGGACGCCAGGCTCGGCCGGCGAGCTCGGAGGTTTCCGCGGCGTTGGCGGCGAGCCGGTAGGGACGCCGGCCCCCTCTCCCACGAACACCCTCACCCCCGTCTCACTCTACCAGCTCGGCGGCCGGGGTGAGGGCGTTCTCCGGGGAGGAGGGCCTATGCTGGCAACGAGTCCGTCGAGCTCTTCGACGCCTCTTCCTTGACCAACGTCCCATCTTTCAGGACATGTGTGATCCGCTCCTGCTGCTGGAGCAGGGTGATATCAGCCAGGGGATCGCCGTCAACGACGACCACGTCGGCCAGTTTGCCAGCGTGCAGGGCGCCGATCTCATCGCTCAAGCCAAGGAGCCGCGCGGCGGCTGAGGTCGCCGCGGTGATGGCTTCGAGCGGCGTGAAGCCGCCCTTGACCAGCTCTTCCAACTCGGCGGCATTCTCGCCGTGATTGACCAGGAAGCCGGCGTCGCTTCCGGCAGCGATGCGCACGCCGGCGCGCTTGGCGCGTTCGAGACTGTCCCACTTGGCATCGTAGGCGGCCCGCAGCCAACGCCAACTGCGCTCCGAGACGCCGAGCGTCTCCCGATCGTAAGCAAAATTGCGGCTGTTGACGATCAACGTCGGCACGTACGAGGCATCGCGGGAGAGCATAAGCTCGATGGCGCGGTCGGTCAGCCAGTGGCCGTGCTCAATGGTGTCGACACCGGCAGCGAGGGCATCTTCGATCGGTGGTCCGCCAGAGGTGTGCGCGGCAACTGGCAAGCCGAGCCGGTGCGCCTCGGTGCAGGTCGCCTCCATGTCCGCAAACGACATCTCGGCCGCGTAGGGTGCGGCAGGATCGAGCATCGAGCCGACATCGCTGTTGATCTTGATAAAGTCAACCTTGCGCTTGGCCATCTGGCGCACGGCACGACGGAACTCATCCGGCGTGTCGCAGACGCCAATCCGCCCCGTCACCGAAACCTGGGCGGGCAGGGAGCCCTTGTCCATGTGGCCACCGGTAACGCAAAGCCCCTGGCCGCAGACGACGAGCCGCGGCCCGACGAGCCGCCCGGAGGTGATGGCATCCCGCACCGCGACATCGGCAAAGAGGGGCGAGTGCAGATTGCGGAGCGTCGTGTAGCCGGCGCGCAGGCTGACGAGCGCATTGGCATAGCCGCGCATGGCCAGGTCCGCGGCGGCCTCGAAGGCATCGCCGAGCACGGCGCCCGTCTTGCCGGGGCCGCCATCGTTGGTGATGTGCACATGGACGTCAATCAACCCTGGCAG
The DNA here is from genome assembly GCA_964434995.1 of uncultured Sphaerobacteraceae bacterium. GTDB lineage: Bacteria > Chloroflexota > Chloroflexia > Thermomicrobiales > UBA6265 > JACCXM01. Next base: position 9,298 of record CAYSXO010000043.1, read on the forward strand.
GATCGTCCCTCCGGGCGAGTGAATGACCTGTGCCTCAGGATCACGGACGACCCCGTCTGCCGGCCCGGCGTACGAAATCCTCTCATCGTCGATGACGACCACCGCATTCGGCACAATCGGCGAGCCATCACCGACGGCCATTCGCGCCGCTTCAATCACGATTTGCACTGGCGCATGTCTCCTTGCTTTTGGCTATTGGCTTGCGATCGTACGTGCCGCCTTCGTTTCGACGTGCGACTATCTCGCCCTCAAGCGCGGATCGAGCGCGTCACGCAGGCCGTCGCCGAGAACGTTGAAACCGAAGACGACCAGCATGAGGGCCAGGCCCGGGAAGATCATGACGTGCGGCGCGATACGCGCCCAGGAGAGGCTGTTCTGCAGCATCGAGCCCCATTCGGCGGTCGGCGGCGTCACGCCGAGGCCGAGGAAGCTGAGCGAGGCGGCGGTCATGATCGCCGCCGGGATGAGCAGGCTGGTCTGGACGATCAGCGGCGACAGGATGTTCGGCATGACGTAGCGGCTGAGGATACGGCCATCGCGCGCGCCGACGGAAACGATCGCCTCAACGTAGAGGCTCTCCTTGACGGAGAGGGTCATGCTCTGGGCAAGACGGGCGTACTGCGGCACCTGGTAGACGGCGATGGCGAGGATGACGTTCAGTAAGCCGTTGCCGAGGATGGCGATGATGGTCAGGGCGAAGATGATGCCGGGGAAGGAGAGCATGACGTCCATCAGGCGCATGATCGGCCCTTCGAGGCGGCGGTACCAACCGGCCAGTAGCCCCAGAATGATGCCGGCGAGCGCCCCCAGCGCCACCGCCGAAGCTGAGATCATCAGCGAGATGCGCGCCCCGTAGATCACCCGGCTGAGGAGATCGCGGCCATTGTTGTCGGTCCCCAGCAGGTGAGCGCGGCTCGGAGGCTGCAGCGCCTCACGCACGGAGATGGCATTCGGGTCGTAGGGAGCAAGGTAGGGCGCCAGTAGCCCGGTGAGAACAAAAAGGAGGACAATCGCGCCGCCAACCGCGCCGAGGGTATGGCGCCGGGTGAAGCGGAGCAGTCCGCGCGCCATGCCGCGACGGGCTTGGGCCTCATCAGTCAATCCCTGGGCCAGGACTGGTGCAACGGCGGCGGTGCTCATGTCAATGATGCCTGATGCGCGGGTCGACGACACCGTAGGCGAGATCGGCAGCGAGATTGACCAGGACAAACGAGGCGGCGAAGACGAGGAGCACCCCTTGCACAACCGGGATATCGCGCTGGCTGACAGCGGTCACCAGCAGCCTCCCCATTCCCGGCCAGGCGAAGAGCTGCTCGGTAACGACCGCGCCGCCGAGCATGTAACCGAAGCGCAGGCCAACCACGGTGACGATTGGCAGCAGAGCGTTGCGAAGGGCGTGCTGGATCAAGGCGCCGCGTTCTGAGAGACCCTTGGCGCGCGCCGTGCGGACGTAATCCTGCCCGATCGCCTCCAGCAGCGAGGAGCGGGTCATGCGCGCGATGAAGGCGAGCGAGAAGACGGCCAGGGTGATGGTCGGCATGATGTAGCTCTGCCAGCCCTCATCTCCGGCGGTCGGCAAGAGCCCGAGCGTCAGGCCAAAGAAGAGCATCATCAGCAGGCCGAGCCAGAAAACGGGAATCGATGCGCCCAGGAGCGCCACGACGCTGGAGAGATGGTCCCAGAGCCGGCCCCGGTTGATGGCCGCGATGGCGCCCAGAGTGATACCGGCCACGCTGGCCAAGGCAATGGCGCTCAGGGAGAGCTTGACCGTATTCCAGAAGCGGCCCTGGATCTCGGTGGTCACCGGACGCCGCGTGAAGATCGAATCGCCAAGATCGCCCCGGCTGAGCCGCCCCAAATACGCGACGTACTGGTCGAGCACCGGGCGATCGAGGCCAAGATCGTGCCGCAGGCGTTCGACGACCTCTTGCGAGGCCTGCTCGCCCGCGTAGACACGGGCCGGATCGCCAGGGATGAGCTGGAAGGCAAAGAAGACCATGGTGACGACCAGCAAGAGGATGGGGATGCTGACGAGCAGCCGGCGTATGGCATAGCCGAGCACGATTGCCCTTACCCCCTACCCCCTACTCCCGTCGAGCCGGGAGAGGGGAGATGCCGGCGTGCGGCGGCGTTCCAGGATGGCAACCCCGCGCATGGCGGAGCGCCCCTCTCCCATCGCGATGGAAGAGGGGCCAGGGGTGAGGGCACGCTTGGGAGCGTTGAGACCCTCAACCTACGCCCCCTGCTCAATCCACGCGTACTTGGCTGGCCAGTTGACGCCAGCCGCTTCGAAGTAGACGCCCTGGACGTCATTCTGCATCGCGGCCGTTTCGACAATGTCGAAGAGCATCAGGACGGGGGCCTGCTCGAAGACGCGCTGCACGACCTCCGCGTAGATCTCGTTGCGCTCCTCCAGGGTCGGGATCGCGCTCGACTCCTCGATCAACGCATCGACCGCCTCATCGCAGAAGTAGGCGCGGTTGTAGTAACGGGGGGCCGCCGAATCGCAGGCGTAGAAGGTCTCCATAATGTACTCGGCATCACCGGGAAAGGTGCCGACAGAGAGATTGACCAGATCGTAGGTCGCCTCATCCACCGGCTTGGTCACTTCGGCGATGAAAGCGGCGGAGTCGAGGACGATGATCTCCACGCCGACGCCAACCTGTTGCAACATCCCCTGCACGAGCTCGGCGATCTCGATATCGCCAGCCGAGCCGCCGCGGCGGGTGTGCAGCGTCAGGTTCAGCGGCTGGCCATCCTTCTCGCGGATGCCGTCACCGTCGGCATCGACCCATCCTGCCTCTTCGAGCAGAGCGGCGGCTTTCTCCGGGTCGTAGGTGTAGCTGCCGGCGGCGACGTAGCCCTCGACCGCCGGATTGAGGTAGACCGCTTCAGCAACCGTCGCATAGCGGCCGAGGAAGACGGCCTGGATGATCCCTTCCTTGTCGACCGCGTAGTTAAGCGCCTGGCGCACGCGCGCGTCGTCGAGAGGAGCCTTCGCATTGTTCATCGTGATGTAGTACTGGCGGGAGCCGGCGCCCTCTTCAACGCGGATGTTGCTGTTCGTCCGCAGCCGCTCCACGTCCTGGACGGCCAGGTCGAGGGCCATGTCGACGTCGCCCGCCTCGACCTGGATAGCACGAGCGTTGATGTCGGGCACGGCGCGGAAGATGACGCGATCGAGGTAGGGCAACCCGTCCTGCCAGTAACTCGGGTTCTTGAGCAGGACCAGATCCTCGTTCGGCACGAAGGTTTCGATCATGAACGGCCCGGTGCCGGAGGCTTGGCTCTTCAGTCCTTCATCTCCCACGTCCTGGGCGAAGGTGGGGCTGTACATCGACCAGGTCTTTGTGGACAGCACGCCATACATGCCAGGCGAGGGGCGAGTGAGGGTCACTTGCACGGTCAGCGGATCGATCACTTCGACCGACTCGAAGGGGATCAGGTCCCAGAGCGGCTGCTGCAACTCGAGCTTCCGCTCCAGATTCCACTTGACCGCCTCGGCGTCGAAGGCGCTGCCGTCGTGGAAGGTGACGTCCGGCTGCAGGGTCCAGGTATGCACCAGCCCATCTTCGGAGACCTCGGCTTCTGAAACGAGGAGCGGCTGGATTTCGCCGCTGGCGTCGCGGTCGAAGAGCGTCTCGTAGATGTACTGCGCCTGTTCGTTCAAGGTGCTGACGTTGCGAGCATTGACGTCGATGTCAGTGGTCAGAGGGATGAAGGCGATGGTTAGCGTTCCGCCTGGCGTGGGCGCGTCCTGTGCCCTCCCGCTCAGTCCCGGCAGTGCCGTCACTATTGCCATGATGATCGCCAATGTCACGAACATCCCGCGCGCGCTGCTCTTTCGCATCTCGACTCATCCTCCGTCTGCGAATGGCCTCCGGGACGTGGAGCGACCATGAAGAACGTCGATCGAAGCGATCCCTCCTTCCGCCGCGCCCTACTCAGGTAACGCGGGCTCAAACGCGAAGCGCCACTTCTCCCGACGAAGCCGCCTGGTTGTCCCTGACCGCTGCCATCAGCTCGGTAGTGACCAGATCGGCCTGATCATCCGTCAGGCCCGGATGCATCGGCAGGCAAAGGAGCTCCCGCGCCAACGCCTCCGCGACAGGAAAGCTGCCCGGACCGAGGCCCAGGCCTCGGTAGACCGGTTGCAGATGCACCGGCGGGGAGTAGAGGACGCTGGACGCGATGCCGCGCTCGCGCAACCTTTCCCGCACGCGATCCCGCTCCGGAACGCGCACGACGAAGTTTCGCCAGGCGTGGGTCATGTGCGGCGGAGCGTGCGGGAGGAGAACGCCTGGCACCCCTGCAAGTCGCGCCGCATACCGGCTCGCGACAGCCTGCCGCCGCGCCGCCCATTCGTCCGACTTCGCTAACTTGGCGGAGGTGACCGCCGCCTCGATCGGGTTGAGCCGCAAGTTGTACCCCTCGGCCAGGTGCTCCAGCCCAGCCTGGGCCAGCCGCTGGCGGATGGGCGCGTCGGCGTAGCCGGGATCGAGTCCGTACCCGCGGAGGAGACGGACGCTTGCGGCGAGTTCCGGGTCGCGAGTGACCACCATGCCGCCGCTGCCGGTCCCGCCGAGGATCTTGCGGGCGCCGAAGGAGAAGCAGGCGGCGTCACCGAGCGCTCCCGCCGGCGCGCCGCGATAGGTTGCGCCGAGGGCCAGGGTGGCATCCTCGATGACCAACAGGCCGTGCCGCCGGGCGATCGCGCTGATCTTCGCCATCTCCGCCGGCAGACCATACATGTGAATGGGCACGATGGCGCGCGTGCACGGCGTAATCGCTGCCTCGATGCGCGCGGGATCGAGATTGTGGGTTTCGGGATCGATGTCGACAAGGACGAAGCGGGCCCCACTGTGACTGATGGCGGCGGTCGTCGCCAGGTCGCTGTTGGGCGCGGTGATGACCTCGTCGCCCGCGCCAATGCCGAGCGCCTTGAGAATGAGAAACTCCGCCGCCGTGCCCGACTGCACGGCGATCGCCTGCGCGCCATCGCCCAGGCGGGCCGCCACGACAGCTTCCAGCGCGGCGATCAACTCGGCGCCGTCCGCATGGAGATCGTTGAGCAGGCGGTCGATGGCCAGATCGATCTCGGCTCGCACCTGGCGATGCTGCCAGGCGACGTCGTTCAGCGGCACCAGCACGTCATGATGCCTCCCCAACCTCGATGGTTTTCCCGCCATGCGCCGCCTCGTAGAGCGCCTCGGCCGCCAGCAAGGCGCGTACGCCATCTTCTCCGGAAGGCGCTGGGTCACGATCCTCCTGGACGGCGGCGGCGAACTCGCGAAAAGCGCCAAGGAAGCGATGGTCCTCTCCGGTTTGAAGGGTGAACCGCTCCTTGTCCGAGATCAGTTCCAATCCGGCATCCGTGGCTATGCGAAGCCCGCCATTCGTGCCGTAGACGGTCGATTGCCAACCAGCCAGGGTGGCGGCGGCTTGCGACTTGTGCTGGATGACGACGCCGAGCGCGCCATTGGCGAAGGTGAGGGTGGCGATGGCGCTGTCCTCGTCGGCGACGGGGTAACAGAAGGTTCCCACCATCCCGCTGACGCGGGCGATCGGGCTGCCCGCGAGCCAGGCGAGTCGGTCGAGACTGTGAATTCCGTTGTACATCATCATCCCGCCACCTGAGGTGGCGTGGTCCCAGACCCAGGGCGGCAGGTCGCTGCGGCCGGAGGCCATGGCATCGACGATGAGAACGGGGCGGCCGATTGCCCCAGCGGAAATCGCTGCCTGAGCCTGTCGATATTCGGCGCGGAAGCGATGGACGAAGTTGACCATCAGCCGCACGTTCGCCTTCCGGCAGGCGCGCACGACCTCGCGCGCCTCGGCGCTACTGGCGGCCATCGGCTTCTCGAGCAGGATGTGCAGTCCGTGTGTCACGGCTGTCAGCGCGGCGGCCGGTAACGCGGCGTGCGGCAGGCTAATGACCACGGCATCGAGCTTGGCCTCGGCGAGCATCACGTCATAGCTGGCCCAGCACGGAATGCCCAATTCCTCAGCGGCCAGGCGGGCGGCAGGGGCGGGATCGGCGATGGCGGCCACTTCGGCCCTGCCGGAGCGGCGCGCGGCCTCAGCGTGCTGCCTGCCCGCCTTGCCGAACCCGATCACCCCGATCCTCATCTCGCAATCTCCTCCCATCCTGCCATCCCTGGTTCAAGCGTGCAGAATCGTTTCCGCTGTCCGCTTCAAGGGGTCGCGCTCACTTGCGGCGCGCAGCATCTTCTGCAGAATGCCCGGCGCGGCTCGGCGTAGGGCCTCTTCATCGGCATTCAGCACGCGACCGCTTGCCACGACCGGCACGCCGCCGACGTAAACGGCATCAACGTCCTGTCCAGTGCCGCAGGTGACGAGCGCGCGAATCGGATCGACGACCGGCCCAAAGTGATACCGGCCGAGATCGACGCAGACGATGTCGGCCAAGGCGCCCGCGGCCAGGCGGCCAAGCTCACTCCGGCCGAGGGCGTCCGCGCTGCCAACCGTGGCGGCGGTGAAGACCTCTCGGCAGGTTGGCCGCTCTGAGGTCCGGCTGGTCTGCTTTCCGAGGAGCCAGGCGAGCCGCATTTCGGCAATGATGTCGGCCGGCCAGATATCGCAGCCGATGCCGACCGTGATCCCGTGATCGAGGTAGCGCGGCAGGGTGTAGAGCGCCTCGCCCATGCGGGCGAAGGGCAGCGGCGAATGGGCCACGCGAGACCCAGCATCGGCAATGAGCTTCAGATCGCGGTCCGGGTCGCCGCCGATGTCTGGATGACCAGTGACGTAGACACAGTGGCCGAGGATGATGTCCGGCCCGAGGAAGCCGATCCGGTGCAAATGACCGACGGGGGTGTCGCCGAAGCGTTCGCGGATCAGGGCCACCTCGTGGGCATATTGGGCGGTATGAATCTGAATCAGGAGATCCGCCGCGCGCGCTTCCCGCAGCGTTGCTGCCAGGAGCGCCGGGCTGCAGTTGTCGACCGCGTGCGGGTTGAGCATGACCTCGACTCGGCCATCATGGGTTCCCCGGTAGCGTTCGGCAAAGGCGAGCGCCTGGCGAAGCCCCGCCATGCCCATCTCCTCGTCCCAGTGCCAATCGCGGCTCCGGTCGGCGTTCTGGAAGGAGCGGCCAGAGCGATGGGCCAGGGAGAGGTACGCCCGGCAGCCGACCTGGCCAACCGTGTCAACCAACAACTCTTCGTCGCCAGGCGGATTACCCAGCCACCAGATCGGCCCCGAACCGCCGGCGTCGACGATCGTCGTCGCGCCGCAGCGCAGCATCTGGACTAGGGAGAACTCGGCACTCTGCTGTTGCTCGTCCGGCGTCAGGCACGGCTCGATGGCGAGAGAAGCACGGCGGGAGAAGTCGCGGCTCGGCGCGAAGCGGCCGTCTCGCGAAATGTCGACGAAGGCGGCCATCAACTCGACCCCGATGTGGCCGTGGAGGTTGATGAAGCCAGGGCAGATGAACCAGTCAGGCCGTTCGATCACGACGGCGGCATCCCCATTGAAGCGCGGACCGACGTAGAGGATTCGCTCGCCACGGAAGGCAACCTCGCCGCCCGCGACGATCTGGTGCTGGCGACCGTCCCACGCGGCGAGCCAGCCGCCGCGCAGGAGGGTCGTCTGGCCGTTGCCGGATTGGTGGCTGTCACTCATGTCACCGCACCCTTGGCGCCTCGAAGATCGAGTCAACCGGACTTGTGGGATTCGCGTCGTGAAGACGCGAACGTGCCGTCAGCGCCATCCTCCACGTCGAGCGTGGTCGGGCGCGCCTTGCGGCAGAACGTCGGGCGAACCGCATCCGGAACAACGGCGAAGCCGGAAACGGGTCGCGGGAAGCACCGAACTGGCAGTTCTGTCGACTGTCGACAGGTGCTGGGCTTTGATGCTATAACGGTGTCTGTGGCGTGTCAAGCCGGGAGACCGGGCTGGCGTCGAACGAGTGGCAGCCTTTGATGTGCTGCGGTCACCTAGCGGGAGCAAAGCCGGTGGCGACTTTGAGCCTCACTGATGTCCGCGGAGAGCCCTTGAGCGCGATCGTTCTGCGCACCTTGCGCGAGGCGATCGTCGAGGGTCGCCTCGCGCCGGGGGAGCCGGTGGTGGAGGCCCAACTCTCGCGGCAGCTCGGTGTCAGCCGAGCGCCGCTACGGGAGGCGCTGCGCACACTGGAAAACGAGGGGCTGATCGTCAGCGAGCCCTGGCGTGGCGCGGTCGTGGCCCCCCTGACTGAGCGCGGCGTCACCGAATTGCAGGCGTTCCGCCGCTTGCTCGAAGTCTTCGCGGCAGAGTTGGTTCTGCAGATGGAGACGATCGATACCGCCTCCCTGGAGAGTCTGGCTGGCGAGATGGAACGTTGCGCGAAGGCGAACGACCTCGTTTGCATGAACAAGGCGGACGTCGAGTTCCACACCCGGATCGTTGAGATGAGCGGGAACGATCTGCTGCTCGATGTCTGGCGGAGCTACGTTTCTCCGATTCGCCGCGCTCTGGCACTGCGCAACCGGGCCAACAGCGACCTCGATTCTCTGGTGACGATGCACCGCAACCTGATCGCGGCCTTTGCCGCGCGCGATCTGACAGCGGTCAAAGAGTGCTACAGCACACATGGCGCGGACGTGGTTACCGCGCTACGCCACCTCTTCGCGGCCGAAGACGCCATCACGCCATGAGCGCGGGGGAACTGAGGGCTGTCCCCTGATGTCCTCTACTCCCGTCCTGCAAACACCGGCCCGAGCGCTGGGCGGACGGCACTTGGTCAAGAGAATTGAACGTCACTCGCCAAAGCGGACGGCGCCGTACCATCGCTCCCCGTAGTAGTCCGAAGCGAGGTCGCTGATCACCACGCCCGTCGATTCGTTCTCGGCATGCACAAACTGCCCGCCGCCTATGTAGATGCCGTTGTGCGACATGCCCCGGCGGTAGGTGTTCTTGAAGAAGACCAGATCGCCTGGCTGGAGGTCGTTCCTGTCGACTTCCTGCCCCATGTCGTATTGAGCAAACATGTCGTGGGTGATGTCAAGGCCGAGGGTCTTCTTGATCACGAACATGGTGAAGCCGGAGCAGTCGAAGGCATTGGGCCCCTCACCGGCATAGACGTACGGGTACCCTTCAAACTTCAGGGCAAAGTCGGCAATCTGCCTGCCTGACGAGGTTCCCGCTTCGCCATCGCGGCCATCCCTGTCTTTCTTGTCCCGATCCTTACCCTTGTCGTCGTCGCGATTCTTCCCGCGCTGCTCCAACTCGACGTAGGTCCCGGTAGGCTCAATCGCCTCCTCAACGATGGCGTCTTGGGTCAGCGCCACCGCTTGGTCCCACTCGCCCACCGCGGGATCGACGGCCTGCGCGGGCGCGGCTGGATCGACCCACGCTTCCGCGGGTGCAGCCGCATCGACAGCCTCGACTGGCGCGGCTGGCTCAACCCCTGCCCCCATGGCAGGGTCGACGTATTCGGCTGCCAACACGGGCGCTTCGCCCCATTCGCCCGTCGCGGGATCGATCCCGTCAGTCGTCGCGGCAGATTGGACCAATTCACTGGACGCGGGCGCGGCGTTCTCACCTGGAGCCGCCGGATCGACCCACCCCGATGCGGGCGCGGCCGCGACAACCCATTCGCCGGTGGCCGGATCGACCCAGCCCTCTGTTTCTGCCATGGCCGGCTCGGTCCAGGTGTTTTCCGCCGCTGGCTCGACCGCCTCCGCCTCCAGCGTGGCCGCGCCCTGCGACGCTTGAACCGCGCCCTCAAGCGTGGCCACGCTGGTGAGACTTTCAGCCGGCACATATCCGCCATCGACGGGATACCAGAGGCTGCCGTCCGCGGCACTCTGCGCCACGTCCCAAACCGTGACGCTGGCGCCAGCGGGAACTTCATGGGCGACCGCGGCATCCCAGCCAGGCGCCAGCC
>CAYSXO010000043.1:19196-20866 GCA_964434995.1 uncultured Sphaerobacteraceae bacterium
AGCCTGACCAGAACAGGCTGCCCCGCGGTGTTGACCGCCGCGGTCCCCGCGAACAGCCCATACTCGGCAAATACGGGGATCGGCGTCGATGTGACGAGGAGTGAGCACGCGGCCAGCGCCACCAGGCGACGGCTCACGGCCGTCGAGACAATCGCCAAGATCCTCCCTCCAAACCCTTCGGACAAACGGCAATCGTCGATCGCACGGGCCACAACCGGACCAGCGCAAAGTGTCCTGAGCGCGGGGATTTATCGTGTTCGACTGTTCGGCAATCCATCCCAAGCTTGCCGAAGCGGAGGGGTTTCCCCGCGATGGGGTTTTCACATGGACCGGACTATCCCGGATTCCAGCGGGCGATGCGTTCAGGATCGCATGGATTGCCAACCCTCGGCAACTCCAACCTTCACGCTAGCAGACGCATGCGGTTGTGGCAACTACCCATTGGTAGTAGATTTTCGGCGGAGTTCAGCTCGTCGGAGAGTTGGCAACGCCGCGCGCTTCCATCGAAAATGAGCGAACGCTGGAGCCCCAGCCCCGGCGAACGGCTGACCGCGCGGCCGAGAGAGCGCCAGGGAATGTGCAATGCCGGACCAACGTCACGAAAACACGGTCGATCAATTGCTGGGGGATCTCGAGGCGGCAATCATGCGCCTGATGTGGTCGGCCAACGCCGCGACGGTGCGAGACATCGTCGACCGACTCCGCGAAAATGGCCGCCCACTCGCCTATACCACCGTCATGACCGTGATGAGCCGGCTCGTGGGCAAGGAGCTTCTGAGCCGCGAGCTGACGGGGAAGACGCATCTCTATAGCGTGGCGCTCACCGAAGATGCGTTTCTGCGGGAAACCGCCTCCAGGCGCGTTCAGGCGCTCATCGATGACTTTGGCGATGTGGCGATCGCGCAGTTTCTGGCCACCGTCAACGGCCTCTCCCCGGAGCGGCAGCGGCAACTGGAGAGGATCGCCCGCGGCGAAATGCCGTGACCGCATCGCCAGACCGTGTCCTGGCCAGAGTCGTCCTGACCGCGAGCGCCCTTACCGGGATGCTCCTCCTGCTGGCATTGGAGTTGCTCATTCTCAGCGCTGGCCCAGCCAGCCTGGCGACCTTCGATCCGCGTTGCCTGATCGCGCCGGTCTCATCTCTGGACACCGCCATTCATGTGTTGGCCGTGTCCCTCGTGCTTCTGGCATCGTTGCCGATGGTGGCAGGCGCGCGCGCCGCAAGGCGGGCCCGGGCACGCGTTGCCGAACTTCGGACCTTGGCCAATACGGCTCGCCTGGAAACTCCTCCACGGGCGATGGCCGCGGCCGCGGCGGCCGGTCTCACCGGCAGAATCGACGTCGTGGATGCAGCTCGCCCGTTTGCCTTCGCGTACGGTTGGATCTGGCCTCGGGTTTGCATGTCGAGCGGGTTGGTGGACCTCCTGACCGATCGCGAGCTGGCCGCGGTCATGCATCACGAGGGTTGGCATGTTGCCCGTCGAGATCCATTGCGCTTGCTGCTGGCGAAATCGGCGGCGGCGGCGTTCGGCGTCGTGCCTGAAATCCAGCGCCTTGCTCGGCATTATGAGATGGCTGTCGAAGTTGCCGCGGACCGCCACGCGGTCATGATGATGGGAAGCCCGCGCTGGCTGGCCGGCGCGATGATCAAGACGTTGGCGCCTCCCTTT
>CAYSXO010000044.1:0-20659 GCA_964434995.1 uncultured Sphaerobacteraceae bacterium
CTCGATGCCAACTCGCGCTCCAACGCGGCGGGTGGGGAGTACACCGGCATCTCGGGCTGGGCAGACACCAAGCTCGGGCTGCCTATCGAGGCCATCGCCCGCACCCTTGTCGGCGGCTTCAGTGTTGCCTCCTGGCAGTATGCGGGCGCGGCCGTCGTCGCGCTGGCGTTGCTGGCGCCATTCCTTGCCTGGCGCTGGCCTCCCCTCCTCTTCTGGCTATTGGTTCCGGCGCTGGCCATCGTCCTCACCCTCCCAGCGCCGACGCTGTTGCACACGTTGGGCTACACGCTGCTCCCTCGATTCGAACTGATCCACTCGCATCTTCCCGACCGCATTCTGATGGTTGTCCCCTTGGCGGCCGCGATGCTTGCCGGCGCGACGACGGACGCGCTCGTTCGCCAGGCCGGGAACCATCGATTCTGGCAAGCGTCCGGCGTCGCTGGAATCACCATGGTGACCGGGGCCGTTATCTCCCTGCAAGGCGCGGGGGGTGTTTCCTGGGGTTCGCTCCTCTGCGCGCTGGCCGCGCTGGGCATTGCCCTGATTGCCGTGCTCCTGCCAGCCGCCACCAGGCCAACGCTGCTGGCGCTGGCGCTAGCGACGGTCATCTTCTGGGATCCGGTCGGCAGGGCGATGTTCGCGGGTTGGGGACAGGGCGCAGGTCCGCAACGCTCACTCGCCGGGGCGTTCGCGGGAGACGCGCGGGCGTTTCTGCATGAAAACGGCGCGGCCACTTTCCTCGCCGAGGCAGTCGCCAGTGAATCCGGGCGCTACGCGGGCTACGACCCGGCGGTGCTCCCCGACCCCGCCGAGTTCGGTAATTTGCCGCCGCAGGTTTACCGCAACCACTGGCTTGGACAGGCCAACTGGCTCCTCGTGCATAACTGGGGAACCTGGTTTGGCATCGATGACGCGCAGGGGTACAACCCGATCCACGTCCGCCGTTATGGCGAGTACATTGACGCCCTCAACGGTCACCGTCAGGAGTATCACGAGACTAACATCTTCCCGGGCGCGCTCACCTCTCCCCTCCTCGGCCCGCTCAATCTGCGCTATCTGATCGTGCCTGGCGATGCCCCGGAGCGTCCCGACGTCGCTGACCTGCTCGCCGCAATGCCCATCGTCTATCAGGACGAGCACGTCGTGATTCTCGAAAACAAGGAGGCGTTTCCCCGCGCCTGGATCGTGCACGAGGCGGAAGAGGCCGCCCCGGAGGATGCTCTGCGGCTCCTCTCCGAGGGGCGCGTCGATCCCACACGCGTCGCCCTGCTCGAACTGCCGCCTCCGCCGCTTGAGGCGGCTGGCGCCAGCTCCGAAACCGCCGAAATCAGCCGTTCAGGACCCGATCGGCTGACCATTCAGGTGAACGCTGCCGCGCCTGGCCTGCTGTCAATGAGCGAAATCTGGGACCCGGGCTGGACCGCGACGGTCAATGGCGCCCCGGTCCCAGTCTACCGTGCGAACTACACCTTCATGGCCATCCCGATAGCGGCAGGCAATCAGCACGTTGAGTTGCACTACGCGCCACCCTATTTGCGGCTGGGGCTTGCGATCAGCCTCGGCTCGGCGCTGGCGCTGTGCGTGCTGGCTGCCATCCTCGCCCGCCGTCAGGGACGGTTGCCGGCGCCGCCCGCGGCGCCTGGCTCCACATGCGCCACCGTGCAGACCGGGGGCCACGCTGGCCTCGCGAACGCCATCTCTCTCGTGGCGATGCTCGCGATCCCGGCCACGCTGATTGCCGCCACGTTCGAACCGCTTGAATCGCCGCCGCGAGCGGGCCGGGACGAACGGACGGCCAGCGACGAGAGCGGCCCGGTCAGCGATCAGGAGCAACCGGACCGCCGCTCCCGGCGAGAGCGCGCGAGAGATCAGGAGCCCGCGCCCGTTCAGGCAACGCCGAACGCACAATAACTCGCCGGGGCGGGCATCGCGGCTCCGTGGGCCATGAAACACGCGAGAATTCCCAACATTGCCCGCGCCGACCGCTTGACCGGACCTCTCCGGCCTGTCACCCTCTTGGTACCCGCGCGGCGAGCCAGATCATCAGGCTATCGTGAAGGGTTCGCGTGGGGCAGCGCATGAACAGCGAGACCGCGACAAGGGTGACGCCATCTTCCCTGGCACGGACCTGGCTCGGTCACCCGCACCCGCTCGGCGCGCGGTGGGATGGCGCCGGAGTCAATTTCGCCCTGTTTTCCGCCCATGCCACGCGGATCGAGCTCTGTCTTTTCGCCGATCCAGACGACCCGTACGAGTCCGAGCGCATCCCCTTGCCCGAACGCACCGGGCATGTCTGGCATGCCTATGTGCCGGGCCTCGGTCCAGGGCAGGCGTACGGCTATCGCGTCCACGGCCCCTACCGTCCCGAGCAGGGGCTCAGGTTCAACCCGGCGAAACTCCTGCTCGATCCCTATGCCAGGGCCGTTCACGGCAATATCGACTTCGATGGTCCAGTCTTCGGCTATGAGCGCACTGACGGCCACGACGACGATCACCGGCGCAGCCAACGTGATGACGCGCCATTCGTGCCTCGTTCTGTCGTAATCGACCCCGTGTTCGACTGGGAAGGCGACGCCGCGCCCCGGATTCCGATTGAGGAATCGATCATCTACGAGACACATGTCAAGGGGTTCACGCACTCGTTTCCCAATCTCCCCGCCGAATTGCGCGGCACGTATCTCGGTCTGGCGCACCCAGCCGTCACCGACTACCTGCGCGGCCTGGGCATCACCGCGGTCGAGTTGCTTCCAGTCCACGCATGGCTTGATGAGCCTGCCGTGGCCGCGCGCGGGCTGACCAACTACTGGGGCTACAACTCGATCGCCTTCTTCGCCCCGACATCGCGCTATGCCGTCGGCGGATCACTCGGCCAGCAGGTGACCGAGTTCAAGACGATGATCAAGGCGCTGCATGCCGCCGGCCTCGAGGTCATCCTCGATGTGGTCTACAACCACACCGCCGAAGGGAACCACCTCGGCCCAACCGTCGCCTTTCGCGGCATCGACAATCAGACCTACTATCGCCTCGTGCCCGACCATCCCCGGCTCTATGCCGACTTCACCGGGACCGGCAACACGCTCAACGTGCGCAACCCCGACACCCTGCGCATGGTGATGGATTCGCTGCGCTATTGGGTGCAGGAAATGCACGTCGATGGGTTCCGCTTCGATCTCGCCCCGGCGCTGGCCCGCGAGCACCATCATGTCGAACACACCTCCTCGTTCTTCGATGCCATCCATCAAGATCCTCTCCTGTCAACGGTCAAACTCATCGCGGAACCGTGGGACGTCGGCGCCGGCGGCTATCAGGTTGGCCGTTTTCCGAACGGTTGGGTGGAATGGAACGACAAGTTTCGCGATGGCGTGCGCCACTTCTGGCGCGGCGACGACGGCTATGTGGCCGACATGGGGTATCGCCTGACCGGTTCATCCGACCTCTACAACGCGGATGGACGTCGCCCCACGGCCAGCGTCAATTTTTTCGCCGCGCACGACGGTTTCACGCTGACGGACCTCGTTTCCTATGACCGCAAGCACAATCAGGCGAACGGGGACGATAACCGCGACGGAACCGATCACAACATCTCCAGCAACTACGGGCACGAAGGCCCAACAAGCAACCCGGAGATCGTGCGAACGCGCGCCCGGCAGCGCCGGAACTTCCTGGCCACGCTCTTCGTGTCGCAAGGCGTTCCCATGCTCCTTGGCGGTGACGAAATTGGCCGCACGCAGCGCGGCAACAACAACGCTTTTTGCCAGGACAACGCCATCAGTTGGTATGACTGGGATCTCCACGAATGGACTGAGGACCTCCTGGCGTTCACCAAGCGCCTGATCGCCATTCGCCGCGCGCAGCCAGTGCTCAGGCGCCGCCGCTTCCTGCATGGCAGTCATCTGCGCGCCATCGGCGCCCGCGATATCGCCTGGCTGCGGCCCGGCGGCGGCGAGATGCTGCACGCGGACTGGCACAACGCGGAGCTCCACGCGCTGGGGCTCGTGCTCCATGGGAATGCAATCGAAGAACGAGGAGCACGGGGCGAGATCATCACGGGCGACACCCTCGCCATCCTGCTCAACGCGAACACCGAGGCTGTGAGTTTCGATCTTGCCATCCACGCCGACCATGCTCCAGCCCGTTGGGAAACCCTCGTTGACACGGCTCATCCGCCGGACAATCGGGCCAGGTTGTACCCGCCCAGCACTCCACTCCGCGTGGAGCCACAATCACTCCTCCTCCTGCGCGAGCTCTCGGTTGAACCGGGCCACGGCTAGCAACCGGCTCGCCGGAATGCCGAAAACCCTCGCTCGCGACCAGTTTTTTCGCCAAGTGAAACGACTTGCTGCAATCTCTTTACGGCATCGCGAGCCCGTGATATGTTGACCCCACGGGCGGCCATGAAAGGATCAGGGCATTATCGGGAGGTCCACCGTAGCCATCGACGGCGACGATGCCGCGACGGCGCCAGTGGGCTCGCGCGATCGGGCCGTGGTGCATTTCTGGCTGGACTCCGTTCCACTGTGTCGTGGGGTTGAAAGGAGCCGCGTTCCATGAAGCCTGTGCATGAGTATTACGACGACCTGATGAAAGGCCGTATTGACCGTCGCACGTTCTTCAAGCGCGCCGCGGCGGCAGGGACCTTGACCCCGGTTATCGCCAACTACCTGGCGAATCCGGCCGCGGCCAATGTTGTCCCGGCCAGCCACAACCGGTTCTCGCTGACGCGCGCCGCCGCGCAGACCGCGAGACTCGCTCCTCCGGCGGAAGGGATCGACACGTCCGAACAGCTCGTCTTCCGGGGTTGGAACTACCGTCCCGAGGTGGTTCAGGACAACACCAACCGATTCAACGAGCAGTACAGCGAGAATGTCGACTACCAGACGATCACCGGCGACTACATCGCGATCATGGAGAACTTCCACATCGCCAACCAGCCGCTCGACATGGCCTACGCCAATCCGGCCACGCTGGCGCGCTGGCAGCTACCCGGCTGGCTGCACGACTATGAGGCGTGGTGGGATATCGACAATGCGCGCGGCGAGCTGTATGAGGGAGTCCGGCAGTCTCTCACCATCGGTGACAAGCTGTACGGCCTGCCCTACTTCGTCTCGATCCGCGGCACGCAATGCGCGAACATGGCCATCCTCGACAAGGCCGGCATCACCCCGGCGGACTTCCCAACGACCTGGGATGAGCTCTACACCCAACTGCGGCAGCTCAAGGCCGACGGCGCGACAGAGGGGCCGCCCTTCCTGCCGCACTGGTTCGCCTCCGGCGTCTGGTTCGGCATCTCCTGGGGCTATCTCTTCGAGTGCCTCAACCGAGGCGCCGTGCTCTTCGACGACGAGAACCAGCCGGTCTTCGATGAGAAGTCGCTGGCGATCCTGGAAGAATGGCGCGTGCTGCTGGAGGAAGGCATCGTCCCGGAGACGGTCTTCACGATGGGCGAGGCCGACTGGATCGACGCCTTCGCCACCGGCAAGTATGCCTACAGTCCGCAGCAGATATACGACCTGAAGGTCTTCAACGACCCGGCCAAATCCCAGGTCGCGGGTCAGGTGGTCCCGGTGCCGGTCGTCGAGCAGCCCTGGGGCATCATCGATGAGGGGATCTACACCGTTCCCAAGCGGGCAAACGACAGCGACGAGAAGCTGGCCCGCAAGTACCGGCTGGCGGGCTTCTTCGGCTACCGCGACCAGGTCGAGGGCGGCGAGCTCTACGTCGCCAAGCGCTGGGCGATCGAGGCCGCGCTGAACTCCGGGTACACGGCGATTCTGCAAGACCCGGAAGTCATCGAGGCCTACAACCAGTGGCTGCCAAATCCCGAATTGCTCCCGGTACTCGAGGGCATCGTCAATGCGGGAACCTTCCCCAAGGTCTGGCAGACCTTCTGGTGGGAGGAGTGGAACGCCCAGGCAATGACCGAGTTGCCGAAGGCCGTGCTTGGCCAGACACCGGTCGCCGATGTCCATTCCGCCCTGAAGACGCTCGCTGAAGAACTCGTCGCCCGCTACGCAATGTAGCGCCGCGGCCGGGCGTTCTTCCCGCGCTCGGTTCGACGCGGAACCGAGCGCGGGAATTCAGCACAATCTCCGCGCGAAACGCGACGAAATCGCGGGGCACGTCTCAGTTCGAGAGTGAAAGAATCGGTAGGATGGCCACCGCCGCGGACCTTACACACCCACGGTCAGAAAGTTCTTCCGGGAGTCGCTGGAGCTCATCCCGGCTGAGCGACGGGCAATTTGCCACGCTGCTCACGGTCCCGGTTATCGTTGCCTTGCTCGCCATCGTCGGCTACCCAACGGCCTACTCTCTTTGGACGAGTTTTCATCGCATCGACCTGATCTTCAAGCGCAACGAGTTCGTCGGATTACAGAACTACCAGGAAGCGCTCACGTCGCCGGCGCTCGGCCACGCGCTGGTGGTCACCCTCTACTACACCAGCCTGGTCACGATCGTTTCACTGCTCATTGCCGTCGGCGGGGCGCTCGTCCTCAACGAGAAGTTCCGTGGCCGCGGGTTTGTCATGGCGATCGTCATCCTGCCATGGGCCGTTTCGCTCTATGCGACCGCCATTGTCTGGAAGTATCTCTACAGTCCCGATTGGGGCATGTTCAACGCCATACTGCTCAAGGCCGGCATCATCGATCAGCCGATCAACTTCCTGTCAGAGAAGCTTGCCGTGCCGGCCGTGGCCGTGGCCCATGCCTGGCAGATCGCGCCGCTCGGCATGTACTTCGTGCTGGCCACCTTGCAGATCATTCCCGAGGATCTTTACAAGGCGGCAAAGGTCGACCGGCTCGGCATGCTGGGCCGGTTTCGGTACGTCGTCTTTCCGTACATCAAGGCGCCCCTGCTGATCGTGATGGTCCTCGTCACCGTTGAGGCGGCACGAGCATTCGACGTCATTTTCTTCATGACTGGCGGCGGCCCCGGCGACGTCTCAACGACGCTGCCCTGGGAGGTCTACCGCGTCTTCTACAAGAACAATCAGTATGGACAGGGCGCCGCTCTCGGCTGGCTTCTCGTCATCCTGACGACCATCATTACGACGATCTACTTCCTCCTCCTCTTCTGGCGGCGGCGCGAGCGCACCGGCACGGCAACGCCAGACGACGCGCTTCAGGTCGAGCTTTGAGATGCAAGCGATGAATGGCCGCGCCATCCTCACCTACGTATTCGCCGCGCTGCTGGTGATCTGGACGCTGGTCCCGATCTACTGGCTGCTCAACATGTCGCTGATGTTCAAGACGGAGCTCCTTGCCTCACCAACGCATCTCTATCCGAATGATCCAACGGCCAGCAATTACACCCGCCTCTTCGGCGGGACGGCAGTCGGCCCAGGCGGCGAGCTGATGCCCGTCATCGGCCAGGCGCCCATCATCCAGAGCGGCCTGCGCAATAGCCTGACCGTGGCCATAATCGTCACGATTCTGACCATGGTCATCGCCCTACCCGTCGCCTACGCCCTCGGCCGCCTCGAATTTCGCGGCAGAATGCCGATGCTCTTCGCGATCATTACCAGCCGTTCCTACCCCCCGATCGCCATCATCATCCCGTTCGTGCTGCTCTATTCACAGCTCGGCCTGCAGGGCACGGTCCGCGGACTGGTCATTGTCTATCTGACGCTGACGATTCCCATGATCATCTGGGTGATGACAAGCTTCTTTTCATCGCTCCCAAGAACGGTCGAAGCCGCTGCCAGAGTCGATGGCAATACGCGCTGGCAGGCGTTCTATCGCGTGATTCTGCCCATGTCCTGGCCTGGCATCGCGGTGGCGACAGCGATCAGCTTCATGGTCTGCTGGAATGAATTCGTCTTCTCGCAGTTCCTCGCCGCGGGCTCCAACGCGCAGACGCTCCCACCAGCAATTTCAACGTTCTTCTTTCAGATTTCGCAACCGACAGAGATGGCCGCCGTCTCGATCATCGCCATCATCCCGCCGGCTATCCTCGCGTACCTGTTCCAGAGTCGTATCCGCAACCTGAATCTGGTCGATCCGCTGTAGGACGGACGGTGGGAATGAGCGCTACAAAACTCGATAGCCCGGCAGTGCGTGCCCGAGGCAACGGAGACCCCGCGAAATCGATCCGCTTTGCCGACGTGGTCAAGCGCTTCGATGGCGGGTTCACCGCCGTCAGGAACCTGAATCTCGAACTTCTCGACGGCGAGCTCCTGGTCCTGCTCGGGCCATCAGGCTGCGGCAAGACAACGACCTTGAACATGTTGGCCGGCCTGGAGCGGCCGACAAGCGGGCAGCTCTATTTCGGCGATCAGGTCGTCAACACCGTGCCCCCGGAAGAGCGCGACATCGCCATGGTGTTCCAGTCGATCGCGCTCTATCCGCATCTCAACGTGCGGGACAACATCAGCCTGGCGCTCAAGACCCGCGGGGCGCCACGACAGCTCATCGAGGAACGAACCGCCGAAGTCGTGCATGTTCTCGATATCGGCACGCTGCTCAACCGCCGCATTCATCAACTTTCCGGCGGACAGCGGCAGCGCGTCGCCATCGCCAAGGCACTGGTGCGAAGGCCGCGCCTCTTCCTGCTCGACGAGCCCTTCTCCAGTCTCGATGCCTCCCTGCGCCGCCAGATGCGCTCGGAGTTAGTGCGCATTCACCGTGAAGTCGAGACGACGATGGTCTTCGTGACGCACGATCAGGAAGAAGCGATGGCCATCGCCGACCGGATAGCGGTCATGAATGCCGGCGAGCTTGTTCAGCTCGGGCAGCCGCTCGATCTCTACCGATCTCCGCGCAATCTCTGGGTGGCGCAGTTCATCGGCTCGCACCCCATCAACGTGCTCGACGCCACGCTCTCCGCCGATGGCGCGCGCCTGCTCGGCGATGGTTCCTGGGTCGTCGGCGCTCCCGAAGCCGTCCGCGCGCGGATCCAGGCCCGCGTAGCTGACGGGCGCTTCCAGATCGGTGTCCGACCTGAACACCTCTCCGTCGCGCCTGCTGATGGGAGCCCGGGCCAAAGCGCCGAAATCTACACCCGGCAAATTCTCGGCACTGACATCCTCTATGAACTGGCCACGAATGGCCATCTCTTGCGCGCGGTAACGCCTACTTCGCGCCTTTACGACATCGGCGACCGCGTGTCGATCAGCTTCAATTGGGACGATGCGTTCCTCTTCGATCCGGCGAACGGCGACGCGATCTCGTAACCGCCATTAGCGGGAGTCTTCTCACCCCAAGCCCGCTGCCGGGAGCGGGAAGCGCGATGTCGGCCATCGAGCAGATGGCAACCTGTCTCGACGGCAGCACACTCTCTCCCGCGCCCGGCTCACAGGGGGAGATATGCCGGGTTCTCCGCGATCGCGGCGGGCACACGCCCCTCTCCCATCGCCCTGGGAGAGGGGTTGGGGTGAGGGCTTCATCAGGCGACAAATCGCTGCAACGCTTCAATGGCCCGGTTGATATCCTCGTCCGTGTTGTAGACGTGCGGCGAAAGCCGCACGTTGCCGCCCCGCGCCGCGCAACGCACGCCCATCGCCGCTAACGCCGTCTCGGCCGCCTCGGCATCATGCACGCGCAAACTGACGATCGAGGCCGATGGCGCGGGCAGTCCCAGCCCTGCAGCGAGTCGCCGGGCCAGACCACGCACGTGCTCCTGCATGCCGTCGGCCTGCCACTCGACCAGCAAGTCCAGGGATGGCTCAGCGCCGGCCCAGGCGTGCCAGGCGAGCGAGACGTCGAAGCGCCGCGCATCGCCCGCCAGATCGGCCAATGTTCCGCCGTAATTGCGCGTATAGACTGGCGCTCCCGAACGCCAGTTCGCGAACCAGGGCGGCAGTGACCGCCACCGGTCCTCCCGCACGTGGAAGAAACCGACGCCACGCGGGCAGAGGAGATGTTTGTAGCCGTGGCAGACGAGATAGTCGATGCCCGCCAACCACGGCGCAACCGGCAGAAACGGCGCCGAGTGCGTGGCATCGACCAGGAGCCTCGTGCCATGCCGTTCCGCTGCCACGAGGATGTCGTCCATCGCGGCGCTTTCGCCATCCTGCGAGCGAGTTGAGCTGAACGCCGCCAGATGCGTATCTGGACCTATCGCGGCCGCGATCTCGGAAAATGGCACGCGGCGCAGGCGGATACTTCGCTCTTGCTCCGCGACCAGAAGCGGAAAGAGGACAGATGTGAACTCGTCGTCCGGGACGATAACGTTCGCGCCCTCGGGCAGCGCCGATGCCACCATCCCCACGCCCACTGACGCGCTCGGGATGAGGGCGATCTCTTCTGGCCGGCCGCCGATCAGCGTGGCGAAACGGCTCCGGCAGACATCGCCCCGGCGATCCCATTCCGCCACCCAATCGGCCTCGCCACTCTGCCAGCGGCGCAACGCGCGCTCCAGGGCATCGACCGTGGGCCGCGGCGGCAGCCCATAGGTCGCGGCATCGAGATAGGCCAGCCCAGTCGCCGGGTTGAAAAGCGCGCGGACCCCCGCCCAATCGCGCGTCGATACCTGCACCACGCAATCCCTCGAACGCTTCGCGCCAACGTCCCGCTACGG
Source organism: uncultured Sphaerobacteraceae bacterium (assembly GCA_964434995.1). Taxonomy (GTDB): domain Bacteria; phylum Chloroflexota; class Chloroflexia; order Thermomicrobiales; family UBA6265; genus JACCXM01. Next base: position 10,516 of record CAYSXO010000044.1, read on the forward strand.
CGCGTGCAATCAATCGCCTTCGCCGTTTGCCGATTCTGGCACGAATGCCGTTTTCCTGCCGCCTCGGGACATCGGGCAAGAACCCGCCGCGATTGCCTGGCGCCTTCTGGCCCTACGGGAACGCGAACCCGGAAGCAATTTCCTCCTCTGTTGGCCGCATAGTGGAGAATTCAGCCAGCTCGCCTTCTTCAAAGAAGAACTCCGGGCCCGCCACAAGCTGAATCCCGGCCGACACCGGGCTGCCCGTCGTCCCGTCGCGCGCCGTGAGCGCGACCCCCGTCGCCCCATGCCAGGCCTCGGCCATCACCTGCTCTCCCGCGACCAGCCGATCAGCAATCGTGTTCTGCCGCTCGGGGATGGCCAAGATGAGGCCCGACCGTAGCTGCGCGTTACTGAACGTGCCGCTCTCGATCGTCACTGGCAGGAGTTGGTCGAAATCGGGCGCGGCGGTCACGCGATGGGCAAGAAAGAGCTGGTCGCCGCTGCCGAACAGCACGTATTCCAGCCGCGCGAGCGGCTCCTGATGCAACGCGAACTCATGGGCGTAGATGACTCGATCAACCGCCACGGCGACATCGAGCTCAATCGCCGCGAGGTCGATGCCAAATGGCTGCTGGCGAGCGGGCCGCTCCCAGTGCCCCCGGACGATGTCGCCCGAGAGCGTATCGACTGGCGTCTCGCTCAGGGATCCGGCCGCCAGATCGAGCATCCGGTACGTTTCCGTTGGCTTCAGGGTATAGAGCGGCGCGCCAGTTGCCTCCCGGTCCGCGAGGTAGGCTTCCAACGCCGCATCCGGCAACGCGATCTCGGTGATGACCTGATAATGATGGGGATAGTTGCCGGGCGAATCGAACATGAAGAGTGGCAGGTGTGAAAAGGAGACTGGGCCGTCGCCGAAGATGACTTGGGTGCGCAGCCCGCACGTCGCGTCGTCGGCGCAGTTATCGTCAGTTCGGAACCACTCTGCCGGGAGTGCATCCAGTTGCGCCGCGCCGCTGTCTCGCCAGCCGGCAATGCCAGAGCCAAGGGCCAGGGCGCCGGCCAGGCCGAATCCCTGCACCACCGTTCGCCGCGCGAAGCGACGCGCCATCAAGCCCGTATCTCGAACGGGAATACGACTGTCCATGGTGGCCTCCATGCTGGGTAAAGTGGACAGACATGAATGCGAAAACAGACAAACGACGGTTCAGGCGCATGCCAGGTCAGCATGTGCGGCCACTCTACATGGAGTTTTTCAGAAAGAACATACGTATTTTGTACGCGAATTTTCGATTACGCAGCGGAAGTCTTCATTCCGGATTGTCTATTGCGCGCATGCGATTGCTCACAACGGCGCCTGGAAGCCGGGGCAGCGTTGCCCATGCAGATCGGCTCCGGCGAGGCTCGTTTGGCCCGTGGCGCGTCTATGCCACCCGGAAGGCGCGTTGCGGCCAGCCCGTCGCGCCATCCGGCAACGGCGGCCGCTGCTCCTCCGGCGCCACGTTGCCTTGTCCATCGGTGGCGCGCATCAGCATGCTCACCGTACCGGCAACAGCCTCGAAGGGAAAGACCCAGCGCACCCAGGTAAAGTTGGGATTGATCGACGGCTCCAGCTCGGCGTCGGCCCAGTTCGCGCCGCCATCGAGGCTGATCTCAACCCGCAAAATGCCGCGGTTGCCAGCCGCCGCCACGCCAGCCGCAATGGCGGGACCGGGAGAGAGCTGAGCGCCGGCTGCCGGAGTGTCGATGCGCCCCCAGATCTGGTACGGAGCCGGATCGCTCCAGCCTCGCGTTTGCCAGTACCCCTGGTAATCGTGATCGACCGCTTCAATGCTCTGAACCCATTTGACGTTCTTCATGCCATAGATTGGTGGAACGATCAACCGCGCCGGGTACCCGTGATCGGGTGGCAGCGGCTCGCCATTCATGCCGGTCACGACTAGGGTCGTCGGGTCCATCGCTTGTGCGAACGGTATCGAGTCGTCGTAGCCGTCGGCGGCGCGGAAGACCAGATCGACCGTCGCCGGGTTGATCTTTGCGTCTTCCAGCAGCTCGCGCAGCGGGAATCCGGTCCACTCCGCGGTGCCGGCCAGATCGCCGTTCAGTTCATTCGAAATGCAGCTCAACGTCGTGATGTTCCGCGTCTTCGAGCGCGCTACCACATCATCGTAGGTCAGGCTCAGCGGCGTGCCGACCATGCCGCTGACCGTTAGCGTCCACCCGGCGCCATCAACGACGGGGTCGGAGATGTTCTTCGAGACGTGATAGAAGTCGGCCACGGACGTAATGACGGGCGTCAGCTCGCCAGCCGCCTGTAGCTCAGCGAAGACTGCCTCCGGGTTGTCGTCCGCGCCTACCTCAATAATCTCCGGTGTGGCGCTCTGCGCCGCGAAGATGCTCTCGCTTTCCTGGGGCGCGTCGACCCTCGCACGGGCCTCGATGTCGGCGGCGGCCTGTTCCTGGGCCACCACATCACCGGCCTCGGGATCCTTTGCCAGCCGCCAGCCGAGCACCGCGACCCCAGCGGTCAACGCGGCGGCGGCAGCGCCACGCAGCGCCGACCGCCGGGTCATGGCGTCTCCCTGATCCACCCCTCGTGGCTCATCAGCGGTCAGTGGCGAACGGGTCAGCGTCTTCCACGCCACCCCCCAGATGGCGGCGAAAAGCGCCGCCTGCGGGAGCAAGGCCACCTGATGGGCGCTGCCCGCGGCGAAAAACCCCTCGCGCGCCAGCGGCATGATCGCCGCGGCGATGACGAGGAAGAGGAGCGCCGCCATGCCCGCGGCAGGCGCCGCACGGCCCCGCCAGCCAGCGCTCGGCGTGCCCGCGCCGGTCAGAACACCGGCCGCCTGGCCCGCCCAGTATCCGGCCAGCACGACGCCGATGAGCACCACCGTGAATAGCGTGTTCTGCGCCAGACTGCCAAAGGACTCCGTCGCCCAGCCAAAGATGGCTGTCGGCGTCAGCCGCGCCACGGCGGCGACCACGAGTTCGGGGACCGATGGCACGCCCGCCGGGGCAATTGTTGCCCGCCAGAGCAGATCGAGAAAGAGCGCCAACAGCGCGGCCAAAGCTCCGGCTCGTCCGTAAAATCGGGCGCGGTCGGAAGCTGGCGTGGGACGAGTGGCCATGAGGGCGTTCCTCCGGGTTGACGGCCACGACCTGGGTGGGCCGTCAGGTTTGGGGCAGAACGAAAGCCATTGGGCAGCCGCGCGCCGAAACGCGCCACTACTCAGTACATACGGTATCGCAAGCGAGCCGGATCATTACAGGTTGGCGGAGAAATCAGGCCGGGTGGTTTCGCGCCAGGGTGGCATCGCCTCCCCGATCGATCCGGCTTCCGGAACGAGCGCGGACGGTATCGGCCTCATGCGCCTGCACGGTAGCCACGAGAACCTGGTCGAGAAACTGATTGATTTCCGCGTAGAGCCGCACCGCACGCCGGGCGGCCAACCCCTGCTCCTCGATCAGCCGGCTCACCGCCTGCACGACCGGAAAACGGAAGTAGATGAAGGCCTCGACCGTTTCTGACGCGGCAAGCCCATAGGCAGCGCCGTTGCGCCCATAGTGCTCGCCGATCTGGCGTGCCTCATCCAGAATCGATTCACGGTCGGCCGCGGCCGCCGGAGCCGAGGCATAGCGGACGGCCAGATCGACAAGCCTGCGCCCAAGGCGGCGGTGTTCCTCACGGGTGTCACCGCCATACGCGCGAAACCAGGGACGCTCGCGCATGACACGCAGAAAGTCGTCCTCATAGCCAGAAAGTGAGCGGTCGGTAATCGTTTGGCGCGAAACGCGGGGCCGCTCCTGCAACCGTGGGCCGTCCCCAACCAGCGCCCTCAAGTCGGCCTCGGCATAGCGCCGATGGCCTCCAGGCGTGCGAAAGACCGGCACCTTGCCACTGTCGCTCCAGCGACGCAGCGTGCTCTGGTCGACGCCCAGGAAGGCGCAGGCCTCGTGGATGGTCAGCCAGCGGCTGCCTTCCGGCGCGCCGGCCGCGTCACCTGGTCGATCATGGCGGCTCTCCGTAGCCTGCCCTCGCGGCATTGGCTTCCTCCCGGCCCTCGTTCGCCCGGCAGCGCGCGAGCGAGGTGAATTCTCCCGGCGCACTCGCGGCCCGCGAGCGAACCAACGTGTCAATGGGGAGCCGGGCCAGTGTACATATGGGCAACTCGGTGTCAACCGCGTTTGCAGGCCCTCAGCAAGCCCATCTCGTCGTGGCGGGCCTTCGTCCAGCCGCCAAGGCGCGCGTCACTCGTGCTAGCACCAAATCGTCCGTGGTCTCCCGCCAGCGCGGCTCACACGATGGAGGCAGGGCCGTGATCGGCATCGGCCAACAACGCCGGCGGCGCGAGGAGCTCCGCGCCCGCCGACGGTTGCCTGGCACGTGGCGAACCCACGGCCTCGTCCACGCCCGTTCGGGTCAGACCTTCCGGGCCCTCCGCGTCCGTCGCCAGGCAAGGCAGGATTACTCGAAACGTGCTCCCCAAATGCGGCACGCTGGAGACATCGAGGCGGCCGCCATGATCGGCCACCAAATCCCGGACCATTGAAAGCCCCAGACCAAGCCCTTGGGCCTCGACCGCTCGTGCCTCCGGGGCGCGGTAGAACTTCTCAAAGATGCGTTCCTGCACCTCATCGGTCATCCCGATCCCAGTATCCGCGATCTCGATCCATGCATGCTCGTCGCTGGCGCCATAGGATAGGCGCACGGCCCCTCCAGCCGGCGTGTAGCGAATGGCGTTGGATAGCAAGTTCCCGACCACGCTCAGGAGCGCATCCCGATCAGCATTCACCGAAACCAGAGGGCCGCCAGGTTCAGCGCGGAAGGCAATCCCTTTCTCCCCGGCTTCCGCTTCTGCCCACGAGGCCGCGCTCGCCACGATCGCGCGCAGATCAAGCATGGCCAGGACTGCATTGTGACGGTCTCCCCTGCTGGCGCGTGTGATGTCCATGGTCTGCCGGGAGAGCCGCTGCAGCGCCTCGCGGGCGGTGCGCAACCGTGGCCCGACGCGGTCGAACCGCTCGCGGGCCAGATCGCGCTCGATCAGCTCGATCGCGCCCAAGGCCGCGGTGAGCGGCGTGCGCATCTCGTGTGCCACCGAGACCAGCAGGCCTCCCCGCTCCTGCTCGGCCCGCGCCGCCGCCTCGTCCCGCTCCCCGGCGATAGCCGCGATCTGTGCTTGCAGGGCTGTTCCAAACGCGGCCAGCACGCGGATCAGGAACTGCTGATTCCGAACCGCATCAGGGTGCCCGTCTGGCCAGCGCCGCGGCTCAGCCGCGACACCTTCGGTCACCGCGTCGTGCAGCGCAACGATTTCGTCCGGACCGAGGCCCCCGCGGGCGAGATCCTCGCCAAACGCGGCAAGTTCGCGCTGCGGGAAATCGGGAGACCGCGTCGGAAACGTTCCCAGGAGCTCGCGATATCGATCCTGCAAGGCCGAATGATGCACGGCCTGTCCTTCCACCATTCGACTGGGGTTGTTCCACGACAATGAACGCTTGCTAAGGATAAGCGAAGTGTGTGCTCAATTGTCACACGGTATCACACTCGAGATCTCGGCTCGCCCGCCGGGGCCGAGGGTAAATGCCGGCCTCTGCAACCGTCTCCGGCTCGATACAATCTTGGCATGCTCAGGCAGAACGACATTATGCGTGACAGGAGCGATCGGTCGTGACAGACGAACTGAACTTTGCCACAGCGCGCGAGCTGGCGCGGCGCATTCGCGAGCGCGAGGTTTCCGCGAGCGAAGTGCTGGAGGCGCACCTCGCGCGGATCGAGCAGGTCAACCCGCTCGTCAACGCCATCATCACGTTGCTGCCGGATCGCGCCCGCGAGCAAGCGGCTGCCGCTGACGCCGCATTGGCCCGGGGCGATGCCGTTGGACCACTGCACGGCCTCCCCATCGCCCACAAGGACACCACGGAAACCAAAGGCATTCGCACAACGAAAGGATCGCCTATCTATCGCGATTACATCCCTGAGCAGAACGATCTGATCGTCGAGCGCATCCAGGCCGCTGGCGCTATTCCCATCGGCAAGACCAACGTGCCGGAGTTTGGCGCCGGATCGCAGACGTTCAACACGCTCTTTGGGCCGACTCGCAATCCCTACGACCTCGCCACAACGCCTGGTGGCTCGTCCGGTGGCGCGGCGGCAGCGCTGGCGACCGGCATGCATCCCATTGCCGACGGCAGCGACCTCGGCGGTTCGCTGCGCAATCCGGGCGGATACTGCAACGTCGTCGGCTTTCGCCCCTCAGCCGGCAGAGTGCCGAAAGTCAGCTCGCAGTCGGCCTGGTTCGACATGACGACCACTGGCCCGCTCGCCCGCACCGTGGGCGACGTTGCCCTCCTGATGAGCGTGGTAGCTGGGCCGGACAACCGCTCGCCAATCTGCCTCGACGCCCCGGCATCGACATTTGCCGCGCCTCTCGACCGCGACTTTCGCGGCGCGCGCGTGGCCTGGAGCCGCAATCTCGGCGGCTTGCCGGTCGATCCGCGCACCACCGCCGTTCTCGAATCGCAACGCCCCGTCTTCTCCAGCCTCGGCATCGAGGTGGTTGAGGATGAGCCGGATCTTGGCGCCGCCGACGAGGTGTTTCAAATCCTTCGCGCCTGGGAATTCGCCAACGGCTATGGCGATCTCCTGGCAACGCATCGTGACCAACTCAAGGCAACGGTCATCTGGAACATCGAGCAGGGGCAGACACTCTCTGGCGCCGACGTGGCCCGCGCCTTCCGCCTCCGTTCGGAGCTCTACCAGGGCGTCCAGGCGTTCTTCGACCGCTACGATTACCTCCTCGCGCCCGTGTCGCAGGTCCCTCCCTTCCCCGTCGACACCGAGTATCCAACCGAGGTCAACGGCACGCCGATGGCGACCTACATCGAATGGATGCGAAGCTGCTCGCGCATCACCACCACGGCGCACCCGGCCATCTCCGTACCCGCCGGATTCACGCCAGAGGGGCTCCCGGTCGGCCTGCAGATCGTCGGCCGCGCCCGCGATGACTTCGCCGTCCTCCAACTGGCTCATGCGTTCGAGCAAGCCACCAATCACTGGCAGCGCCGCCCGCCCGTACTTGACCAGGCTCGTGTTTCGACGGGGGCTTGACACCTATTGGAAGGGCAGTATCGTCAAGAGACAGCACCGACGTATGGACGGCAGACAGAATGACCGTCGCTGGTGAACCATTGAGGAGGCGTGTCATGCCCTTCACTCCCACTCGAGCGCTCTTCCTGACGTTGACGCTTCTGCTCGGCCTGCTTGCAAGCAACGTCACCACGTTGCCCGCTCTGGCGCAGAACGATGCGGCAAAGTTCGACGCGGCACTCTCCTCACGAGCCAGCACCAGACCTGAAGCTGGCCCGTTTGCCGGCGAGCTCGATCAGCTCGGTCCGCGCGGGCGTCTCCGTCACCGACTTCTCAGCCTCCGCCATTGTCACAAACCCGCCTGTTGACAGCGGCATCCCATGGGACATCGGATTCTCGTTTCATCAGGAAGGCGAGGCAGGACAGCACGTGTATGTCGATTCCGAGGGCGGTTGGTACTACGTGAACTACCCGGCAGGGGTGCAGGATTCCGGCGTCACCACCGCATTCACCTCCACGCCCGGCGCGGAGAACGTCGTTGATCTCGTCGTCGAAGGGGACAACGCGCTCTTCGGCGTCAATGGCGAGTTCGTGACGGGGCTAACGCTTCCGGCCAGCCCTGCGCCCGCCGACGTCTTGCTCGGCACCGGCTTCGTTGGTCGGACCACGGAGCCCGACCGGGCCATTGCCTATCGGGACTTCGCCATCTGGCCCCTCCAGCCCGGCGCGGAGGAGTCCAACATCATCCGCATTACCGTTACGCCAGAAACGGGCGAGACAACTGGCGCCCCCACCACTGAAACCGCAACAGGCACTGAGACCGCAACCGCCAACTTCAATGCCCTGCTCGAAGCTCAGGTGGAGGCTGAGTCGCTGGCCGGACCATTTGCCGCCAACCTGAAGGAGGAATCGAGCCGTATCGCGCTATCGTGGGCTGGCGTCAATCTGGCCGATTTTCATGCGACCGCGCTGTTCGGCGTTCCCGCCGGGTCGTCGGATACGCCATGGGAGATCGGGTACACCTTCCGCGATAGTCCGGATGGGCAACTGCGCCTGACCATTGACTCTCTCGGGAACTGGTACTTTTCAATCGGAAACCAGGGTCCTTCCAATTCCGGAACGCTCAGCGGGCTCGATACGTCCGCTGGTGGAGCGAACCGACTCGATCTCTTCGTCGCTGGCGAGAACGCCTCGTTTGGCGTAAATGGAATCTTCGCGGCAGAGATCACGCTGCCAACGGACTCCATCAGCAGCGACGTTGCGGTCAGCACGGGCGTGTTCAACGATCAAACGCTGGCCGATCGCGTCACCGCGTTCAGTGACTTCGCCGTTCTTGCCTTCTCTCCGAATGCCGCGCCGGAACAAGCGCCAGCGCCACTCAGCGAAGCGGACATTGCCGACTTCGCCAGTTTCGTCGACGATACGCGCGCGGTCACACCTCAGTCAGGGCCGTTCGCCGGCCGCCTGGTCGAATCGACGCTCGGGTCCGCGCCGCAGGCTCCGTCCGGCACGTTTGTGGACGATTTCGGCGCGGTCGCCACCTTCATCAACCCGGACGATGTCGACGTATCATTCTGGGATGGCGGCTTTCAGTTCCGCACACTCGGGGAAGCGATCCATCGCGTGACGGTCCGCTCCAATGGCGATGTCTATCTCGATCTCCCGGATGGATCGACGACCCTCGTTGGGTTCGCGGCAGCCTACGACCCCGCGCCAGGCGCGCGGAACGAGCTGCAGCTCTTTGTCGATGGCAACCGCGCGCTCGTCGGCGTGAACGATGAGTTGGTGGCGGTCATGACGCTCCCCGACGAGCCAATCACGTCCGATGTCCTGGTGGGCGTCGCCTTCTTCAGCGAAGACTTCGTCCAGGGCCGCGTTACCGGCTACGAAGGGTTCAGCATCTGGCAAATGGCCTAGGACAAACGCCGGGAACGCCAATCTCCGGCCGGCGCGCGAAGCTTCGGGTAAGCGCCCCGGCGCTCACCGAGCTTCGGCATGCCCACCCGGCGCGCGGCATCCACGCGCCTGCCCTGTTGGAGCGGTTCGTCATCTCGGCGGTCGTCGCCGTCCTGGTGATTCGCATCTGGCTGCAACTGACAGGCTATCCCCAAATCGGTGGGCATGGGCTGCACATCGCGCACATGCTCTTTGGCGGCGCGGCCATGTTGATCGCGTTGCTGGCGAGCCTCGCGTTTCTCGGCCCTCGCACCCGTAACCTCGTTGCCATTGTCGGTGGGGCGGGCTTCGGAACCTTTATCGACGAGCTGGGGAAGTTCATCACCAGCGACAACGACTACTTCTATCGCCCAACCGTCTCCCTGATTTACATCATCTTCGTGATTCTCTTCCTTGCCGGGGAGCGTCTCGCCAACGAGGTCAATCCGACCAGCGAAGAGCGGCTGGCCCAGGCGCTGGACGTGACTACCGGCGCGGTCATCGAACACTTCCCCGCCAGCGAGCGTGACCTGGCGATGAAGCTTCTCTCTGACTGCGACCCCGCCAACCCGCTCGTCCCGGCTCTGCAGAAGGCGCTCGCCCAGATCGCCGCTGAACCGGATCCGCCCGATGGTTGGGTAGAACGCTTTGGCCAGCGAGTTACCCGCTTCTACGAACGGCTCACCGGCGAGCGCTGGTTTCTCAAGCTCTTCCTGTTCCTTGGTGGCGTCGTGACCCTCTTCAATTTGCGCGAGCTTTCCATGACCGTCCTGGTCGACTCGGAGAAGAGTCGGATTGAAGCGTATGTCGACTCAACAGCCGGCTTTCTGGTTCTGGCCAACCTGATCGCGGGCGCCCTGCTGATCGTCGGCCTGATGCACTTGCGCGGCTCCGTCCTCTCTGCTCTGCACTGGTTCCGCCGCGCGGTTCTGGTCTCTCTGTTAATTGCCCAGCCCCTCGCCTTCTATGAAGAGGAGTGGGCAGCGCTCATCGCGCTGGGCCTGAACCTGGCGCTCCTCTCGGCGCTCGAGTTCGCCATCCTCCACGAAACACCGGTTCCTTCCTCCGGCATCGCATCGGCCGAGACGAAGCCCTCGACGCACATTCCCGCGGCGTAGGCATCCCGCGATGGCGATA
>CAYSXO010000045.1:0-20386 GCA_964434995.1 uncultured Sphaerobacteraceae bacterium
GAGGCGAGAGAGCGTTGGCAGGATCACCGTGGAAATGGAGAGCGCAAGCACGCCATGAGGCAGCATGAGCAACTGCCAGGCATAATTGAGGGCGGATACGCTTTGGTCGCCGGTGCGCCAGGCAAGGTTGGTGACCGCAATGAAGTTGATCTGAAATGCGGCCTGCCCGATCAGCCGTGGTCCAAGGAGCCTGGCGACTTCGCTCACGCCTTCGGAGCGGGGCGAGAATGCCAACGAGTAACGCATTCCTGACCGGACCAGCCCGGGGACTTGCAGGAGGAGAAATCCGGCCGCGCCGGCAACGACGCCGATGGCCACCCCGAAAACGCCGATTTTCGGACCGAAGAGAAGCGCGCCGAGAATCGTCGCGGCGTTGTAGACGATTGGCGCCAGGGCGGGCAGCGTGAAGAGGTCCTGCCCCTCGAGGATGCCTTTTGCAGCAATGCCGAATCCAAGAAAGATCGGCGAGAAGAGGAGCAATCGCATACAGTCGGTCGTCAACTGCTGAATCGACGGGCTGGCCTCGGGCGCAACGACCAGGCGGACCAGGTCCGGGGCCAGAACCCAGGTCAGCGCAGAGAGAAGGACAACCGCGATCCCGGAGAGATTGAGGACTACGGAGGCGAGCCTCCAGGCGGCCTCGTCCTCACCATTGCCGAGCAAGCCGGAAAAGACGGGGATGAACGCCGAGCCGAATGCGCCAGCCATGATCACCAGAAACAGAAGGTCGGGAATGCGAAAGGCGGAGACATAGGCGCTCAGTTCTTCGGACGTGCCGAACTGGCTGGCAAGGACGACTTCGCGTACCAGGCCGAGGATCCTGCTGATGACGAATGCACCCGCGATGATCGTTGCAGAGCGTGCCAGCGATGGCTTCGGCTTTCGTTTCCCCCAATCGCGCTCAGTGATGGGCGCGCCCATGCGGGGCCAGGTTGGCCAGGCGTTCTCGAAGGGATCGCCGGGATCTGCGTCCCTGGTCAAGGTGACTGACGAACTATCGTGCTGGCGCGCTTGCATCTTGAGCCGTCTTGCCGCGTTTGGTACGATTCGTTGTCCTGGGTGAATGCGCCGGGTATATCATGCTGTCGTTTTGCGGAGGAACATGACCATTGGCTAACTCTAAATCGTCAAAGAAGCGCATCAGGGTCGCCCAGCGGCGGCGCGATCGCAATCGGCCGTTCCGCACCGAGGCGCGAACGTATGTGAAGAAGGCCGAATTGGCTATTGCCGACGGCGATCTGGCCGCCGCCGAAGAGGCAACTCGCGAAGCAGTGAGCGTCCTCGACCGCGTCGCGGGCAAGGGCGTCATCCACAAGAATAACGCGGCTCGCCGCAAGTCTCGTCTGGTCGCCAAGTACCAGGCACTCGTTACGGCGTCAGCGTAGTCGGAATTGCGCCCTTGTGAAACGCCTAATAGCCGGCCGCTCAGCATTGGCGGCCGGCTACGTGCGTTGATTGCCGACACGCGGCGAGCTCCGCGATCAGTTGGTGCAGGGCATCCTCTGGTCGCCGAATGCGCCCAGTCTTCAGCCTGCGATCGATCTGCACCGCAATTTCTGCCATGTTAGATGTGAACTGGCCCAGCCGGCGAGCCGAATTGGCGATGGCGGAAATGCGGGACGACGAGATCGATCCCAGATCCCGCGCGACCGTCGACGCATCCCGGCGGCCGGCTGTCTGGGCAATCGTAAGCAATTCGATCTGACCCAGCGCCTGGGCGAGGAGTAGCGCGGGCTCTTCGCCCGCGCTCATCAGGCGATCGAGCTCGGTGGTCGCGGTGGCCACATCGCCAGCGACCGCCGCGTCGATGAACCGGAACAGCCGCCGATCGGGGCCGCCGGTCACGAGATCCTCGACGTGTTTCGTACTGATAGGGTCAGGATGCGCTGAGAGGGCGAGCTTTTCGACCTCCCCCGTGATTCGGGCCATGTCGGGCGGGCGGTCGTACCTCGGGTTGTTCGGTTTGGCGTTCCAGGTTTGCGGGTAGAGCGTCTCGGCGAGGAACTGGGCCGCGCGCCTGTCGATTCGGGAGCCGGCTCGGATTGCCGCTTCTCCGATCCAGGCGGTCAACTCGCTCCCGCGTGGCGGCTCTGCCGCGAAGATCGTTGCATGTGGTGCGGCGGACTTCAATGCGGCCGGGGCAGAGAGAAGCGTTGACTCGAGGAAGATCAGGTGATGATTTTCGGGAACGGCCTCGACCAACTCTGTTAGCCCGGTGATCTGTTTCGACGGGCGACTTTCGGACTCCTCAGCAGGCGATGCGGCATCACGGCTAGTGCGCGCGAGAAAGTCTGATACGACGACCACACGCGCGCCCCCAAAGAAGGAGACGGCGCCTATTGAGGCGACGATCTGCTCGACCGATATCTCTTTGCCATCGACCCAGGAGGTATTCACGCCGTCCGGATCGGACCTGGCGGCAATCGATCGGGCGGCCTCATGCGCGAGGAATCGGTCGGGGCCGTGGATGAACGTAATCACGGCGTAGGTGTTGAGGACATGACCAATCCCGTCGCTCATTCACGTGCAGTGGCGGGAGATGGCCTTACCCGCCTGTGCCGTGTGGATCGGAGCCTTGAACCTGCTTTCGCAGGTGGGCGCCCCGACACCGGCGCATTTTCACACCGGAGCGCGGCTCCCGACTCTTTCTCTGTTGGCTCAAGACCGAAAATCCATCACGAACACCGCAGGATCGGCCACTTCGAGAGTATCACCGAGCACCGATTCAGACAACCTGCACGAGGGGTCAGTGGGTCAGCGTGGGACCGATCACACGGATGACCCACACCGTGATTCGGGGTTGTTCGAGTGGGCGGCAGCGCGAACGCCGTCGTAGGATGTTCGCGGGCGATCTGACGCGGCCTGGATGAGGAGTAACAGCTTGCCGGATTCACGACGTTTGGACATCGTGGTCACGGGAATGGGCGCGGTTTCGCCCCTGGGGAACGATCTACGTTCAACCTGGGGCGCGATTGTCCGTGGGAAGTCGGGGATTGCGCCGATCACGCGCTTCGACACCACGGGGTATGAAACCACCATCGCCGGCGAGGTCAAGGACTTTGACGCGGCGGCACGGTTGGGCCGGAAAGACGCTCGCCGCACCGACCGCTACACGCACTACGCGGTTGGCGCGGCACAAGAAGCACTCGAGCAATCCGGTTTGGCGATTGATGACGCTAATGCCGACAGGGTCGGCGTTCTAATCGGCTCTGGCATGGGTGGGGCCGAGACACTGGATGCCGGCATGGAGACGGTCATCACCGCCGGCCCGTCGCGATTGAGTCCGTTCTTCATGCCCATGTTTCTGGGCAACATGGCGTCTGGAACGGTTGCCATTGTCACTGGCGCGCGTGGTCCAAACTACAGCCCTGTTTCCGCATGCGCCAGTTCCGCGCACGCGATCGGTGAAGCCGCCGAGATTCTGCGTCGCGGCGATGCCGATGCCATGCTCGCGGGCGGAAGCGAAGCGCCAATGGCGAGGATGGTGGTGGCCGGATTCAGCGCAATGGGGGCCCTGTCGAAAAGGAACGACGAGCCAGAAGCCGCGAGCCGTCCCTTCGATGCTGAGCGCGATGGATTCGTTCTGGGAGAGGGAGGGGCGGTACTCATTCTCGAAACGCGGGAACATGCCGAACGCCGGGGCGCGACGATTCTGGCGCGGCTGACGGGCTATGGATCGACGGATGACGCGAACCATATGGTCCAGCCCGCGCCTGGGGGAAGCGGAGCGGCGCGCGCGATGACGTTGGCGATGCAGGCAGCGGGGCTTTCGCCCGCGCGGATCGGCTACATCAACGCGCACGGCACCTCGACGCCGCTCAACGAGAAGTTCGAGACCGAGGCGATCAAGGCCGCGTTTGGCCCCATGGCATACACGGTGCCGATTAGTTCCACGAAGTCAATGACCGGCCATTTGCTTGGCGCCGCGGGAGCACTCGAAGCGGCGATATCCATCATGGCCATGAACGAACACCAACTGCCGCCAACGATTAACCAGACAACGCCTGATCCCGATTGCGATCTCGACTATGTACCGAACCGCGCGCGGGAAGCCGAAATCTCCCATGCAATGAGCAACTCAATGGGGTTTGGCGGGCACAACGTCTCGCTGATCTTCTCCCGGGAGGAGTAGATCGCCGGTCTACTGGCACGGCCGGACGTGCTTATCAAACTGAGATGACACGAGGGGCGTGACGATTCGCTGTCACGCCCCTCGTCATTTTCCTGGTTCGGTCTCTGGCCCGAAAGCCAGCTCGATCGGACTAATCCAGATAGCCTCGTAGCTTGCGGCTATAGCTGGGATGCCTCAGTTTGCGCAGTGCCTTCGCCTCGATCTGCCGAATGCGTTCACGGGTGATGCCGAACTCGCGGCCCACCTCTTCCAGCGTGCGGAAACGGCCATCTTCGAGGCCAAAGCGCAGGACGATGATCTTCCGCTCCCGCTCGGTGAGCTTGCTCAAGGCATCACAAATCTGGGACTTGAGGAGCTCCTGGGACGCGAGCTCCAGCGGGTGCGGCATTGAGTCGTCTTCGATGAAGTCGCCAAGAAATGCGTCGCCATCCTGCCCGACCGGAGCTTCCAGCGAAATCGGATGGCGAGACACGTCGAGGACCTGGCGGACCTTCTCGTCAGAAACGTCCATCGCTCGGGCGATCTCTTCCTGAGTCGGCTCCCGTTCGAGGATTTGTTGTAGCCGATGCCCCGTCTTCTTGACGCGGTTGATCGTTTCTCCGACATGGACCGGCAAGCGAATGGTGCGGCTTTGATCCGAGATCGCGCGAGTGATGGCCTGTCTGATCCACCACGTGGCGTAGGTCGAGAACTTGTAGCCGCGCTTGTAGTCGAATTTGTCGGTCGCCTTCATCAGTCCGATGTTGCCTTCCTGGATCAGATCGAGGAAGGAGAGGCCACGGCCGACATACTTCTTGGCGACGGAGACGACGAGGCGCAAGTTGGCCCGAATCAAATGGGCTCGCGCGAGCTCGCCGTCGAGCTTGTCCGCGTCGAGCGCGGCGCGCTCGCCATCGCCAGGCACGCCATTGCTGAGGAGTTCCTCGGCGAGCTTGCCGCGCTCCATCCGCTTGGCGAGCCAGACTTCTTCCTGCATGGTGAGCAGGTCGGTTTCACCGATTTCCTGAAGGTAGAGGCGAACCGAGTCTCCGACCCCCGAGGCGAGATCCTCGGGATAGGCATTGCGATCGACAGGCCGCTCGGCAAGCGCTTCGCGCGGCCTCACCGGGGGCCTTAGCGGGGCGCGGTCCAGGACCTCGATCCCTTCCGCAACCAGTGATGAATAGAACTCTTCAAGAACGTCGAGGTGCTCTTCCGCGTTGGGAAACGCGGCGACCACTTCATCCGAAAGGAGATACCCCTGGTCTCTGCCCTTATCAATCAGGTTCGTGACCATCGCCTCTGACACCATCTCCAGACGACGCGCGGCCGCGAGAGTATGCGGGGGAAGTGGGCGTGGCGCGAGCGGCAAACGAAAGCCCGCCGCTAGATTCGCGGAGGGCTTGAGGACTCATTCACAATTGGTGGATGTCGACCAGTGCGGGCTGGCATTGTCCGCTCACTGCGCGACTTGCGCGCGAAACTTTCTCGCTGGTCCGTGTATGGATCACAGTCTAGCGAAGCTTTACCCATATTTCAAGAGGGTTTTGCCAAGAATATTCTCACGAATCGAGAATACGGTCGGGCTATAATGGTGCGTTGCAATCTGTTATGGGACCTCAATCCGGGGAGCGTTGTCATGTCTGGACACTCAAAATGGTCGACAATCAAGCGCCAGAAAGGCGCCGCGGATGCCAAACGCGGGCAGCTCTTCACCAAGCTGGCGCGTGAAATCGCAATCGCGGCCCGCCAGGGGCTTCCCGATCCCGATGCCAACACCAGGCTGCGATTGGCTGTCGATCGCGCCAGGGCCGCAAACATGCCGAAAGAGAACATTGAGCGCGCGATCCAGCGGGCATCCGGGGTCGGATCCGGGGACCAGTACGAAGAGATCTACTACGAGGGATATGGCCCCGGCGGCGCCGCGCTCATGATCCAGGCCCAGACGGACAACCGAAACCGCACGGTCGGTGAGGTGCGCGCGGTCCTCACCCGGGCTGGTGGAACGCTCGGAGAGAACGGCAGTGTCGGCTGGATGTTCGAGCAAATGGGCATTATCGAGGTTCCCGTAGGCGATGCCGATCCAGACGAGCTTTCGCTGGTCGCGATTGACGCGGGAGCGAGCGACGTCGAAGCTGAAGATGGCGTCGTGACGGTCTACACCGAGCCGACCGAGTTGCATCGAGTGCGCGAGGCGATCGCGCAAACGGGGCACGAGATCGATGCGGCGCAACTCACGATGCGTCCAAAAACGCTCGTCTCACCAGAGCCAGATGCGGCGGTCAAGGTGATTCGTCTGGTTGAGAAACTCGAGGATCTGGATGACGTTCAGGAGGTCTTCACCAACGTCGAAATCAGTGACGACGTCCTTGCCGCTGCAATGTAGCATGGCCGAGGGCGGCGCGAGGTGATCGCCATTGGGATTGATCCCGGAACGGCTCGGCTTGGCTATGGCGTCATCGGCGCCGCCCCCGATCCCTACGCGATCGACTTTGGGGTCATCGTGACGTCTGCCGACACGCCGATGTCGCAGCGCCTGCTCGAAATACATGGCGCGGTGTCCGAGTTGATCGACATTCATCGGCCCGATGCCATCGCGGTTGAGCTTCTCTATTTCGCGCGAAATGTCACAACCGCCATGACCGTGGGCCAGGCTCGAGGAGTCGTCCTGCTCGCGGCAGCGCAACATGGCATTGCGGTGGCGGAGTACTCTCCCTCAGAGGTCAAGCACGCGATCGTCGGCTACGGCAAGGCCGACAAGCGACAAATTCAGGAGATGGTGCGCATCATGCTGGGGCTTGCCTCGGTTCCCCGGCCGGATGATGCCGCCGACGCGCTGGCAGCGGCCATCTGCCATGCGCAGGTTGCCCCATTTCGCGCCCGGGTCGGAGAGTAGGCGATGTCTGGCCGGACCGAGTCGAGACGCGATCGGTCCCGGCTGGACCTGGCCATGGTGGAACGAGGGATCGTGGAGTCGCGCGCGAAAGCGCAGGCGATGATTCTGGCGAACGATGTCCTTGTCAATGGAAACACCGTGTCCCGTGCTGGTGCGCCAGTGCGGCCGAGCGACAGCATTACCGTGAGAGCGCCTGCCCGGTTTGTCAGCAGGGGAGGTGAAAAACTCGAGCACGCGATCGAAACGTTTGCCATCGACGTGCATGGCGCCGTCGCGGCCGACTTTGGGGCAAGCACTGGAGGCTTTACCGATTGCCTCCTGCACCATGGCGCCGCTCGTGTCTATGCAGTCGACGTCGGCTACGGCCAACTCGCGGAGCGGCTTCGTGTCGACCCGCGGGTCGTCGTCCTCGATCGAGTGAATGCGCGCAATCTCGAACCCCTGCCGGAGCCGATCGACATCGTCACCGTCGACGTCTCGTTCATTGGCCTGCGGCTGGTGCTTCCAGCCGCGATTCGCGTACTCGGTCCTGACGGAGTCATCGTGGCGTTGATCAAGCCTCAGTTCGAAGCCGGAAAAAGCGATGTTGGGCGTGGTGGCGTTGTGCGCGATCCGCGTGTGCACCGGCGAGTCCTCGACGAGGTCGTGGCCTCGGCAGGCGATCTGGGGCTCGGGGTAGCCGGCCTGACCCCCTCGCCATTGAAAGGGCCTGCCGGTAATGTCGAGTTCCTTGTCTATTTGAGGCAAGGAGAGGCGCCAGAGGTCATAGAACCCTGCATCAACGACGCATTGGCGATTGCGGAGCGAATGTGAGCGACAGTCGCACATCACCATTCCAGGACTTGCGGACGGCGTTGAACCTGAGCAGCGGCAATGGGGGCGACTCCGGCTTCGGCAGCGAGTCCGGCATTTGCATTGACTCGGGGCGCTTGCGCCGGACAGGGATTCCAGAAGTCGTGCACGCGGAGACAAAATCTGTCGAAGCGGTCGCCAGTGGACTGCGTCAACTGGCAGATGGGCAGGGGCGCGCGCTGGCAAGCCGAGTCCGCCCGGAGGACGTCCCAGCAATTGCCAGTGCGCTCGAACCGGCTCTTACCGTGGAGAGCCATGCGGACGCGCGGTGCCTGGTAGTCCACCGGCCCGGAGCGGAGCGGCCAGTGACCGGGGGGGTTGTCGGCATCTTGAGCGCTGGCACATCGGACATTCCGGTTGCGGCGGAGGCGGCGCTGATGGCCTCCGAAATGGGCGCGTACGTCGTGACCGCGTGGGACGTGGGCGTTGCGGGACTTCATCGGCTTGTTGAACCACTCGAGCGCCTGGCAATGGCCGGGGTGGACGCCATAGTCGTCGCGGCGGGCATGGACGGCGCGTTGCCGTCGGTTGTTGCCGGCCTGGTCAGCGTTCCAGTTATCGGATTGCCAGTTTCGGTCGGCTATGGATTTGGCGGGGGCGGCGTCGCGGCGATGTCGACCATGTTGCAGTCGTGCGCTCCCGGATTGGCCGTGGTCAATATCGACAACGGCATTGGCGCCGGTGCAACCGCCGCGTTGATTGCCAATCGGGCAGGCGCCCTACGGCGTCGATGCGATATCGATTCCCGCGACGATGGAACGGATGGCTAACCGTGACGACACTTCGCGGCGGGCAACCTGGTCGATAAGTTCGACGATCCGCGCGGAGCGACTCGAACCGGCCTCGATGCGTCGGTCGAGTTCCGCGCGTAGCCCCGCCAGTATCTCCGAACGAGCAGCAAGCGCTCGCCGGCGCGCGTCCTCACCAGAATCATCAAGCCATTCCCGGTGCGCGAACAACGCGTTGCCAAGCGCTTCAATCCCCTCTCCGGAGGTGGAGACAGACGGCAGCACCGGTACGACCCAGGATGATGGCCCATGTCCAAGGGCGAATGATGCGCGCAGGATGCGCAACGCCTCGTCAGCGCCAGGCAGATCGGCTTTGTTGACGACAACAACATCGCCGACTTCCAGGAGACCGGACTTGATGGCCTGCACGCCATCGCCGAGCCCCGGCGCCTCAACCACGACGACGGTTTGCGCAAGGGATGCGATGTCTGTGCCGTCTTGTCCTGTCCCGACTGTCTCAACGAGCACGAGGTCGAATCCGGCAGCATCGAGCAGATGGACGAGATTTGCCGTTGCCCAGGCCAGTCCTCCGCGCCTGCCCCGGCTCGCCATGCTGCGGATGTAAACCCCATCATCGGCATAACGCTTCATCATGCGGATGCGGTCTCCAAGGACCGCGCCGCCAGTCAACGGACTCGAGGGATCGACGGCGATCACCCCAACGCTCTTGCCTCGATCACGAAGCGTGTCGATGAGCGCGGCAACCAGCGTGCTCTTGCCAGCGCCGGGTGGGCCGGTGATGCCGACGACATGGGCGGAGCCCGTGGTGGGGTAGATGAGGTCGAGCGTGTCGAGGCCGCGTGGATCCTCGTTTTCGATCATCGTCGCGAGCCGTGGCAGCGCGCGGCGGTCCTTCCCTCGCAAGCGCTCAATCACGTCATTTGCGGTTACCACGATGGCGCAGGGGCAGGTGCGTTCTCGCGAAGGTACTGCACGATGGCCGAGAGTGAAGCGCCGGGCCCGAAGACTTCTCCGATGCCAAACGCCTTGATTGCTGGAATGTCCGCCTCGGGAATCGTGCCGCCCGCGACTACCAGGACATCGGAAACCCCCTGAGCCGCCAATGCCTCCATGATGCGCGGAAAGAGCGCCATATGGGCGCCGGAAAGAATACTGAGGCCGATCACCTGGACATCTTCCTGCAGCGCGGCGGCGGCGATCATCTCCGGGGTCTGAAAGAGCCCGGTATAGACGACCTCGAAACCGGCGTCCCGCAAGGCGCGGACGAGAACCTTGGCGCCGCGATCGTGGCCGTCGAGTCCCGGCTTGGCGATGAGGACGCGGACAGGCGCGGTTGGGGAGAGGTCACTCATGCGATCTGTAACACTTTCTGCGTTGCCGATCCGCCGGCGATACGTGGGCGCGTTGGGTCAGTATGGATAGAAACCCTGGCCCGACTTGCGGCCGAGTCTGCCGGCCGAGACCATCCTGCGGAGCAGCGGCGCTGGCCGGTACTTGTCATCCCCAAAGTCCCGATGAAGGGTCTCCAGGATGTCAAGACAGATGTCGAGCCCGATCAAATCGGCAAGCGCAAGCGGACCCATCGGATGCGCCATGCCGAGCTGCATGACCTGATCGACCGATTCCGGAGTCGCCACGCCGTCCTGCACGGCGAAAACCGCCTCGTTGATCATCGGCAGGAGAACGCGATTGGCCACGAAGCCGGGCGCATCGTTGACGACGACAGGCGTCTTCCCGATCCGCGCCGCGAAGGCCACGGCCTCATCGATCGAACGATCGGACGTCCCGAGGCCTCTCACTACCTCCACCAGTGGAAGCACCGGCACCGGATTGAAGAAATGGAGGCCGACGAACCGCTCCGGCCGTCCGGACGCGGCGCCAAGCGCCGTAACGGAGATCGATGAGGTGTTTGATGCAATCAGGGCGTTTGGCCGTACGCTTTGACCGATGTCGGAGAGGAGAGCGGCCTTGGCCTCGAGTTTCTCGACGATCGCCTCGATTATGAGATCGGCGCTGGCAGCGTCTGGGAGGACGCCAGCTTTCAGGTGGTCCCGAAACCCCGAGACGTCGCCTGCCGAGCGCCTTCCGGATTCCACCGCGCGCTCCCAACGAGCGTTCATGCCGGAGAGCCCACGCTCCAGTGATAGCGGGTCGGAATCGCAAAGAATGACGTCAAGGCCGGATTCGGCGATGACCTGCGCGATGCCGCTGCCCATGACGCCCGCCCCGATGACCACAACGCGGTCGATAGACATGATCGAATCGCACTCCTGAGCGGTATCAGGCATTCGTCTCGCCTCTACGCTACGTCACATCCAAGGCCGAATCGATTCTACGCGCTTTGCCCGCCTTCAGTGGCGCGGCTCTCAACAGCAGGGGCTGGGGTAATGCCCTCGTTTTTCGCGCTCGCCTCGGGAGTGGCTGGCGAGCGATTGCAACTGTTCATGGCTGCCAGGATGCCTTCGCGTAGCCAGAGCATCGCGCAGTCGGCCGACGTCGCAACAAGCTCGGGCAGAATGCGTTCTTCTTCCCGGTTGAATCGGGAAAGCACTTGCCGCGACGCATCGCCGTAGCCCCGACCGATCCCGACGCGCAGCCGGGGAAACGCGTCTGTCCCAATGTCCGAGATGATCGATTTCAGGCCGTTGTGGCCTCCGGAGCCGCCCTTGGCCCGCATGCGGGTGGCGCCAAATGGAAGGTCGATGTCGTCCACGACAACAAGGGCATCGCTCGGGGAAACCTTGTACCAGGAAATGGCTTCGCGCACCGACGTGCCGCTGAGGTTCATGTAGGTCTGCGGCTTGACCAGAATGACCTTCTCACCATCGACGAAGAACTCCGCGAGGTGGGCACGAAACCGAGGCCGCCGGACTTCGGCTGAATAGCGGCGGGCAATTTCGTCGACCACCATGAACCCAAGATTGTGCCGCGTCACCGCGTAATCACGGCCCGGATTGCCCAGCCCGACAATAATCTTCACAAGCAATGCGCCTCTCGATAGGCCCGGCCCGACACCCGGTGCTATACTCCCTGCCGCGATTTTGCCACGACAGCCGCGGTGTGCCGTTGTTGCTTTCCGATCATTTCCAGCGAGGGCGCCGACCATATGTTCGGAATCGGGTACCAGGAGATGTTCATCATCCTGGTTGTCGCGATGATTGTATTCGGGCCAAGCCGGCTGCCAGAGCTCGCGGGGCAGGTTGGCCGTTGGATTCGTGACTTCCGGCGCATGAGCGCCGACTTGACCGGCGAGTTCGAGAAGACCTTTGCCGAGGTCGATGAGGTCAAGAAGTCGTTTCAGCGCGAGCTGAACTCTATTCAGGATGAAGTCGAAGGCGTCGGAAAGAGCGCTCGCGGCGATCTGAAGAAGACCACCGCCAAGTCGCCAGCCGCTGCCAGGAAGCCGGCAGCGCTGAAGTCGGGCACGGCTGCCAGCACGGCAAAGGCCAAAGCCGCGCCTGCCAATGGCGCGGCGGCGAAGGCCAAGGTGAGCAAGGACGAGCAGCCTCTGGACAGTCTCATTGTCGTTGCCACAAAGGCCGATCCTCTTGTCGACGTTTCGTTCCTCGACCTGGAGCTCATTTCGGCGAAGAACGGCCATGTCGACTCGACGAATGGCGCGGCCGCCCCGGAGGATGACGCCATCGCTCGCGTTCGCCGTCGCCGCGCGGCAGCGTCGTACGGCCGTCGTGTTCCAGCGTAGCGGTCAGGTGCTCCCGCGAGCAGCGCGTATCAGGTCGTGATGCCCGAAAGTTCAACGATTCTCCACACCCCTGCAGCCGTCGATCGTGCGTTGGTATCGGATGCGCGGGTGGGGCCACCTCGCGCATTCTCATTCGCGCTACGCGGTGGAAGCGCGAGTGGGCCGCGCCGGGGCCGCATCGTGACGCGGCACGGCGAGATCGAGACGCCCGCGTTCATGCCGGTCGGCACGCAGGCGACGGTCAAGACGCTTCACCCGCGCGAGGTGTGGGACACCGGCGCGCGAATGATCCTGGCCAACACGTATCACCTGATGTTGAGACCAGGCTTAAAGACGCTCATCGCCGCGGGCGGTCTGCATCGGTTCATGAGTTGGCAAGGTCCAATTCTCACCGACAGCGGCGGTTTCCAGATCTTCAGCCTCGCCAGCAACGTGCGGGTGCGCGACGAAGGCGTGACATTTCGGTCCCATATCGATGGCAGCGGGCATACCCTCGATCCCGAGGGGGCGGTCGGGCTCCAGCTTGGCTGGGGTTCGGACGTCGTCATGGCGCTCGACCATCTCGTCGGGTTGCCTTCCGACGAGAAGACCGTTCGCGATGCGACTGAGCGGACGCACCGCTGGCTCGAACGATGCGTTTCGGCGTTCGCGGAGATGGGCGGAAGCGAACGCTCGGCGCTCTTCGCCATCTGCCAGGGGGGCATGGATGAACAGATGCGTCGCGAAAGCGCGCGGTTTGTCGCGGAACAGGACGTCTCGGGCTGCGCGATTGGCGGATTGAGTGTTGGCGAGCCGAAGCCCGTTATGGCCGAGATGCTCGAAGTGGTGACGCCAGAGCTGCCGGCAGCGAAGCCGCGCTATCTGATGGGCGTTGGCGCTCCGGAGGATCTCTGGATGGGCGTGGCGAGAGGCGTCGATATCTTCGACTGCGTACTGCCGACGAGATTGGCGCGCAACGGCGCGCTGTTCACTGCTGAAGGGCGGGTTAACATCAAGCAACGGCGCTTCGCCGAACTTCATGAACCGCTGGATACGGAGTGCGACTGCGACGCGTGCACGAACTTTTCCGCGGCATATCTCCACCATCTCTTCCGCGCACGGGAAATACTCGGGCTGCGGCTTGCGTCGGTGCACAATCTGCGGTTCCTCGCTCGTCAGATCGAGGCTATCCGCCAGGCCATCGACGAGGACGCATACTCACGTGCGCACGCGGCATTTCTCGAGCGCTATCGTCCGGTTGGCGGCGTCGTGACCTCGTAGCGCGTGGCTACCCGGTCTCCGGACGGAATCGGCTCCACATTCAGGAGTACACTCCGGGCGATGTTGCGCGACGGGGAGGGAACGCTTGCGCCGATACGAGCCCTTGTTCGACTCAGAAGGCAGCGGACCGATAGCCGCTGGTGTTGACATCATTGAAATTGCTCGCATCGAGCGAACACTCGCCGATTTTGGCGAGCGGTTCCTGCAAAGGGTCT
Organism: uncultured Sphaerobacteraceae bacterium; assembly: GCA_964434995.1. Taxonomy (GTDB): domain Bacteria; phylum Chloroflexota; class Chloroflexia; order Thermomicrobiales; family UBA6265; genus JACCXM01. The sequence continues at coordinate 13,787 of CAYSXO010000045.1, forward strand.
ACACCGAAAACGAACGCGCGCGCTATGCGGCTCGGCCAGCAGAGCTCGCCGCACGGTTTGCGGCAAAGGAAGCGACCTCGAAGGCGCTGGGCACGGGCATACGTGGCATTCGCTGGCGCGAGATGGAGATTCTCTCGAACCGCCGGGGAAAACCGGTGCTGGTCCTGCACGGCGCGGCGGCCGAGCGCGCGGCCACGCTGGGCCTTGTCGCGTTCGATGTCTCGTTGACTCACTCGCGCACCGATGCCATGGCATTCGTCGTCGGCTTGGGTATCGCGTCACCGGAACCTGGCCATGGTGAGCGTGAAAACGGAGAAGAACCGATTGGCTCGACAGACTGAAAGTCCAGGCAACAGTGGCGAAACATTCGCCATTTCGGAAGATTGGGCGGCGTCTGTGCTTCCACGCAGAGATGCATCAGCGCACAAATGGGGCGTTGGCGGCGTTGTTGTCGTCGCCGGATCGCCGCCCTACGCGGGCGCGGCGGCGCTCAGTTGCGCGGCGGCGGCTCGTTCCGGGGCAGGGATCGTTTCTGCCGCCCTGCCCAGATCGATTTCCCACATCGTTGTCGGCCTTGTGCCGGAAGTCACGGTCATCCCGTTGCCAGAGGGGGATAGCCTCTCCGTGGCCAAGCGCGCCTCCGATGCCATAGGCGAACGGCTGGAGCGGGCTGGGGCGATGGTGATCGGGCCAGGCCTTGGCCGCGACGAGGCAACTTCATCGCTCTTGGGAGCGCTCTTTGGCGCCGCGCGGGCCCGCGCCGGAATTGGCTTTGGAACGAGCGGGCCGCCGTCCGGCACGTCACAGGATGCGGTCATCGTGGCCTCGGGGAAGCCAGTCGTCGTCGACGCCGATGCGCTCAACTGGCTGGCCGAACAGGACCAGTGGTGGACGCGGATACCGGAAGGGCGATTCGTGCTAACGCCGCACCCTGGAGAAATGGCCCGGCTCGTTAGTGGCACGATCGAGCAGATCCTGGCCAACCCTGTCGAGACGGCACGTGAGGCGGCAATCCTCTGGAAGCAGACCGTGGTCCTGAAGGGTGGCTCCACGATTGTCTCGAGTCCAGACGGGTCCTCGACTACGTTGGAGGCCTCCCCGGCGTTGGCCACGGCAGGGAGCGGCGACGTCTTGAGCGGCTCGATCGCGGCGTTCCTGGCGCAAGGTCTCGGGCACCGGGACGCGGCGGTTCTCGCGGCGTACGTCGGCAATCGCGCCGCTGGAAAAGTTGCCGATCGGTGCGGCATTCTTGGGGTGGTCGCTGGCGATCTGCCCCTGGCCATCGCCGAGGAAATCGCCGAACTCGAAAAACTGATTGTTGGAGCCTGATGTGACCGAGAGCGCGGACAATACGGTGCAGGACGTGATGCGGCGCGAGTTTCCGGTGGCGTCGCCATCGACGACAGTTGCGGAGCTCGCGCGGATGATGGTCGAACATCGCGTGCCTGGCGTTCCTGTCGTCAGGGACGGGGAGTTGATTGGGATCGTCACCGAGGCCGATCTCTTGCAGCGGGAAGCGAACGTGAACGCGCCATCCATCGTTCCTTTCCTCGACGCGATCATCGTTGCCGACGCGGGCACGCCGTTCGAGGAGGAGCTGAGGCGCGTGGTTGCCACGACGGCGGAAGAGCTCATGACATCGCCAGTGATCAGCATCCGCGACATCGCCACGGTGGCCGAACTCGCGACGCTGATGCTGCAGCAGAAAATCAACCCGGTTCCGGTTGTCGACGAGGGGCGACAGATTATTGGGCTGGGAACGCGTACCGGCATCGTCGAGCTGATCGCTCGTCTCGAATCCGCGTCGAGCGCCAGCGACGCGCGGACGCGCTAGACCCTCGTGCTCGACAGTGGCGAACTGGCGGCGCCGGGCGATTCTCTGGCCATCCGCTCTACGCGAGCGATTGTCGACCTGGACGCAATTTCGGCAAATGTGCGTGCGCTGAAATCCGCTGTCTCCGCGAGCACGCGGCTACTGGCCGTGGTCAAGGGTGATGCTTACGGGCATGGCGCGCCGATGGTCGCTCGGACCGCCCTGACCTCTGGCGCGTCGGCGCTTGGCGTCGCAACCGTGACCGAGGGCCAGGCGCTCAGAAAGCACGGCATCGATGCTCCGATTCTCCTGCTCGGTTCGATCGACCCAAGTGAAGTTGAAGACGCCTGCCGCGCCCGTCTAGCTATCACGGTTGCCGACGAGCGTTTGCTGAGCGCGGTGCAGGCGGCCGCGCGTCGAGTCCACGTTGCGCCCGTTGCGGTCCACCTGAAGGTGGATACCGGGCTGCGCCGATATGGCGTCTCACCCCGGCATGCCCTGGCTTTGGCTGGGCGCATTCGTGACGATGAGCGGCTCGAGTTCGCGGGCATATCGACCCACTTTGCCTCAGCCGACGAAGACGGCGACGAGTTCACCTCGGAGCAGCTGACGGAGTTCGACCGCATCGTGGACGGTTTCACGAGCGACGGCGTACCGGTCCCTCCGAGGCATGTGGCGAATAGTGCGGCCATTCTTACCGGTCAGGGAGTCGACCGCGAATGGGCCAGGCCCGGAATCGCGCTCTATGGCATTCCTCCATCGGACGACGTGCCCCTGCTGCCTGGAATGCGCCCCGCGCTGCGGCTCGAAACTCGCATCGCGCGCATCGTGCCCATCTTGCCCGGCGATACGGTTGGCTACAACCGCACCTTTCGCGCGGAAAGGCCGATGCGCGGCGCCCTGCTGCCAATTGGCTATGGCGATGGCTATCGCCGGTCGCTTGCTGGCCGCTCGTGGGCTGGCGTTCATGGCCAGCGCGCAAAGCTGCTCGGGCGCGTCTCCATGGATCAGATCGTGGTCGAAGTCCCAGAAGGTGTCGAGGCCAAACCGGATGATGTCGTCCATCTCATCTCGCACGATCGGGCGACAGGAGCGCCCTCGGCTGCCGAGATGGCCGCGATGATGGGGACGAATACCTACGAGCTGTTGATCGGATTCAGGCGACGAATACCCAGAGTCTACGTGCGAGGTGGGGAGGCGGTCGCCGTTCGGACGGCCCTTTCAGACGAATTGACCGTGTCACCACCGGTTGAACTTGCCTGACCAGACGCCGGTCGCGGTGAGCGCGGCTCGACAGACCACCTCGGCGTTCGGACGCGAATGTACTCAGTTTTCGGCTGAGCAGACATCTCCACTCGTCTGGGCAGGGCGGCTGGACCTACACCCTGAGCAATCTCAGCCTTGGGCAGAAAGCTCGGCCGCGACGCGCTTGAGATTGTCGATGTCCCGGCGGACCACGAAGGTGCGACCGCTCATATCGTCCTTGACATAGTTCAGCGTGCGGTCGTCCATCCAGCGATAGATAGTCGGCCGGGTGACCCCGAGTTGTTGCGCGGCATTGCCAATGCTCACCAGCTCCGTGGGGTCGTATGCGCGGTACTTTGCCAAGGCCAGCATGCGTCCAAGTTCGGTATCCCAGAACGAGCGGGGCACCGTGTAGTCGTCGGCTGCCGCGGGCCAGAAGAGCACCTGCAACACGGAGTCGATGGCGGACAGGACGAGATCCTTCGGCTCCCGCGATTCGCCGCGCGCGAGCAGGGCGAGACGCCGCAAATCCTGGCCGAGAGGACCTTCGCGAAGGTCGTCCAGCGTCAACTCGCGAAATGACTGGGGATGCAACTGGCCAATCAGCCGGTGGTGTTGGCTGTAGACGAGCTGGAGCGCATCGTCAATGGCGGCCTGGTAGTCCGGCAGCACTATGTCCACGGGTTCTCCTTTCGTCCGTGCGGTACTACCGGTTCATGTCCTAAGGCTCCAAGAGTACGGCCAGAGTGTACGCTCAGTCGAATTGAGGGTCAACGGGTTACTGTCCGTTCGCGGGAAACTGGTACCGCTGGATGGATAAATGGAGAACTCTCCTCAGAATGTGCAGTTGTTCTGACTTGTGGACAACGTTGGCTGAAGGCACTGCACGGATCGCAATGGAAGCTCGGGGTTCGGTGAATCCTCTATCGCGCAGGGGACGCGCGATTCTGCAAGAGAGGAAGTCCAGGTGGGACTGGACGTTCAGCGTCCGGTCATCATTCCGCGTACGGCGAGGCCGAAGATGAAGAGGGCAAGAAGGCTGTAGATCAGCAGGGCTTGCCGCTGGTCACGCTCTCGGAAGTACGACCATGCAAAAGGCAAGACGAGAATGGCGGTGATTCCATACAGATAGTGCGTCGAGGTGACTGGCCGTACACCGGAAACCACGAGGAGGACGCCCGCGATAACCTGAACGGTGACAAGAATTTCGCCGATGATGAGCGAACCCGCGAAGCTGCCGGAGACCCCTTGCCCTCGGACATAAGAAAAGAGTCCCCAGAAGCCCAGGGCCGCCATGAACAGCATGACGGTCATTGCCAGGCGATTGTGGAGGAGGAAAAAAATCTCCAGCGTCGAACTCCTAGAGGTGCGCGCGCCATTCGTGGACGCGAGTCCCGCGCGAGCGACGGTAAGAGTATAGCCCTCTCGGGCAGCCGGTCTGGTGGTGTCGATTCATCATTTGAACCCAAGCGTCAATTGAATCTCGGCAGCGACTCTCGTGCCTGGCTGCCATTCCGCGCTAGCCTCTCGGCGCGGGAGCGCCTGAATGACGGGACGAAATCCACCCTGGGCCAGCCGCTGCTCAACGGTTTTCACGGCGAGGAGCGGCCTGTTATTGGTCTCGGAGAGGTGGGCAAGCCAGACATCCGGCAGGGTCCGGACGCCACGCAGCGCACTTGCCAGCAGTTCGGCGCAGGCGGTATTCGAGAGATGCCCGCTGTCCGACAGAATCCGCCGCTGCAAGTGGAGCGGGTAAGGACCGCGCCGGAGAACAGCTTCATCGTGATTCGCTTCCAGAATGACCAGATCTGACTCGGTAATGGCTTCCCTGGCAGGGCCAGATGCGCGGCCAAGATCAGTGAGGATAGTGACGCATCCGGCGCGGGTTCGAACCAGAAACCCGCACGGCTCAGCAGCATCGTGGGATACCGGGATTGCAGCGATCTCGATGTCTCCCAGGCTCCTGGGTGCGCGTGAGCTGACTGGCGTCCACTGACTGGCGGGCACCCGCGCGGCAGCGGCGGTGCCCCGCGTGCAAAGAACCGGAGTGCCAGCCGCGACAAACCTGGGGAGCTCCCGAACATGATCGGAGTGCTCGTGCGAGAGGAGGACCGCATCGACCGAGCCGATGGCAAGACCGTGGATTGCCAGAACTCGCGCCATTCGGCGAACGCCAATGCCACAGTCGATCATCAGCGTCTGGTTGCCCGAGCGCACCAGGAAGGCATTTCCGCTGCTGCCGCTTCCGAGGCTCGTCACGGAGAGTCCTGCTGCAACACGTGAGCTCGACGAAGGAGGCAGAGCGTTCACACGACCAGAGTACACTGCCACCTCCGTTTCTGTGGACTCGTTCGCGCTCGATCGCGGCACGAGCGCAGGCCGCGAGATGTTCGGGTTGTGAAGGAGAGGGGCCTCATCGCAATGCAGTCTGCCGGAAGATTTTTCAGGGGCGGACCAGGCCAAGGCCGATCCGGCGCGTCCAATGGCGGCGGATTTACCCTTTCTGCGTCGACGAAGCGAATGATTGTCACGGCGCTCATTATCGCGGGCGTCATCACGTTCATTTACCTCTCGGCGACATTCTGGATCCAGTGGTGGTGGTTTGAGAGCATCGGCTTTCGGACGGCGCTCACGACCCGCTATGTCTCAGGCGCCATCGCATTTGTTGTCGCCGCTCTGCTGGTGGGCGGGATCTTTGCCCTCAACTGGTCGATTGCCCTGCGCCGCCGCCAGGGGGCGGGCAAGAGTGCGCGCCTGGTATCTAGCCGGGCCTTGCGGTGGCCGCTCTGGCTCGTGACGGCCGTGCTCGCCATTTTCGCGGGAGTTCTCTCCGCGCAGCAATGGGTCGTTTGGCGAATGGCCTTCGGCGGCAAAAGCTTCGGCTTGAGCGACCCCGTCTTTGGGATGGACGCGAGCTTTTATGTTTTCCGGCTGCCCGCGATCGAATTGGCGCATCGCGCGCTGATTGCCACGCTTCTCCTGTCGCTGGCGGCTGTTGCCCTGATTTATCTCGGCATGCGAGGCCTCGATCGGCTAGACAATATCGCTGCCGAACCAATCGCGCGGCGTCACATTGTGGCCCTGGCGGCCGTGCTGATCCTGGTTTTCGGGCTGGGCTATCTCATCAACAACTACAACCTGCAGTATTCCACCCGCGGTTTCGTGCCGGGCCCCGGATTCACGGATGTCACGGTCGTCAGGCCGCTGAACTATCTGCTGGTGATTATCTCGGTCGTCGCGGCGCTCGTCCTCCTTTTCAGCAAGAAGGCCGATCAGATCCGCTGGCTGGCGATCGTATTCGGCATCTGGCTCGGCGCGGTCGCGCTTGGCGCGGTGATTCCCCAGTTCGTCGAGCAGACCGTTGTCGAGCCAAACGAGTTGCAACGTGAGAGCCCGTATATCGTGAACAACATCGCGTTCACGAGGGCAGGCTTCGGATTGACTGACGTTGAGATGCGCACGTTGAGCGGGCAGGGCGAGCCTCCGGCAAGCGCGCTCGAGCCTGATTCTCCGGTGCTCCGCAACGTGCGGCTGTGGGATTA
>CAYSXO010000046.1:0-20338 GCA_964434995.1 uncultured Sphaerobacteraceae bacterium
CACCCCGACACCCTCATGACGGGAGCAGGCCTTGAGCTTCCTCGTTCGACGCATTGGCTTCTATCTGATCGCGGCCTGGGCGTCGCTGACGCTCAATTTCCTCCTGCCGCGCCTGATGCCTGGCGACCCCGCGGCGGCGATGTTTGCCCGCTTCCGCGGGCAGGCGCAGCCAGAACAGATCGATGCCATGCGCAAGGCGTTCGGGCTCTCCGACGCGCCGCTTCCTCAGCAGTACGTCACCTACCTGTCTCACGCCCTGCGCGGCGATTTCGGCATCTCGATCAGCAATTTCCCCGCGCCGGTCATCGACGTCATCGGCGCCAGCCTGCAATGGACGCTGTTGCTTGGCCTGGTCGCGACGATCCTCGGCTTCATCATTGGCAGCCTGCTCGGGGTTGTCGGCGCATGGAGGCGCGGCGGCCTGGCCGATTCGGTCCTGCCGCCGCTCCTCTTGCTGATCGGCTCGTTTCCCTACTTCTGGCTCGCATCGCTGGCCCTTTTCTTCCTCGGGTTCCGCTGGAACCTCTTTCCACTCCGCCATGCCTACGGCGATCACCTGACCCCTGCCTGGAGCTGGGAGTTTGCCAGCAGCGTGGCCACCCATCTGGTGCTGCCAGCGGGCACGATCCTGCTCGTCTCCGTCGGCGGCTGGATGCTCGGCATGCGCAACACCATGATCTCGGTCCTGGCCGAGGACTACATCACCATGGCCGAGGCCAAGGGGCTGCCACAGAGCCGCATCATGTTTGCCTATGCGGCGCGAAACGCGCTGTTGCCGAACGTCACCGCCGTCGGCATGGCGCTCGGCTTCGTCATCAGCGGCGCCCTTGTCACCGAAATCGTCTTCGCCTACCCCGGTCTCGGCTATCAACTCCTGACGGCGGTGCGCAACCTCGACTATCCCCTCATGCAGGGCATTTTCCTGATGATCACCTTCGCCGTCCTGCTGGCGAACCTGATCGTCGATCTCCTCTACTTGCGGCTCGATCCGCGCGTTCGCGGATGACTCCGGGCAATGAGGCCCAAGGACGATGACCATGCAGGCGCAAGCGCCAGACCGGCCGCAAGCGGCAGCGGCAGAGGTGACGGATCTGGGGCAGGTGTTGCCCCTGCCCGATCAGGCCAGGCGCGGGCTGGCCACCCCCGGCTGGGTGCAAGCCATCGTGCACAACCGCAAGGCGACCGCCGGGGTGATTATCCTGCTGCTCTTCGCCGCGGTGGCCATCCTGGCGCCAGTCATCGCCCCGGGCGACCCATCCGACTTCGTCGACCGCCCGCATTTGCCGCCCTCGCGGGAGCATTGGTTCGGCACCACGGGCCAGGGGCAGGATGTCTTTACCCAGACCGTCTGGGGATCACGCCCCACGCTCTCGATCGGCATCCTGGTCGGTATCCTCGGCACCATCATCGGCATCGTGGTCGGACTCAGCGCCGGGTACTTCGGCGGCCTCACCGACGACGTCCTTTCTCTGCTGACGAACATCTTCCTGATCATCCCCAGCCTGCCGTTGCTGGTCGTGCTAGCCGCGTTTCTCGGCAGCGGCTCCTGGTACTACTTCCTGCTGGTGCTGACCATTACCGGGTGGGCCTGGCCGGCGCGGGTGATGCGCTCGCAGACCCTCGCCCTGCGCGAAAACGACTTCGTCGCCGCCGCTCGCGTCAGTGGCGAAAGCGGCGCCCGCATCATCTTCAGCGAAATCCTGCCGAACATGTTCTCGATCGTGTTGGCCAGCTTCCTCAGCTCGACCGTCTTTGCCATCGGCGCCCTTGCCGCGCTCGAGTTCCTCGGCCTGGGCAACCCCAGCGTCGTCAGTTGGGGCACGAATCTCTACTGGGCTGGCAACAACGCGGGCCTGCTGACCGGGGCCTGGTGGACTTTCGTGCCGGCCGGAGCCTGCATTGCCCTGGTGGCGTTCGCCCTCGCCCTCGTCAACTACGCCATCGACGAGATCACCAATCCCCGCCTGCGCGCCCAGCGCGAGTCGACTGGGATCGTCAAGCGGCTGGCGCGCGACCACGCCGGCACGCGGGCCACGCCGGTCATCCGGCACGCGGAGGGATGAAATGATCGTGCGCCCTCACCCCCAGCCCTTCTCCCAGTGCGCTGGCTCACAAGGGGAGGTATGGGGGTCAAGGATCATCTTCGTCATCGCCGCGGGCCCACACCCCGCCCCTCTCCCGTGCGCGGGAGAGGGGCGGGGAGTGTGGGCCAACGCTGGCGACCATGACGCGCCTTTCCCGCCATGCCTCCCCCTGTCAGAGTGCGCTGGGAGAAAGGAGCGTTTCCGCCGGGTAAGCTCTCGTCCTGGACTGCCTCTCGACGTTGCTTTTCTCCCTCTCCCGGCTCGACGGGAGAGGGGGCAAGGGGGTGAGGGCGTCCGAGGGGCTGGGGGTGGGGGCGGATGACGACAGCACCAGGTCGTCACGCCTCCACCGCGTCGGGCAACGACTCCACGCCCCTGCTCGATGTGCGCGATCTTCGCGTCGAGTATCTGACCAGCAAAGGCCCCGTGCGCGCCGTCGATGGCGTCTCCTTCAGCATCCGCCCCGGCGAAGTTCTCGGCCTCGCGGGCGAGTCGGGCAGCGGCAAATCGACCGCCGCGCACGCCATTACGCGCATCCTGCACCCGCCGGCGGTGATCAGTGACGGCGAGGTCCGCTTTCAGGGACGCGACGTGCTGGCGATGAGCGATGCCGAACTGGCGCGCTTTCGCTGGCGCGAGGTATCGATGGTCTTTCAGAGCGCCATGAATGCGCTCAACCCGGTGATGACCATTGGCAACCAGATCGTCGACACCATCCAGGCGCATGAGCCGGTCTCGAAAGGCGAAGCGCGGGAGCGCGCCGCCGCCCTGCTCGACGTGGTCGGCATCGACCGGCGCCGCCTGGACGCCTTTCCCCATCAGCTCTCCGGCGGCATGCGGCAACGCGCGGTCATCGCCATCGCGCTGGCCCTGAACCCACCCCTGATGATCATGGACGAGCCGACGACCGCGCTCGATGTCGTCGTGCAGCAGGAGATCCTGCAGCAGATCGAAGAGTTGAAAGAGCAGTTCGGCTTCTCGATCCTCTTTATCACCCACGATCTCTCATTGCTCGTCGAGTTCTCCGACCGCATCGCCATCATGTACGCCGGCCAGATCGTCGAAATGGCGGATGCGCGCTCGCTCTTCGATGACCCGCTCCACCCCTATACCCAGGGGCTGATGAACTCCTTCCCCGCGCTAACCGGCGAACGAAAACGACTGACAGGCATCCCCGGGTCGCCGCCAGACATGCTGCACCCGCCCACGGGATGCCGGTTCCACCCGCGCTGCCCACTCGTGCAGCCGCTCCATACGCGCGTCGAGCCGGCCCTGCGCGAGGCCGCGCCGGGTCACTTTGTGGCCTGCCATCTCTATCGGCCGCTGGCAGGCGAGTAACGATGCCGGAGGTTAGCGGGCCAGGGATGAACCACGCGGAGATGACAAGGCATGGTTGAACCACTCGCCTCTGCCATATCACCGAGCGCGCCGCTCCTCGATGTGCGCGGCCTGAGCAAGCGCTTCTCGTTGGCGAATCTGGCAGCGGCAAGAGCACGACCGCGCGACTGATCGCGCGGCTGATCCAGCCCTCGGCGGGCGAGATCGTGCTGAAGGGGCGCGACGTGCTGCGGGCCGAGCCGCGCGGGGCGTCGCTCGCCTATCGCGGCGAGGTGCAGATGATCTTTCAGGACCCCTTTGCCTCGCTCAATCCAACGCACACCATCGGGTACCACCTGTCGCGTCCCCTGCAAATCCACGGCAGGACCCGCGGGGGCAAGGAGCGCCAGGAAGCAGTCGAGGCGCTCCTGACCGCTGTCGGCCTGACGCCAGCCGCCAAATACGCCGAGAAGTTCCCCCACGAGCTTTCCGGCGGGCAGCGCCAGCGAGTGGCTTTTGCCCGCGCGCTGGCCGTAGGACCGGCGGTAATGCTGGCCGACGAGCCAATCTCCATGCTCGACGTCTCGATCCGGATGGGGATTCTCAATCTGATGGAGCGATTGAAGGAGGAGCGCGGCATCGCCTACCTCTACATCACCCACGACATCGCCAGCGCGCGCTACATCGCGGACGAGACGATCGTCATGTACGCCGGGCGCATGGTCGAAGGCGCGGCAAGCGACGACCTGATCGAGCAACCGGCGCATCCCTACACGCGGCTCCTCCTCTCCGCCGTTCCCGACCCGCGAAAGCCGAAAACGCGATCGGCTCGCACTCGCTCCGAAGCGCCATCGCTTATCGACCTCCCGGCTGGCTGCCCCTTCGCGAATCGCTGCCCGCGCGTCATGGCCATCTGCCGCCAGGCGATGCCGGGGATCGAGACGATCGCGCCGGGTCATTGGGTGCGCTGCCATCTCTATGGTCCTCGCACGAGCCCGACGGCGGCCCAGCCCTCGGCCGGCCTGCGCGCGTCCTGAACAATTCCGCACCAGGAACGCTCGCGGGAATCCCCATTTGGCGGTACCGTAGGCAGGGCGATGGCAGCCGGGGGATCTCCCGGGTTGCCATGTCAAACCCCGATTGTCCCTCTTCAAATCGTCTCTCTCCGGAGGATTACCTGCATGAAGCTGATCGTTGACCTCATCCGTTGCCAGGGCTACGCCCAGTGCGTCTTTGCCGCGCCAGATGTCTTCTGGCTCAAGGGCGAAGAAGCATTGGAGTTCGACTACGAGCCAGACGATCCCCTGCACGATCAGGTCATGCGCGCTGTCGCCGCCTGTCCCGTTCAGGCGATTCGCGTTGGCCTGCCGGACAGCGAAGTCGCTTCCCGAAAGGACGGGTGAGGTGACGAGCACCACGAACACGGATACGGAAGCATTCGCGCGGGATGGCCACGCGGTCATCGTCGGCGCGTCACTGGCGGGCCTGCGCGCCGCCGAGACGTTGCGCGCGGAGGGATTTGCTGGCCGCCTGACCCTGATCGGCAATGAGGCTGAGCAGCCGTACGATCGGCCGCCACTCTCGAAAGCGGTCCTGACCGGGAGACTCCCGGCCGAGCGTACGGATCTGCCGCGCTTTGCGGAGCTCAACGCGGAGTGGCGCCTCGGCGCCGCCGCTACCGGGCTGGATCTGGACAGTAAGGTGGTCGTGCTGGCAGACGGGCAGCACATAGGCTTTGACCGCGTTCTCATCGCCACCGGCACGCGAGCGCGCCCCTGGCCGAACCGGGCCGAGGCGGCGCTCGATGGCGTGATCGCTCTGCGCACGCGCGACGATGCCCGCCGCATGCGAGAACGCCTGGCCGCCGGCCCGAACCGGGTGCTCGTCATTGGCGGCGGCTTCATCGGCTGCGAAATCGCCTCGGTCTGCCGCGAACTGGACATCCCGGTGACGCTGGTTGAGCGCAGCGGCATGCCGCTCGACAACGCGCTCGGCGACGTCATTGGCGCTCTCGCCGCCGAGATCCAGCGCGATCACGGGGTCGATCTCCGCTGCGGCGTCACGGTGCTGGCGATGGAGGCAGACGCCGGTGGAAACCTGCGCCGGGCGCAACTCTCCGACGGCAGCACGCTCGACGTCGAAATTGCGGTCCCGGCGCTGGGGGCCGTCCGCAATACGGAATGGCTGCGCGGCTCCGGACTCGCGGCCGATGGGCGCGGCGTGGCCTGCGACGCCTCCTGCCGCGCGTTTGACGAGGACGGCATTGTGCTCGATGACGTCTTCGTCGCCGGCGACGTGGCTCGCTGGCCGCTGCCGCTCTATGGCGATCAACTCATTGCTGTCGAGCACTGGGACAACGCCGTCCGGCAGGGCGAGACCGCCGCGTTCAACATGCTGGCGGAACCGTTCCAACGCCGCCCACACCGCGCCCTTCCGGCATTCTGGTCAACCCAGTTCGGCATCAACATCAAGTCGCTCGGCGTGGCCTCGGCTGCCGATGGGCTGGTCGTCACGCAGGGGTCGCTGGAGAGCCGCAAGTTCGTGGCCGTCTACGGACGGCGCGGCACGACAATCGCCGCCGTGGCCTTCGATGGCGGGCGCTGGCTGCCCGCGTACGAGGCGATGATCGAGGCCGCCGCGCCGTTCCCGCCAGATTGGCGCGGGGTTGATCCTCCAGCCGATATGACGCCAGTTCCGGCCGGATTCCCACCACGCAATCAGCCAACGCACTCGCCGACCGCGGAGCGCACGGGCCCCGCGCCGATCGATCCGCGTCTCCCACTACACCAGGTCTCACGGCTGAGCGGCGCGCGCGTCCCGGCCGGGCCGAAAGGATCGCTATCGTGAGCCAGCCGTCACTCTTCCAGCAGGTCATCGACTTTTCCAACCGGGCCGATCCCTATCCGCTCTACGCGAAACTGCGCGAAACCCCGATTTCGTTTCACGAAGGCGGCGGCTTTGTCGTCAGCACCTTCGATGAGATCAACGCGCTGCTTGTCGATCCGCGCCTCAGTTCCGATGAAAAGTTCCTGCGGCAGATTTCGGGGTTTTCCGCGTCGGGCGAGGTGGCCCCGCGCAATCCCAGCTTTCTCGTCCTCGATCCGCCCCGGCACGATACCTTGCGCTATCTGGCGACGAAGCACTTTGGCCCGCCCGATGCGCCAGGCCGCGTCGAAGGGATGCGCCCGCGCATTCAGCAGATCATCAACGAACATCTCGACGCCCTTCAGGAGAGCGGCAAGACCACATTCGACGTCGTCGATGACCTCGCCTATCCCCTGCCGGTGACCGTCATCTGCGAGCTGCTCGGCGTGCCTCCGGAGGACGAGCCGCGCTTCCGTGTCTGGTCCGACGTACTGGTGGCCACGCTGAACCCCGATCCCGCGATTCTCACGCCCGAGTTCTTGCAGCAGATCATGGAGACGACCGAGCAAATCCGGAGGTACATGGCGGAGCTGATTGCCGCGCACCGGAAGAACCCTGGCGATGACCTGCTCTCGGCCATGGCCACGGACCACGACCCTGGCGCGCCGATGGCCGAGGAAGACCTCATCAGCACGGCCGTCCTGCTCCTCATTGCCGGCCACGAAACGACGGTCAACCTGATCACGAACGGGATGCTCACCTTGTTGCGCCATCCCGAAGCGCTCGAGGCGTTGCGCCAGGATCCGGCCATCATTACCACGACCGTCGAGGAACTGCTTCGTTTCGAGCCGCCCGTGCAGTTCAATTTCCGCTCAAGCCTGGCCGAGATCGAGATCGGCGGCACGGTGATCCCCAAGGGCGTGCCCGTAACGCTGATGCTCGCCTCCGGGAATCGCGATCCACGCCGTTTTGCCGATCCGGACCGCTTCGACCCCCGGCGGACGGACAACCCTCACCTGGGATTCGGGCGCGGCATCCACTACTGCTTCGGGGCGCCGCTGGCGAGAGTCGAAACGCAAGAGGCGCTCACCGAGATGGCGCGCCGGCTCGTCAACCCGCGGCTGGCAACCGATCCGCCGCCATACCGCCTCAGCCCGGTCTTGCGGGGGCCGAGACATCTCGAAGTCGCCTTCGATCGCGTTGCGGACTAGACCGTCACCCGTGATCTCCTCGGGACGCTGCCTCGTTGCGGTAACGCTCCTGGCGGCTGACGCGCGAACCAGGGGTCGTTTCGCCACCAGGTCACGCGGAGCCCATGCGTCATGAGAGCGTTTGCGCGAACATTGGAGAACCTTGAGCCCGCGCCAGCAACGGGCGGTTGCAGGCTGCAAGGTCAGGAATCCTCGAAGGTCAAGAGGGGAGTGGGAATCGAATGCCGACCGTCGTTACCGGACATGCTCGGCGGGACGCCGCGCCGATCGAGCTCGACATCTTCGGCGCGGCCGGGGTTGACGTCGTCGACCTGCCGGCGTTCGACCTCATGCAGTCGCTCGACGTGCTGCGCGATGCCGACGCGCTGACGGTTGGGCTTCACGTCGTTACCGCTGAGGTCATGAACGAGATGCCCAAATGCAGGATCATCTGCCGCGTCGGCACCGGCGTCGACGCCATCGACGTTCCTGCCGCGACAGAGCGCGGCATCTGGGTGACCAACGTTCCGGACTACTCCATCGACGAGGTTTCGTCGCACGCCATTGCCCTGACGCTGGCGTTGGCCCGGCGGCTTTTCCAGCACCGCGACGCCACCCGCAACGGCGATTGGCGCTACATGGCCGACACGCCGATTCGCCGCCTGGCGGGACAAACGCTGGGCGTGCTCGGCCTCGGCCGCATCGGTAGCGCCTCCGCGCGCAAGGGACGCGGCCTCGGGCTAAACGTGATTGCCTATGACCCCTTTATCGCGGACGAGGCCTTCGCTGCCGCGGGCGCGACGAAGGTCGACTTCGAGACGTTGCTCCGCGAGTCTGACTATCTGACGCTGCATGTCCCCCTGACCGCCAGTACACGACACATCATCGACGCCGCCGCGCTGGACCGGATGAGGCCAACCGCCTTCCTGGTCAACACCGCACGAGGCGAGGTGGTCGACGTTGACGCCCTGATCGCGGCAGTGCAGGCGGAGCAGATCGCGGGCGCGGCGATCGACGTGCTGCCGGTCGAGCCGGCGCCGCCCGATCATCCGATCTTTGCCGAAGAGCGAATTATCGTCACGCCGCACATCGCCTGGGCCTCGGCCGAGGCTGGGCAGGATGTTCGGATCCGCGGCGCGGAAGATGTGGTGCGCGTCCTGCAAGGACATGATCCTCTCTACGCCCTCAACGACATTCGCGCCCCGGTTTCCGGATGAACGGCCACCGGAGGAGCAACGCCTGATCGGAGGCCGCGCCCTCTTTGTGATCCTGGCAGGCGCGCGAACAGCGCGCGCCGCGCATCCTGCTCGAGCGCACTGGCAGCCCCGGCTGGTCGTCGCGGGTTCATTCTGGATCGCTTCCCGCTGAATGCAGCGCCAGATTCAAGCGTGAGGCCCGGATCGCGGCAATCTGCAATAATCAGTGTCACGATCCGAGAGACGTGTTCCTCACCGGCAGGCGGTCCCGGCAGCAAAGGCCCTCGCCGCTTGCCAGTTTTCCCAGATTCCATGCAACGCATGATGCATAGCGCATCAGTTGCACGTCCGTTGATGCAGATAGGGTTGGCTGAGGCATGACGACGTACGTGCTCCAGAGGCTCGCCGGGCTCATCCCAGTCCTCTTCGGCATCTCGCTGGTCGTCTTCCTCCTCATGCAGCTCATCCCCGGCGATGTGGCGCAGGCGATGCTCGGCCTCACCGCGAAGCCGGAAGACGTCTCCAGGCTACGCGAGGCGCTCGGGCTTAATGAGCCGATCTACGTCCAGTATGTCCGCTGGCTCAACCAGGTCCTGCATGGCGACTTCGGCATTTCGCTGCAACAGCGCACCGCGGTTCTCCCCTTTATCCTCGAGCGTTTTCAGAACACCCTTGTCCTGACGGCGGCCGCAACCTTCATCTCGCTCCTGATCGGGCTGCCGGCGGGGATCATCTCCGCCACCCGGCAGTACTCCCTCTTCGACCGCGTCAGCATGTTGCTGGCGCTCTTCGGCAACAGCATGCCCGCCTTCTGGCTCGGCCTGATGGCGATCCTCATCTTCTCGCTGCGGCTCGGCTGGTTTCCGACCGGCGGGATGTGGCCGGTCGTCGGCGACCACGATCTGCCAACGCTGCTGCGGCACCTCTTCTTGCCGGCCGTCACCCTCGGCGCGGCATCGGCCGCCATCACCGCGCGCATCACGCGTTCCTCCATGCTCGAGGTCATTCGCCAGGATTACGTGCGGACGGCCCGCGCCAAGGGACTGGGCGAGCAGACCGTCCTCACCCGGCACGCCCTCAAGAACGCGCTGCTGCCGATTCTGACGGTCGTCAGCTTCCAGTTCGGCTTTCTGCTCGGCGGCGCGGTCCTGACCGAGACCGTCTTCTCCTGGCCGGGGGTCGGCCTGGCGCTCTACAACGCCATTTCCTTTCGCGACTATCCGTTGGTGCAGGGGGGCGTCCTCATCGTGGCGGTCGCCTTCGTCGTCGTCAACCTGATCACCGATCTGCTCTATGCCTTCGTCGATCCGCGCATCAAGTACTCGTAGGCATTGAAAGGACCGATGGCCACCAATCGCAAGCTGCAATTGCCCGGTCTCTCTGCCAGGGGCTCTGACAGCACCCGTCAGGACACCGCGCTCCCTTCATTCGACGACGAGCGCGCCAGTGCCGGCCTCGGCTCGGCAGCTCGCGCGCAGTCCCAGGCGAGCCTCGCCTGGCGGCGGCTCCGGCAGGACCGCTTCGCGCTGGCCGGGGCGGCGATTGTCCTGTTCACCCTCTTTCTGGCATTGGCCGCGCCGCTTATCGCGCCGCACGATCCGCTCGCCCAGGATTCGAGCATTCGCCTCTCCCCCATCGGCACGCCGGGTCACCCGTTGGGCACGGACGGCAATGGCCGCGATATCCTCAGCCGCCTGATCTATGGCAGCCGCACGGCGCTGCTGGTCGCCACCGTGCCAGTGCTGGCGGCGGCGGTGCTGGGCCTGCTGGCCGGGCTGGTTGCTGGCTATCGCGGCGGCTGGGCAGACGCCATCATCATGCGCTTCGCCGACATTCTCTTCGCCTTTCCGGCCATCCTGCTGGCCATCGCCATCGTTGCCGCCCTCGGCCCGCGCCTGCTGAACGCGATGATGGCCCTGGCTATCGTCTTCATCCCGGCTTTCGCGCGTCTGATCCGCGCCTCGGTGCTGTCGCTGAAGGAGCGCGACTACGTTCTGGCCGCGGAGGCGAGCGGCGCCACCACGGGTTCGATCCTCGGGCGGCACATCATGCGCAACGCGTTGCCGCCGATCATCGTCTTCGCCACGCTGCAGACGGGGCAGATGATCATCTTCGCGTCGGCCCTCTCGTTCCTGGGACTCGGTGTGCAGCCACCTACTCCAGACTGGGGCTCGATGGCCAACGACGGCCGCAACTCAATGCTGATCGCGCCGTGGGTCACCACCTTGCCAGGCATCGCGATTTTTGCCGTCTCCGTCGGATTCAACCTGCTCGGGGATGGGCTGCGCGATGCCCTTGATCCGACGCTCAGGGTGTGAGCAGCATGATTCTGATTGTCCGGAAACGGTCATTCTGAGGAAGGAGGAGAAACGCGAAATAGCTCCGGATCTCTGGTCGCCACGATGGCGGGTTTCTGTCCCGCCGCGTCATCCCGGTCGCGAGCATGGAGGATCCCTGATGAGGCACGAAGAATTCGCCCGCATCCTGATGAACAACCGGTTGAGCCGGCGCGAGATGGTGCGGCGGCTGACCGCGCTCGGTCTGGCAGCGCCAGTTGCCGCCTCACTCGCCGCGCGGGTCGTGCCCGCGGACGCGGCCCCGGCGGCGCTGGCGAACCGCGCGTTGCGCATGCAGGGCAGCGGCAACGGGACTCTGATCGTGGGTACCGAAACGGACATCGAGGGCTTCGATCCCGGTCATGCCGGGGCGCTGGCAACGACGCGCGTCAACATCAATGTTCTGGAAGGGCTGGTCAAGTACGACCCTGGCACGGTCGAGCTGATCCCGCACCTGGCGACGGAAGTGCCGACCGTCGAGAACGGCGGCGTCTCCGAGGACGGCCTGACCTACACCTTCAACCTGCGGCCGGACGTGAAGTTCCATGATGGCGCGGATTTCAATGCCGATGCTGTCGTTATGTCCTATCGCCGGCTCTATGATCCCGAGTTCGAGTTCTACGACGACACGAATACCTCCGGCTTCTTCCTGGCCGGGATGACCAGCGTAGAAGCGGTCGACGACATGACCGTGCGCTTCACCCTAGGCGCCCCGAACGCCGCCTTCGTCGAGCTGTCGAACATCTACGCCGGCAAGGTGATGAGCCCGAAGGCCATTCAGGAAGTGCCGATCCCGCAATGGGCGGAAGGGAGCTACGGCACCGGGCCGTTCCGGCTCGAAAGCTGGGAGAAGGGCGTCAGCGTCGTCCTGCAGCGCAACGAGGAGTACTGGGGGACGCCGCCGGGCTTGCAGACGCTCGTTTTCCGGCCGATCCCGGAGCCGACCGCGCGGGTCGCCGCGCTCCTGAGCGGCGAGGTCGACATGATCGTGGTCGTGCCGCCCGATTCGATCCCGTCGATCAAGGACAACCCGAACCTGACCTACGAGCAGGGGCCGAGCCTGCACTATTGGTTCATTCAGCTGAACACGACCGAGCCGCCCTTCGACGACGTCCGGGTCAGGCAGGCGGTGAACTACGCGGTCAACAAGGAAGGCCTGGCCAACGACATCCTCTCCGGCTCAGCGGTGCCAGCCACGCAGCCAATGCCGGCGGCGAACTGGTCATACAACGACGATATTGCCGGCTACCCCTACGATCCCGAGAAGGCGAAGGCGCTGCTGGCCGAGGCGGGATACGAGAACGGCTTCCAGACGAACATGATCATCCCGCAGTCCGGCTCCGGGATGATGATTCCGGTGCAGATGAACGAATACATCCAGGGGAACCTGCGCGACGTCGGGATCGAGGTCGCCATTCAGTCGTTCGAGTGGGTGTCGTACCTCGGCATCTGGGCGCAGGGGCTCAACGCCGACGTAACGATGGGCAACCAGTCGATCATGGCCAGCGATCCCTACGTCGCCAACTTCCTCCTTTCGGGGGCCTTTACCCCGGCTGACGGCGGCTGGAACATCGGCTACTACGCGAATCCGGAGGTCGATGAAATGCTGGCGGCGGCGCTGACCGTGCCTGACCGCGAGGCGCGCAAGGAGATTTACGCCGAGGTCTGGGCAACGATCACCGAAGACGCGCCCTGGATCTTCGTGGTCAACGACCTGCAACCGATGGCCTTCAAGAACTCGGTGCAGGGGTACGTGACCAATCCGGCCTATGTCATTGACTTCACGACGATTTCGATTGGGGAGTAGGCGCCCTCACCCCCGGCCCCGCCCCATCGCCATGGGAGCGGGGGTGGGGTGAGGGTCGTCGCGGCAACGGCGCAGAATGTGCCAATACGTTCCCCTCTCAGCCATTGCGATGGGTGAGGGGAGCATTGCCGCCAGGCAGGTTGCCATTCCTGTACGACGCTGCGGGCAGCGTTCTCCCTCTCCCGTCGAGCCGGAGAGGGGGTCAGGGGGTGAGGACCTTCCTGGGAGCGGGGATGACTGTTTCGAGCAAGGAGCCCACCAAATGACCTTTTCGATAGCCGCCCGCTGTCCAAACACAGGCCAGGTTGGGGTGGCCGTGAGCACGAAGTTGCTCTGCGTCGGGCAACTCTGCCCCTTTCCGCGGGCAGGAGTGGGCGCGATTGCCACGCAGTCGTTCGTCAATCCGTACCTCGGCCTGCATGGTCTCGACTACCTCGCCGAGGGGATGGATGCGGCCGCGGTGCGCGACCGGCTGGTCAACGAGGACCCGGGCCATAGTCTGCGCCAGCTCAGCGTTGTCGACAGCCAGGGGAATAGCGCCTCCTACACCGGGAGCGATTGTGTCCCCTGGTGCGGCCACCTGACGGGCGACGGCTATGCCGTGGCAGGAAACATGCTGGTTGGCGAGGAGACGATCGCCGCCATGGCGGCCACCTACGAGGCGAACGCTGATCAGCCCTTCGCGGAGCGGCTGGTTCGTGCCCTGGAAGCGGGCCAGGCCGCGGGCGGAGACAAGCGAGGGCGGCAATCGGCGGCGCTGAAGGTGATGGACGTCGAGGACTATCCGATGATCGACATCCGGGTTGATGACCACCCCGATCCGGTTGTCGAGCTGCGGCGCATCTGGGGGCTCTACAACCAGGGGTTTGGCGAGATCCTGAAGATGATGCCGACGAAAGCGCAACCGGCCGGTCTGTTCAACCTGGAGGAGCTGCGTCCATACCTCCCGAAATGACCGCGCCCGATGCAACACCTGGGGCTGAGGTGGACACGCCGGCCGGGATCGAGCGCATCGACCTCCCGGCCGGGCTGCAACCCGAGGCGCTCGCCGATCTCCTGACTGGATTGCCGGAGGAGGTCGCCGGGCTGGCGCGCCGTGAAGTGCAGACCAGCGGCGACAGCGCGACCGCCATCTATCTCGCCAATGAGGAGTCCGGGCAGCCGGACTTCGGCATGATCGTCGCCCTCGTCGTTTCGCCCAGCGATGATGCCGATGCTTTGGTCGCGGCCCTGCAACGCGATCGCTGGGGCGACCCGTCGGGCCATACCGTGACGACAAGCGGCTCTGGCGCCAATGGCACGCCGGCAGTTCGCGAGTTCTGGCGCGTCTTCCCGCCAGGGCTCTTCGCCCTGCCAAATCAGCCGGTCTACTTCCTGCTCTTCTACCGCGCCGGCAGCGAGTATGCCTTCATGGTCATCGCGGCAAACCCGGCTATCCGCGCCGGGCTGACGCGGGTGCTGGCAGAGACGCTTGGCGGATAGCGAACGCGGCTATCCCACTTCGACCGCCTGCAACTCCGGCTCTGGCGCCCGCTCGCGCGGGCGCATCGTCTCCGCTGCCTCCTCATCCGGGATGTTCAAGGCAGAGACCGCGCCGGCGAGCGCGAAACAGGCAGCGGCGATCAGGGCGATGCGGTAGGGAGTCGGGTCGGTCGGCGCGGCGGCGACAGCTCCCACCACGGTGCTGAGCGCGGCGACGCCCAACGCGGCTCCGACCTGGCGCTGGACGTTGGAGATCGTTGTCGCGCGGCCAGTCTTCGCCCGGGAGATCGTGGCCAGGCTGGCGGCCTGGTTCGGGAGGAAGACGTACGCCATGCAGAAGCCGACCAGAAACATCAGCACGCGCACCAGCCAGGGATCACCTGTCAGCCCAAACATCGCCATGAGCAGGATGGCCGCCGTCAGGCCCACGAGCCCACCTGCCATCAAGCGGCGCGGGCCGATGCGCGGATAGAGGCGGGCCACGATCTGGGTCGAGGTGACGACGCCGAGGGCTTCAGGGAAGGTGGTCAGGCCGGACTCCAGCGGCGAGGCGCCCTGCACTTCCTGCAGAAAGAGAGGAATCAGGAAGAGGACACCCATAAAGCCGCCGGTGGCGAAGAACGCGACGATCTGCGTGTTGCGGAACAGATCGTTTTGCAGAAGTCCCAGGTCGACCATTGGTTCTGGCACGCGAAGCTCGACCCGTACGAATGCGATGAGCAGCAACAGCCCGCCCAGACCGGTCGCCAGAATGCGTGGCGAGGTCCAGCCCTGGGCGGGGCCCTCGCTGAGCGCGTACATCGAGAGGCCGAGCCCTACCCCTGCGAGGATGAAACCGGGGATGTCGAATCGTCCCGGTTCCGGCTCGCGGTGCTCGTGCAAAAAGAGGAGGCCGACCAGAAAGGCAATCAGCCCAACAGGAAGATTGACGAAGAACGTCCATCGCCAGGAGAGCTGTTCGATCAGCAGCCCGCCGATCAGTGGGCCAGAGGCAGGCCCGAGGATGGTGGCGAACATCAGCACGCGGCCCACCGCCACGCGCTCTCGCGGCGGGAAGGTGCGAAAGAGCATCGCCATGCCGACCGGCGTCATCAGCCCGCCCCCGGCGCCCTGCAGCACCCGGAAGGCGACCAGTTGCGGCAAGGTCTGGGCAAGGCCGCAGAGAACCGAGGCGCCGACGAAGATAGCCAACGCGATCAGGAAGATCCGTTTGGCGCCAAATCGGTCGCCCAACCAGCCAGAGGTCGGGATGAAGACGGCCAGGCTGACCAGGTAGGCGATGACGACCGCCTCGGTGGTGACCGCTGGAACGTTGAACTCCCGGCCAAGGGTCGCTAGCGCGACGACGACCATGGTCGAATCGAGGGTGTTCATCAGCATCGACGCGACATAGACGGCCGCGACGACGATGCGCTGATCGAGTCCTGAACGGGACAACGAGAACCTACCTACGCGTCTCCACGAATTGACACGTGGGGTGTACCACAAAGTGAGGGGCGGCCAGGATCACCTCCCGGAGCCGCCTGAAACCCCTTCGGCCGGCCCGACTCTTCCAAACGGGACTCATTGCCCAGCACCATGCGCTTGCCGCGCTCGCGACGACCGGAGCGCGGCTTCAAGTGCCTCCGCTCGCCAGCCAGGGGGAAGCATTGGCGCCGTACGCATGACCAGCACCGGCAGACGAGCTATCGCGGGGAGGTGGCTCTTCGCCCAGCGTTTTCCGTCGTGACACCGGCGCGATCGCGTCCCGCGCAGCTCTCGCTTACGGCGCCCCGGCGGGCACCAGGGCGTCCAGCTCGGGCTGGAGCACGACACTCTCCTGCTCGTTGGGATCCGTCCGCGCCCCGACCACGATCAGTGGCTCGGTCTCGCTGCGATTGACGGCCACGTGCGAGACGCCCGCCGGGATGTAGAGGTAGTCTCCGGCGCGGACCACTTCGTGCTGACTCAGGTCCTCACCGTACCATTGGTCGGCCTCGCCACTCACGACATACAAAGCCGTCTCGTGCTCCTCGTGGTAGTGCGCTTTGGTCCGCCCCCCAGGCGGGATGTAGATCATCCCCAGCCAGATTGCCCGCGCGCCGACCGATTCGGCGCTGATGCCGCCCGCGTAGATGGGGCCTTGTTTAGCTTGGTAGGACTCCACTGAGCGAATCACCCGGCACGTCGGCGCGGTCTGGTCGGTTGCGAGGCGAGCCATGCTGTCCTCCATCGCTCGGAGCGGGCTTTCGGCCGATACCGCGTGCCACGCCGCTCCTATTCCCCTGCTCGTGCGCAAAGGGCATTCTCGCGGGAACGCGCTCTCATCCCATGCCACGTGAGCGCAGTCCCTATGATCCATGGAGCGCCACCTCCACGGACCCAACCCTGAAAGGCAGAGGCGTCCGCCCGCCGGTCTGCACCAGCTTGTGGGGGTTGCGCCAAGGCAGGAGGCAGTGCACCTCGAAGAGATCCTCCACCCCGAACTCTATCCCTGGGGTGCCGTGCAAGTGCGACATGGGACCGATTGGGAGGTGAGGCCACGCTCAGTGGCAGGGGTGACGTGTAGGAGCGATGCCTGCACCGCCCACGCTCGCGCTAGGACGATGGCAGGACTGAGAACGCCGCCTGACGCCGCGATTGTGCGCGGCTGGTCAGACCAGGCGATGCAGGCATCGCTCCTACACCCATGTCACGCTACGCCCGCCGCGAGTCGAGAGCAACCATCCCAGTGGCACTTTCACGTTGGCCTCCACCTGCCAACACGGGCGTATCGGCAGAATCCATAGTGCAGCAATGCCTCTGGCTACGCATCCGTAACAATTACGTATTTTCGCGTTCGGCCGCTGCCTTGCCGCCGGTCTTCAGCGTGATATGCCGGCGCAAGGCGCTGGCGCGGGCCGATCCGCTCCACGTCGTATCCTGGTCTTCATCCCGATGCGCGGGAGCCAGCGCAACGCTCGCGGCTCCACCCAGGATCAGGTGTCGATGAACGGGCAAGACCGACTCGCGGCAGAGCGCCTTAACCGCTCAGGTTGGGCCGCGCTACAGCGCGGCGCATGGGAAGACGCGCGGGTTGCGTTCGCATCGGCGCTGAAATGGGCTGAGACGGCGGAGTCGCTGGAGGGTCTTGGCTGGTCGTCCTGGTGGCTCAACGACGTTCCCGCAACGTTCGACGCCCGCGAACGCGCCTACCGGCTCTATCGCGAGCGTGGCAACGACCAGGCGGCCGGGCGTATGGCCATTGTGCTGGCCGCCGACCACGTCCTGCGGCGCGGCGAGCATGCCGTGGCCAGCGGCTGGTTCCAACGCGCGCATCACCTTCTGGACGGCCTTGACCCCTGTCCGGAGCAGGCCATGCTCGGCATCTGGGAGAGTTATGTCGTGGCCGTCTTCGCTCGCGACACGGCAACAGCCCGGCAGCTTGGCGAGCGGGCGCGCGGACTTGCCAACTCGCTCGGCGCGCTCGATCTGGAAATGCTGGCCCAGGCATCACTCGGGTTTGCGACCGTTTGCGAAGGCGATGTAACCGAAGGCATGCGCCTGCTCGACGAGGCGGTAGCGGCAGCGGTTGCCGGGGAGATGTCCGATCCGGATGCCATCGTCACCACCTGCTGCTACCTGATAAGCGCTTGCGAGCGCGTGCATGACTACGACCGCGCCGCCCAATGGTGCCGGCGGGCGATGCAGCTTGCCGACCGCTGGTCGTACCGCTTCATGTTCGCCTATTGCCGCTCGCACTACGCGGGGGTCCTGATCTGGCGGGGAGCCTGGAACGAGGCCGAGGCTGAGCTGGCTGCCGCCACTGGCGAGCTGGCGACAACGTTTCCGGCAATGGCTGCCGAGGGGATCGCGCGCCTGGCCGATCTGCGTCACCGGCAGGGCCGCACGGAGGATGCCCTGGCCCTGCTCGACCGTCTCGATAATCTGCCCCTGCGAGCAATGGGAAGCAAGCTGGCGCTGCTCGGACGGGCAACGATCGCACTCGACCGGGGAGACCCGGCCTCGGCGGCCGACCTGGCCGAACGCTACCTGCGCGGCATGCCAGCCAGCGATCGCGTGGAGCGTGTGGAAGGGTTGGCGCTCCTCGCGCGCGCCCAGGCCGATCTCGGTCATCTCGAGCAGGCGGCGCAATCACTGGCCGAGCTCCAGGAGGTTGCCTCCGCCGTGGCCACGCTCGCCTTTCGCGCCATCGCCAGCGCCGTCGCGGGCGCGCTGGCTGCAGCCAGCGCCAATGGAGATATGGCGCGCCGCCATTGGGAGGACGCCATCGATCTCTTCGAAGCCACTGGAGCGCCCTACGAGGCGGCGCGCTGCCGGCTCGAACTGGCCTCGGCACTGATTCGCGCCGAGCGCGCGGAGAGGGCGCGCGCCGAGATCGAGACCGCCCTGAACGCATTGCGGCGCCTCGGCGCCTCGCGCGAGGTGGAACGAGCCCATGTGCTGCTCGGAGATCTGGAGCGCCCCAGCCAGAGTCTCCCGCAAGTCCAACCAGCAAGACCACTGACCGCGCGAGAGATCGAGGTGCTTCGCCTGGTCGCAAGCGGCCAAAGTGACAAGGAGATTGGCGCGACGCTTGGCGTCAGCGCGCATACGGCACACCGCCACGTCGCCAACATTCTCACCAAGCTCGCTGTCCCCTCTCGCGCCGCCGCTGTCGCGCGGGCCGCCCAGCACCACCTCATCTGACCAGCATAGCCCCGCCTATCGGGCGCGACATGGCCGATTCGTGCCATCCTCTGGGCAGCCAGCATGGCCGGAACGAGGGAAGCCGATCCGCTCCCGCGGGCGCAACATGGCTCTGCAGCGCATGCCTCTCGCCGCGCTCTCCAGGCCACACACCGCACTCCGCGCTGCCGAAAGGAGCCTCCACCATGACCGCGCGTTCCCTCTCCGACGCTCCCCAACGGGCGGCACAGCAACCGCTCACACCCGCCGAAGCCTACGAGCGCTTCGCGGTTCCGGCGCTCTTCGCTCCCGCCGCTGAACGATTGCTGGCGGCCGCCAGCCCCAGGCTGGGGGAGAGGATCCTCGATGTCGGCGCCGGCACCGGCATCGTGGCCCGCCGCGCCGCGCCGCGCGTCGGCCCGGCGGGATCGGTGGCCGGCCTCGATGCGAGCGCGGAAATGCTTCGAGTTGCCAGGGCCGCATCGGCCCGCGAAGGGCTCGCGATCGACTGGCATCACGGCCCTGCCGAGCGCTTGGTTTTCCCCGACGCGAGCTTCGACCTGGTGCTCTGCCAGTTCGCGCTCATGTTCTTCAGCGACAGGGCCGCCGCGTTGGCAGAGATGCACCGGGTCCTGACGCCCGGCGGGCGCATGACGCTCAGCGTCTTTCAGGAGATCACGCGCCATCCGTTCTATGTGGCCTTGAATGAGGCAGTCGTCCGGAGACTGGCAACCCCGGCGGTCGCGTCGATCTTCGCGCTGGGCAACACCGACGCTCTGGCGGATGCGCTTTCGCGGGCGGGTTTCCGCGACGCCAGCATCGAGCCAGTGTCGCTGACGGCGTACATGGGGCCCCCTGAAGCATTCCTGGCTGGCGAGATCGAGCTCGATACGGCGGCGATCCCGGCCATGCAGGCGCTCGCGCCCAACGAGCGACGGGAGCTGATCGCGGCGATCGAGACGGAGATGGCGGACCCGCTACGCGATGTCACCGTCGACGGCGAGGTCGTCGTCGATTTTCATTTCTTGATTGCCCGCGCCACGGCCTGAAGCACCTCTCCTGGATCCGCGTCATGTCGTCGAATTGACGAACAGCCTGTCACCGAATTGATAGCGCGGGTAAGCGTCGCGAGTTGGAATGGCATCATGGCGCCGCGTCCGATGGCGCAGGGCAGCTCCGGTTTTCGTGGCGCCAGATTTCCTCCTCTTTGACCGGCCTCAAAACGCTGCCCCATCCCCCCTCCAGAGGCATCGCCATGCGAAGCCATCGCTTCGACCATTGGGTCACGCTTTTCGCCTCTCGAACAACGCGCCGTTCAGGTTTCGGTCTCTTTGCCGGAGGGCTTCTCGGCATGATTGCAAGCGCCGACAAGGCGGCGGCCAGGAAACCCGGGAAACGCAAAGGCGACAAGTAC
>CAYSXO010000047.1:0-621 GCA_964434995.1 uncultured Sphaerobacteraceae bacterium
AACTCCCCGAGTGGAGGAAGGTCCGCCAGCGAGTTGAGTCCGAATTGGCGCAGGAACTCAATCGACGTTGCGTACTGCAGAGGATTGCCGACCGTCGGCAACCTGCCCACAATCTCGATCAGACCGCGCGCATGCAACTTGGCCAGGACGCCGGAGGAATCGACGCCCCGCAGCGCGTCGATTTCGGCCCGGGTGACAGGCTGCCGATAGGCGATGAGCGCCAACGTTTCGAGCGCGGCCCCGGAAAGCCGCGCCTCACGCTCCAGCCGCAGGAACGCCCGCACCTGGCTGGCGAACCGGGGCGACGACGTAAGTTGAACCGTTCCATTGTGCCGGACAACGACCCACCCGCGCGAATCGTCATTGATGGCCGAGAGCGCGTGCTCGATGTCCGCAACCTCGACGCCGGCCGCTTGCGCGAGATCACGCGGCTCGACAGGATCGGGCGCGACCAACAGAAGCGCCTCCACTAGCGCCGGCAGATCCGAGTCCGCGATCGGCACAGGAATGGGAATCTGTTCCATCGGAATCTGCGCCGACTCGGTATCAGCCATGACTCGCGCTCATTTCATCCACGTCCGCGTCAAATGCCGAACTTGCCTGAACCCGCGCCTCGGAAAA
>CAYSXO010000047.1:631-19980 GCA_964434995.1 uncultured Sphaerobacteraceae bacterium
AATGACGTGTTGCGGCGCAGTGCGATGGGGCCGAAAAGTTCCGGCTGAGTCGCGATAATCGCCTGACGGCGGATCAATGTCAGCATAGCCAGAAATGCGACCGCGACGTCCTGCCGACACTCGCACGAGCGACGAAGGCTACCAAACGAGGTGTGACGCCCACCATCCAGCGCGGTGAAAATGCGTGAGATCATCTCCCGAATCGTCACCACCCGGCGGCTCGCAATCTGCACCGGTTTCTCGGGCAAGCGAGAGAGCCAGCGAGCGACAGCCCGCGCGAGGGTCGCCGGCGGCTGCGGGACGAGCTTCGGTGGTCCGGCCGGAGGCGTGGCAATCGCTTCGCCGCGTCCGAATCCTCCATTCCCTTCCCGGTGACGCTCGGCAAGCATTTCTGCTGCCAGCTTGAGTGCTCGGTACTCTTCCAGTTGCCGCACCAGGTCGACCTCGGCCGCTTCTTCAGCCTCTTTCGGCGGCCGCGGCAGGAGGGCACGCGATTTCAGCACGGAGAGGCGCCCAGCGACGGTGGCGAACTCGGCGATGACGTCTGGAGACGGCGTATCGAGCGCCCGAATATAGATCATGAATTGGTCAAGAACTGCCAGCAGCGAAACGTCGCTGACAGGAAGTTGCTCGCGCTCGATCAGGCGCAGCAGGACATCGAGCGGGCCTTCGAACACTGGCAGACGAAGCTGATACCCGTCCAACGTAGCAGCGGCAACACGCGAGCTCACCATCGAGCGACGCTCCAGGCCGCGGGGTTGGGACGGCAGCGGGGATTGATCGCGGGGCGAGCTGGGAAGCTTCGAACCACGATAGTCTACAGACCCGAGGCAAACAGGTTGATCAGAAGATCGCGAACCGGATCGATGATCGCGCCCAGGATACTACTGCCGATGCCTCGGCCAAAGACCAGAAGCAGAAACAGCACGAGGATCCCATATCGCTCCAGTGGCGCCAGGACAGGACGCCAGAACGGGGGCAGGACGGCGGTCAGGATCCGGGAGCCATCGAGCGGCGGAAGCGGGATCATGTTGAAGGCCGCGAGGCTGAAGTTCACCAGCATGAAAATCCAGAGAAACTGCTCGAATGCGCCAAGAGAAGTGCCGCCCAGGCGAGCAAATTGCAGGATCGCGGCTGCAAACGCGCCGAGGACGATGTTCGAGAATGGGCCGGCGAGCGCAACGAGCGCCATGCTCCCCTGCCTGCCGAATCGGCCCATCGGCCGGAGCCTGCCATCATTGACGGGCACAGGCTTACCCCAGGCGATGCCGGGGAAGCCCAACGCGATGAACAGGAACATCAACGCGCCAATAGGGTCAAAATGCACGGCAGGATTAAGGCTGATGCGGCCCAGGAAGCGCGCGGTGTCGTCACCCAGCCGCCATGCCGTCCACGCATGCATGAACTCGTGGACCGTAATGGCAATGACGAACGTGATGACGATCGTCGCGATGTATCGCGGATCGAGGTCACCCAGACCTGGCATGTGCCCTTCCGGTCAGCGTCGCGCCGCTAGATCGCCTGGAACTTCGCCGCGCCGCCTGGGGCTTGCTCGGCGCCGGAGTTCGCGTAGAGATGGCAGGCCACAAAGTGACCGTTGCCCTGATCGGCAAAGGCTGGATCGACCTGGCGGCAGACTTCCATGGCGTAGGGGCAGCGGGTATGAAAGTGGCATCCAGCGGGCGGGTTAATTGGGCTGGGCACGTCGCCGGGCAGGATAATCCGCTCGCGCCGCTTCTCGATGACCGGATCGGGAATCGGGACGGCCGAAAGGAGAGCCTTGGTGTACGGATGCAGCGGGTCGTTGTACAGCTCGTTCCGGTCGGCCATCTCGACGATCTTCCCGAGGTACATGACCGCTACGCGATCGGAAATGTGCTTCACAACAGAAAGGTCGTGTGCGATGAAGAGATACGTCAGCCCAAACCTTTCCTGCAGGTCCTCCAGGAGGTTCACGATCTGGGCCTGAATCGAGACGTCGAGCGCCGACACGGGCTCGTCCGCGACGATGAAGTCGGGGTTCGCCGCGAGCGCCCGGGCGATGCCGATGCGCTGCCGTTGGCCGCCCGAGAACTCGTGCGGATAGCGATTGGCAAAGTAGGGATTGAGTCCGACGGTTTCCAGGAGCTCCTGGACTCGTTGTGTTCGTTCCTTCTTCGGAACGAGGTTGTGAATCTGCATCGGCTCGGAGACGATGTTGCCCACCGTCATGCGTGGATTGAGCGATGCGTAGGGATCCTGAAAGATCATCTGGAGGTGGCGGCGCATTTTCCGCATATCGCCACTATTGAGCTTGGTAAGATCCTTCCCTTTGAAGATAACCTCGCCTTCAGTCGGCTTGTAGAGCTGAAGAATGGCGCGGCCGGTTGTCGACTTGCCGCAGCCTGATTCGCCGACGAGCCCGAGTGTTTCTCCCGGCTTGACGCTGAACGAAATGCCGTCCACTGCCTGGACCGCGCCAACTTTCCTCTGGAAGATGATGCCGCGGGTCAGCGGAAAGTGCATGACCAGGTTGTTCACGGTCAAGAGCGATTCCTCTTTCCCGTTCGCGCCCGCGCCATTGGCGCTGACTTGTGCCCCCGGAACCTTCCCTGGCATCGAGGAGGCGGCATTCGCGCTCGTTGCTGACATCTCTTGCCTCCTCTAGACGGAGTTCGTATCGATATTCGGCGGCGCCGACGGCAGAAGCGGGTTGTCCGGGTCGAGCACACCATGCGAGCCCGGCACGACCGACTCCGCGGCGTAGTCCACGTCGCTTGTCGGCAACGGATGACCATGCGCCAGGGCGACCGCGTCCTGATTGTCGTCCTTGCTGACTTCTTCCCAGAACCAGCAGGCGGCCCAGTGGCCCTTGTTCACTTCCAGGAGTGGTGGGTTCTTCTGCTCGCATTTCTCGCGGGCGTAGTTGCACCGGGGAACGAAGGGGCACATGTCTGGCAGATCGATGAGGTCGGGCGGCAGACCGCGAATAGGCTCGAGCTTCTCCTTGCGCGTCGCATCGAGGCGCGGAATCGACTTGAGCAGACCGACCGTGTACGGATGCCTCGGGTTCGCGAAAATCTCCTCGGTGGACGCGGTTTCGACGATGTGACCGGCATACATGACCTGAATGCGGTCGGCCATGCCGGCGACCACACCCATCGAGTGGGTCACCAGAATGACCCCCGTGTCGCGTTCCGTTTGCAGGACGCGCATGAGGTCGAGAATCTGAGCCTGAATCGTGACGTCGAGCGCGGTGGTCGGCTCATCCGCGATCAGCAGTTTGGGGTTGCACGACAGCGCCATGGCGATCATCACGCGCTGGCGCATGCCTCCCGAAAACTGGTGCGGATACTGATCGACGCGCTCTTCGGCGTTCGGGATACCGACCATGCGCAGCAGCTCGATCGTGCGCCCGCGGGCCTGACTCTTGTTCATGCCCATGTGTAGTTGCAGTGCTTCGCTGATCTGGCGGTTGATGGTGAGAACCGGGTTCAACGACGTCATCGGATCCTGGAAGATCATCGCGATGTCGTTGCCACGAATGGAGCGGACCTGATCGTCCGACATGCGAAGGATGTCGTCCCCCTGGAAAAGGATCTCCCCCGCGACGATCTTTCCAGGCGGGCTCGGGATGAGCCGCATAATGGAAAGGCCCGTCATGCTCTTGCCGCAGCCAGACTCACCGACCACGCCAAGCGTCTCGCCGGGCATCACATAGAACGAGACGTCATCGACGGCCTTGACCGTCCCGTCCTGGGTCTGGAACTGCGTCTTCAGATTCTTGACTTCAAGGATGGGACCGCCGCGTCCATTTCCGCCATTGTTGGAGAGATCGTGTCCCTTTGGCTTCCGCTTTGCGACCATGGTCGCTCCTCTCTCGGACGCCGGCCATGCGGCGCAGCGTTTCGATCAATACCCGCGTGCCGCCTGAGCCAACCGCTCGCGGCAAATGCCGCCGCTAGGGATGACCCATCGCGGATCGCCAAACTCCAATCCGGTGCATTTCGTCCACATGTTGGCGCCGCAGAATACCATAGCAGGGAATCCGTCTCAATTGCCTGCCGTTCCTGATGGCCCACGCTCGCTGCATCACAGGCGCCGCCTGAACCGTACTCGCGCTTCGCCTGGGCCGTCGTAGTCGGGAGTATACGGAGTTCCCGATTCTTCGTGCGGTCCAGCCAGCGGCTCAAAGCCGAGCCGCTGGTGGAACGCGATCGATCTAGAGTTTCGTGGCGAGGTGATCGCGTGGACTTCGGAACTGCCCGCGGCGATGGCATCGGCGAACAATCGCTCATAGAGGGTTTCGCCGATGCCCTGACCTCTCGCTTCCGGCGACACGCCGATGAAATGGCAGTAGACAATGCGCTCGTCCGATTGCGAGCGAAACGCGGCCAGAAACCCGACTGGCGCACCGTGCTGTTCGGCAACGTATGTCCATGGCTGAAAATGCTGAAAGAAGAGCCGGGGCAGCATGCCGATCATGCTCCTGCCTCCCCACCAGCCATTGACGTTGCCGATGACCAGATCGTAGTCGCTTTCAGCCGCGTTTCGGACGCAAATCGAACTGCCCATCTCCCTACCGATCGATGGCGGCAAGAAGGTCGCGCGATGCGCGCATCAGGAGCGCCGGCGCGTTCGGCACGATCATCTGGAAACCCTGTCCGATGCGGCGATTGATGGCCTCGGCGTCGGGCGCGACGGTGGCTACGGCCACGCCCCGGCCCCTGGCAGTGTCGACGACCTGCTGAATCACGGCCTCCACGTCGGGATGGCCGAGTTGGCCGCCAAAGCCCATTGACTGATGAAGATCCGTGGGTCCGACGAAGATAACGTCGAGACCTGGCGTTGCCAGCATGTCGTCCAGATTCGCCAGCGCGTCAATGTGCTCGAACTGCACCATGGTCAGCACGCGCTCATTGATGGCCGGGACAAGTTCCGTCATCGGCGCGCCGGCCCCAAAATCGAACGTTCGCCCGCCCGCGAGCCCACGCAAGCCATCGGGAGCGTAGCGCATGGACTGCACGGCCTCGCGGGCCAGTTGAACCGTATTGGTCTGCGGCACCATAACGCCCGAAACGCCAATATCGAGATACTTCAGAATGACCTGCCGGTCGTTCTCTCCCACGCGCACCAGGGCCGGGATGCCTCTGGCTTCCGCGGCCAGAACCATGGGATAGGCATCGCCTGGCGAAATGCGTCCGTGCTCAGCATCGAGCAATGCGAAGTCGAATCCGGCAAGGGCGGCGATTTCCACTATGTCCGGCGACGGCATGGGGATAAAGACGCCAACGACCGTTTCTCCGTTGCGGAGCTTCTCCTTGACCGGATTGTCCAACCGCATTATGTCCCTCGCTCGACGTACGCGCTTACCGCCGGGGCCATCCATAGCGACCCGGCCAATCGACGATCCATTCTATCGGAGCGGACGAAAAAGTGGGCAATGAATTACGCGACGACCGGCGCTGGCTCGTACAATCGCCGATACGCAAGCCGAAGCGACAGGGGAGACGGTGACTGACTCGTTGCACGAAGCTGGGGACATCGGCGTGGAACGCGAAGCGGACACGCCATTCTGGCTGGCGATTTCGCGAGTCCCGCACATCGGTCCTGCCAGGATCGAGCGTCTGCTCTCCAGGTTCGGTAGCCTCCGCGTGGCGTGGGCCGCGTCGCGGGGCGACCTGCGCGCCGTTCTGGACGCCAGACCTCTCGCCGAGCTCGTTGAGGCGCGCGGGCGAGTCGATCCGCTGAAAGAGCTTGAACGAATCGAAGCCAGAGGCATCCGCGTTCTCCATCCAGCCCACCCGTCGTATCCCCGGTTGCTCGCGGAGGCGCCCGGCCGCCCATCCGTCCTCTACTGCCGCGGGGAGATTGCGGCCCCGGACGACGTTGCGGTTGGCATCGTTGGAACTCGCGGGGCGTCGCCCTACGGCAGGGAGGTGACCGGGAGCATCGCTGCCGGGCTTGCTCAGGCTGGTGTCACGGTCGTCTCCGGGTTGGCCCGCGGCGTCGACGCGGCACGCGGTCGCACACGCGGCGGCGCTCAGCGCCGGAGGACGGACCATCGCGGTCCTCGGATCCGGTGTGGATGTGATCTATCCGTCCGAGCATCGAGTGCTGGCCCAGCGGATCGTCGAAGCCGGAGCAGTGGTGTCCGAGCAACCCCCTGATGCGAAGCCGGATGCGCAGAACTTTCCGGCCCGGAACCGCATCATCTCTGGCTTGTCCCTTGGCGTTGTCGTGGTCGAAGCGCCCGCGCGGAGTGGCGCGTTGATCACCGCGACGTTTGCGGCCGACCAGGGTAGAGATGTTTTTGTGGTGCCCGGAAGTGTTCTGGCCTCCAACAGTGAAGGTTCGAACGCACTCCTGCGCGATGGCGCGCGCCTCGTCCGGGGGAGCGAGGACATCCTCGAGGATCTCAATCTGGGATCAAAGTCCACCGCGCTGGCCGTGCAGAGCCAACTTGCGCTCGACGAACATGAGCGGGCGTTGTACCGAGCCATCCAGGAAGAACCCAAGCACATCGACGAGCTCGCTGAATCGACCGGACAGGCCGCGCAAAAGGTGAGCGCGACGCTCATGACGATGGAGCTGCGGGGCCTCGTTCGGAACCTCGGCGCCCAGTTCTACGTCAAGAGATAGGTAGGAACGCCTATTTACAGGTGGGAGTCAATTTCGCAAACTCGGTCAATCAAGGGTTGACACGCCCCGCGGGCGATGTCTAAGGTTGCGCCCCGTTCGCGGCGCCGTCCATTCCGCATTGGTCGCGCCTGATCGCCGCGAGACCCACACTGGTACGTCACGGAGATGGATATCTCGATGTCTGAAACGACTGCCGCCAAGCCGCGGCGAGCCGCCAGCAAGACGTCAACAACGTCATCGCTGGCGAAAACGAACAAGAAGCCAAAGTCCACCGCGAAGAAACCAGCCGCCTCGACCGGCGTTGGCCGGGGCAAACTGGTGATCGTGGAATCCCCGACAAAAGCGCGCACGATCAGCAAGTATCTTGGCAGTGGCTACACGGTCAAGGCCTCGATGGGCCACGTGCGCGACCTGCCCAAGAGCACGCTGGGGGTCGACGTCGACGCCGATTTCGCGCCGACGTACCTGGTGCCGCGGGACAAGACCAAACTCATCAAGGAGCTGAAAGCGAGCGTCCAGGGAGCGCGGGAAATCTACCTGGCGACCGACCCCGACCGAGAAGGCGAGGCCATCGCCTGGCACCTCGTGCACGCAACCGGCGCGGAGGCCAAGCCAGTTCACCGCGTCGTGTTCTACGAAATCACGCCCGAGGCGGTGAAAGAGGCGATGGCCTCCCCGCGCGGCATCGACCCGGATCTTGTCGACGCACAGCAAGCGAGGCGCGTCCTCGACCGGCTGGTGGGATACAAGGTCAGCCCGCTCCTCTGGAAGAAGGTCAAGCGCGGCCTCTCGGCGGGTCGGGTGCAGACGGCGGCATTGCGCATCATCGTCGAGCGGGAACGCGAGATCGAGGCCTTCGTGCCGGTCGAATACTGGACGATCGATGCCGAGCTGGCCAAACAGACCGGAGCCGCGCCAGGCAAGAAGGACATCTTCAAAGCGGCATTGCAACGGATCAAGGGTCAGAAGGTCTCGATCGACAATGAAGAGCAGGCCACGGCGATCCTGAAGGCGCTCGATGGCGCGCACTACCGCGTCGCCGATGTCAGCAAGAAGGAAGTCCAGCGCCGCCCGGCCGCGCCATTTACCACGAGCACCCTGCAACAGGAGGCCTCGCGGAAAGTCGGCCTCGGCGTGCGCCGAACCATGCAGCTCGCCCAGGAGCTCTATGAGGGCGTCGATCTCGGGGCTCAGGGAACGCAGGGGCTGATCACCTATATGCGGACAGACTCCACGAACGTGGCGCCCTCCGCGCAGATGGCCGCGCGCGATGAGATCTCCCGGCGCTATGGTCAGGACTACCTGCCGGAGCGGTCGCCGGTTTACGCCCGCAAGTCGAAGGGGGCACAAGAGGCGCACGAGGCGATTCGGCCAACGTCGCCTCACCGTGACCCTGCAAGCGTCAAGCCATTTCTCTCTTCGCAGCAGTTCCGGCTCTACCAGTTGATCTGGCAGCGGTTCATTGCATCACAAATGCGCCCGGCGATCCTGGACCAGACTGGCGTCGACGTCGCGGCTGGCCGCCCGGAGGAGATTGCAACGCCAGACAACGCGCCGTTTCTCTTCCGGGCGACCGGGTCGGTCGTCAAGTTTCCCGGATACATGGCGGTCTATCAGGTTGGCCGTGACGACGGCGACGAGGAGGACGAGCTGGAGAAGGGAGCGCTGCCTGCTCTTGCATCGGGCGAGAATCTCGATCTCCTGCAGCTTCTGCCTGAGCAGCACTTCACGCAGCCGCCTCCCCGCTACACCGAGGCGTCGCTCGTCAAGGCGCTTGAAGAGCAAGGGATTGGCCGTCCCAGCACCTATGCGCCGACCGTTGCGACGCTTGCCGCTCGTGGTTACGTTGCCAGCGAACAAAAGCGGCTTATGGCCACGGAGCTTGGCCTGATTGTCAACGATCTCCTTGTAGAGCACTTCCCGAGCGTCTTCGATGTCGGCTTCACCTCGCAGATGGAGGAGGAGCTCGACGAGATTGCCTCGGGAGACCGCGCCTGGGTGCCGACGCTGCACGAGTTCTACAGTCCATTTGTCGAGACTCTTGCCAAGGCCGAGCAGACCATGGAACGTGTCCGGCTAAAGGATGAGCCCGCTGGCGAAGATTGCGAACAGTGCGGCCGGCCAATGGTCATCAAACTTGGCAAGTACGGCAAGTTCATGGCCTGCAGCGGCTTCCCCGATTGCCGGAATGCGCGCCCGCTGCTGACGCGAACCGGGGTGACCTGCCCGACCTGTGGTGAAGGGGAGGTCGTCGAGCGCCGATCCAAGAAGGGACGCACCTTCTTTGGCTGCGAGCGGTACCCGGCCTGTGATTTCGTTTCGTGGAACAAGCCGATCGCGCGGCCATGTCCCCATTGTGGCAACGCCTATCTGGTCGAGGCGGGGCGCCGGGGGCAGGAAAAATGCCCCGCGTGCGGTGTCATTGTGGAGCGCGGCGCGGAGTTGGCCAAGGCTGGATAGCGCCGAGCGCTCAGCTACACTATCGCGCTGGAAATCGTGTGGCGTTTCGCACTCGCGAAGCGCCGCGCCGTGCCCACGGAACGGGCCGACAGGAATCACAACACCATGACACGCCATAGCGGACGGTTGACTGCTCGTCCGTATCGCGAGCCGATGCACGCCACCACGATTCTCGGCGTGAAACGGGGCGATACGGTTGCCATGGCTGGCGACGGCCAGGTCACCATTGGCGACGTCGTGCTCAAGCATGGCGCCCGGAAGATTCGGCCACTTGCTGACGGAACAGTCATCGCTGGTTTTGCAGGCGCGGTCGCCGACGCGCTGACCCTCTTCGCCAAGTTCGAAACCCAATTGAAGGGCGCGGATGGCAATTTGCGGCGCGCCGCGGTGGAGCTGGCGAAGGAGTGGCGCACAGACCGCTACCTGCGCCGCCTCGAGGCGCAGCTCATTGTTGGGGATGGGGAGTCGATCCTCGTCCTGTCAGGCGAGGGCGACGTCATCGAACCTGATGACGGCATCGTGGCAATTGGCTCAGGCGCTCCATACGCAACGGCAGCGGCAAAGGCGTTGATCTCGCATACGGACCTCTCGGCGCGAGAGATCGTCGAATCGGCGATGCTGGTCGCGGCGGAACTCTGCATTTTCACGAACGACCGATTCACCATTGAGACTGTCTCAGCAGAATTCGAGGATGCCGCGGAGCAGCGAGAGGATGGCGCGTTTGCGGATGCCGCGCCCGAGGAGGAAGCGTAGTGGCGGAAGCTCAACCTCGCCTCGTGACTCCTCCTGCGCCGATACGTGGAGCTACCGAGGAGTCAAATGAAGCGCCGGTGATGGAAAACCTGACGCCCGCGCAAATTGTTGCTGAGCTCGACAGGTACATCGTTGGTCAGGCAGATGCCAAGCGAGCCGTGGCCGTGGCCCTGCGAAACCGCTATCGGCGGCAGCTCCTGCCCGAAGAGTTGCGTGGCGAAGTGGTGCCGAAGAACATCCTGATGATGGGTCCGACCGGGGTCGGAAAGACCGAGATCGCTCGCAGGGTGGCCAAGCTGGTCGATGCGCCTTTCGTCAAGGTCGAAGCGACCCGCTTCACTGAAGTCGGCTATGTTGGGCGCGACGTCGAATCAATCGTTCGCGATCTGGTTGAAGTCTCAATCGACACCCTCTATGGCCGGCGGCTCGAGCAAGTCAAAGAGCAAGCCGACCTCGCGGCGCGGCAGCGGCTGATCGATATGCTCTCCGAGCAGTTGCTTGCCAGGGGACGAAGCGAACCGGGAGCGAGCGGCTACCTGAACGTTCCGACCGGACAACGTCGGGTGAGCGCGGCCGAGGAACGCCGGCGCGAGCGGGACCAGGATCGGATCCGGGCGCTCCTTAATGAGGAGGCGCTCGAGGATGAGACGATCGAGATCGAGCTCGATCCGCGATACAGCGACCCGATGCCAGACGATTTTGGGCCCATGTCCCCAGACGACCTCTACGAGTCGTTTCAGGACTTCCTCGATGGCTACGCGCCAGTTCCGCGCCATGCAAGAAGGCGAGTCTCGGTTCGCGAGGCCCGCCGCATTCTCGCGCAGCAGGAGCAGGACCGGTTGATCGACTGGGATTCCGTCTTCGATTCAGCCGTTCGGCGTGTTGAGGAAGCGGGCGTCGTCTTCATCGACGAGATCGACAAGACCATCAACATGGACGGCGAGTACTCGGGCGAGGTGTCCGGCGCCGGGGTCCAGCGCGATCTGCTGCCGATCGTCGAAGGTTCCGTGGTGATAACGCGCTACGGGCCAGTACGGACGGACCACATCCTCTTCATCGCGGCTGGTTCGTTTCACAATGTGCGGCCGGCTGATCTGATCCCCGAGCTCCAGGGCCGATTCCCGATCCGGGTCGAACTGCAGAGCCTCAGTGAAGAGGATTTGCTGGCGATATTGACCGAGCCGGAAAATGCGCTAACCAAGCAGAGTGTCGCGTTGTTAGCCACAGAAGGCGTGGAGCTGACGTTCACCGACGATGCCCTCCGCGAGATCGCGCACCTGGCGACGGCCGTGAACGCCACGACTGAGGATATTGGGGCGCGCCGCCTGCACACGATCATCGAGCGGGTGATCGAAGACATTTCCTTCGAGGCCCCGGAACGGAGTGGCGAGCGGATCACCATCGATGCCGCGTTCGTCGTCGAGCGAATCGGCGAAGTTGCGGCCGACGAAGACCTGAGCTCGTACATTCTCTAGCCAGGAATGGAGGCCGGGATGAACCAGGCGGCTCTCGCGAGTGGGTGCGGCATGTTCGTTCCGGCGCGGCATTCCGGCTCGTGAACGTCGAGGCATTGGGAGTTCCTTCATGTCTTGACACCTGCAAAACGCCGGTGCTAATGTCGCGTAATCCTGAAATGCGGCATGGACCTGCGGACTCCAGGCTATGAGCGTATTGCATCGAGTGGATGACGGCCGGCCAGGGCGTCTCCGGCGCCGCAATTCGTGATACTGGATTTCTGCGCGGTCAGCCACGTGATATCAGGGCGATGACTCCGCGAGGAGGTCTGATCCTGAATGCTCAGATTCGCGCTGAACCGGATTTTCTGGTTCGTCCCGACGCTGCTGGCCATGGCCGCGGTCACCTTCGTCATCATGCAGTTGACCCCTGGCAGCCCGTTCGATGTGAGCGACAAGCAGCGGCCCGAAGATATCGCGCGCCTTGAGGCACTGTACGGCCTCGACAAACCCATGCCCGAACAGTTTGTTCGCTATGTCTGGAATGCGCTCCACCTCGACTTCGGTATTTCCTACAACGCGCGGCCCCAAACCGTGAACGACATCATCAGCCGCACCTTCCCCATTTCGCTCCACCTCGGCGCCATGGCCACGATATTCGCCGTCGCCGTGGGGATGACTCTCGGGATCCTGGCGGCAGTCAACCAGAATGGCTGGATCGACTATCTCTCAATTACGCTCGCTGTCCTGTTTTACAGCATGCCGAGCTTCGTCATGGGGTTCCTCCTCATACTGCTCTTCGCGGTCTGGCTCCCCGATCGCGGGGTCGATCTCGGCTTTCGCGTCGGTGGCTGGGAGCGGCCGCAGGACTGGATTCTCCCGACCATCGCGCTCGGGGCCGCGCCGCTGGCAACGCTCGCGCGATATACACGGTCGAGCATGATCGAGGTCATCCGATCTGACTTCGTGCGGACGGCTCGGGCCAAAGGGTTGACTGACCAGGGCGTTGTCTCAAAGCACGTGCTCAAGAATGCCCTCATTCCAGTCGTTACCCTCATTGGTCCCATTTTCGCGGCCGTTGGCACAGGCTCGTTCTTTGTCGAGCAGGTGTTCAATATCCCCGGCATGGGCAAATTCTTCGTGACCAGCATGCAGGTGAAGGATCAGACGATGATTCTCGCCGTCGTGCTGCTCTATGGCGTTTTCCTGGCGGCAATGAACCTCTTAGTCGACCTTATCTACGGGATGATCGACCCGCGGATTCGTTACTGAGCGAGAGGCGCCGAAGCTTCTCGCTCGCATTCTGGTGGTCTGACGGTCCACCCGAGGTAACCCGGATGGCGCGATCTCAACCGCAGAGCCAGCCGTACCAGCCACTGGACTTGACGCTGCGCGACACCGACACGGCGTTTCCCGCTCCCACTTGGGAAGTCGAGGAAATGATCGACGAGGCCGAGCTACCAGGGCAGGCGCTGACCCCAACGAAACAGTTGGGGGGAGAGCTGACGGCCAGAAAGCAGCGCAGCCTCTGGGGTGATGCCTGGCGACGCCTGATGCGCAACAAACTCGCCGTCATCGGCCTGTGCATCGTCGTCTTCTTCTCGCTCGTCGCCATCTTCGCTTCGGTCATCGCGCCCTATGGCCAGGCCGAGGTCGTCGACTTCCGGCTCGCCCGCTATCCACCCTCGTGGCAGTGGCCGATGGGGCTCGACGCGAACGGGCGCGACATCTTCAGCCGAATGGTCTATGGGGCGCAGGTGTCGCTCGTCGTCGGCGTGCTGTCGCAGATCATCGTCCTGCTTATCGGTATTCCACTCGGCGCCATTGCGGGATACTTTGGCGGCGCCACCGACAATGTCTTGATGCGAATGGTTGACGTCATCTATGCGATTCCACAGCTCCTGATGGTGCTCTTGTTCGTCAACTGGTGGGGTCCGGGCCTGCTCAATATCTTTCTCGCCATCGGCCTGGTCGGGTGGGTCACCGAAGCCCGCCTGGTCCGCGGCCAGTTCCTCTCTCTCCGTGAACAGGAATATGTCAGCGCGGCTCAGGTGGCCGGGGCCAGCGGCGGGTACATCATTCGCAAGCATATGCTGCCCAACAGCCTGACGCCGATCATCATCGCGCTGACGTTCGGGATCCCAACGGCCATCTTCACCGAGGCTGCCTTGAGCTTTGTCGGGGTCGGCATTCGGCCGCCACAGGCAAGCTGGGGGCAGATGGTGGCAGAAGGAAGCAAGCCGGGATATATCGAAACTGACCCGCACATGCTCCTCTTCCCGGTCGTGGCGATCGGCCTGACGATGCTGGGCTTCTCGTTCCTTGGCGACGGATTGCGCGATGCGCTCGATCCGAAGGGGAACAAGAGCTGATGCACTTTTGCTCGGTTCACTCCTTTCTGGCGGCGCGAACGCCGCGATCATTGGGTGAGATTTCGGAACCGAGAAACGGGAGCCGCCCAGCCCGAACGGTTCTCCAGGCGAAAGGAGGGCAGAGGGCGTCCGTTTAGGCGCCAAACGCGCGGGCATGCGACGTTGCTGCTCGCGGCTTTTCCCGGCCGGGGAGCCAGAACCTCGGCGAGTACGAAAGGGAACACGTATGGGACGTCGACAGCGACAGGATGATCAACTCCGGATTCTTGCCAAGCGCTTCAAGAGCCTTGGCATGAGCCGGCGCAATTTCATGAAGATCGCGGCCGCCGCTGCCGCGGGCACCGCGACGACGGCAGGCATGGAGAAGTATGTCGGGCCCGGTGCTGCTGCCGCGCCGCGCCGCGCCATTCGCCGTCAGGAACTTGCTCCCGACGAAGTCTTCTACCACTTCAACATGGAGGACGATCCGGTTTCATTCGACTGGAACCTGAACCTCTACTGTAACGCGGAGGAGGAAGTGGCCGCCGGGCTGCTGACCTTTGATGCCGATTTGAATGCAATTCCGGACTGGGCTGAGACGTTTACCCCAAACGAGGATGCCTCCGTCTGGACGTTCAACATTCGGCCGGACAATATCGGGTGGACGAACGGCACCGATACCCGGCCGGTCACCGCGCAGGACTTTGTCTTCTCCTGGGAGCGCCAGCTCAACCCGGCCAACGCGGCCGCCTACGCCGGCTTCCTCTTTGATGTCAAGAACGCCGAAAAGTACAACCTCGGCGAGGACGGGATCACCGCGGAAGATCTCGGCGTCAAGGCCCTTGACGACTGGACGCTCGAAGTGACGATGGAGGGACCACGATCTTACTTCCCACAGGTGGTGGGCTACTATGCATCTGTGCCTTCTCCTCAGTGGGCGGTTGAAGAGTACGGTTCTGACGTCTGGGCTTCCGGCGATGTCCCGCTGTGGTCAAATGGACCATACAAGCTGGACCGCTGGGAACACGACGTGGTCGTCGAGCTTTCGCCGAACGAGGGGTACTGGAACTACGAGAATATCTCGTTCAAGAAGGTATATGATCCGATTATCCCAGCCGAATCTTCGGTCCTCGCATTCGAACGGGGCGAGGGCATTCAGCGGCTTGACTGGGTGAATATCCCGGCGGCCAACCTAACACGCTACCAGGAAGACCCCGAGCTCTCCGAGCAGCTTCGCAAGTACGTCTATCCCGGCATCTGGATGTTGGTTCCGTCGAACGGAATGGAACCGTTCCAGAACGATGAGGTTGGTCTGAAGGTGCGGCGCGCCCTGAGCCACGCCATCGACCGGTCCCGGCTGGTCGAGCTCACCAATGGCCTGGCGACAGAAGCGTATTGCATGGTGCCGACGGGCGTGTTTGGATTCATCGAAGATCCTGAGATCAACGCGATCCAGGCGTTCGATCCGGCCCTGGCCATGGAGCAGCTCGTTGGCACTCCCTACGAGGGCGGCCAGAACTGGCCAGAGATCACGATGCACATGCGCGGCCAGGAGGAGTCGTACAACTCCGATCTGATGGCCAACGACATTGTGGCCCAGCTTCAGGAGAATCTGGGCATGAATGTCAACATTCAGGTCTGGCCGGAGGCGTCCTGGCGTCCCGAGCTCTTCAAGAACGAGTTTCAGCTCGTCTGGATCCGATGGTGGTATGACTATCCGGATCCGAACAATGGCTACGGAGACATGTACTACAGCCAGAAGGCATCCGGGAAGAGGCAGGCGTGGTCGAACGCCGAGTTCGACGATCTGGTAAACCAGGGCAAGTCTGTTCCCGATCCAGAAGCACGGCTCGAGGTCTACAAGCAAGCCGAGAGGATCATTCAGGAAGA
Source organism: uncultured Sphaerobacteraceae bacterium (assembly GCA_964434995.1). Lineage (GTDB taxonomy): Bacteria > Chloroflexota > Chloroflexia > Thermomicrobiales > UBA6265 > JACCXM01. Next base: position 16,161 of record CAYSXO010000047.1, read on the forward strand.
CGTTGGGTACATCCCCGTCGTGTACCGGGTGGACCAGTATGCCTTCAAGCCCTGGGTCAAGGACGTGGCGGTGAACCGCCAAGGCTTCACCGTGCCGACGACGAACATCTACTACCGCATGATCTCGACGGTAAGAGTTGAAGGGCGACCGGCGGAGTAACCGTCATCACAGAACGTGGTTCAAGACGTTCGCCGTAAGCCAGGGTGGCCAACTGGGCCACCCTGGCTTGCCATTGCGGGTGATTTCGCTGGTCGAGCCACTCATCAATTAGCACTTGCGACATGGGATACTCCAGTCATGATGGACCTCACTCGTCGCAGGGGCGGCGTGGTCATCAGCAGATGCGGAGAATCATGTGACGAACGAGCAACGGCATCCCGATTTTCTCTGGTGGGACGGCGAGCGCCGCCCCTGGAACGAATGCACCGTCCACGTCACGGAACTGGGGTGGTCTACTGTCGGCGCGGTGTTCGAAGGCATTCGCGCCTATGTGGGTGACGACAACGAGCTGTACATTTTCCGATTGCAGGAGCATCTGGAGCGGCTCGAGCAGTCGATGAAGCTGGTGCGGCTCAAGCAGGAACAGACCATCGAAGAATGGACCGACGCGATTATCTACCTGCTCCAGGCCAACAAGACACGTGAAGATACCTACATCCGTCCATTGGCCTATGCGGCGGAAACGGGAGGCAAACGATTCGCCCAGATCGGGGCCGAGTCGTCACTCTTGATCAACACGCATCCGATGGCGACGCACCTCAAGACAGGCTTGACGCAGACGGCGAAGGTCAGTTCGTGGCGCCGCATTTCGGAAGACGTCATGCCACCGCGCGTGAAGAACATCTCAAACTACCGGAACAGCCAGCTTGCCAGCACGGAGGCGAGGGCAGACGGGTACGATACGGCCTTCCTGCTCAACCATCACGGCAAGGTCTCTGAAGGTCCAGGGGCCTGCGTTATGCTCGTTGCCGATGGCAAGCTCATCACGCCGGACGTGGGCAGCGGCATTCTGGAGAGCATTACGCGAGATGCCCTGCTCGAACTGGCGCGAGATGTGCTCGGCATCGACGTGATCGAGCGCGAAGTCGACCGCACCGAACTCTACCTGGCGGACGAGATTTTCACCTGCGGCACCGCCGCCGAAATTACGCCGATTGTTGCCGTCGACAAGTTTCGCGTTGGAGACGGTGGCATCGGGCCAGTCTCTCAGGCGCTCGAAGCCGCGTTCGACGACGTGCTGCGTGGCCGAGAATCGCGCTATGCCCACTGGCGCACGCCCGTTTACGCGGCCGCGGCCGTTCCCGCATAGGGACAGGAACCGTATCGAGCGTCAGCTCGCCTTCTTCCAGCGGCCGCGAATCGCCAGAATCCGCGGCCGCTGCCGCTGGCGCCTCGTGTGTGTCCGGCCAACGCGCTGGTACCGGTCGTAGCGCTCCTTCACGACGCGGTCGATGCGCTTGCCCTGCAATTCGGCGAGCGCATTTGAGACAAACGCGGCGAGCGAGGCGGCAACGACATCGCCATGCGAGGCAGGATCGAGTCCTGGCTCGGGGATCACCTCATCGACGATGCCCAAGCGCAACAACTCGCTCGATGTCAGCTTCAGTTTTGTCGAAAGCTCGGGTGCGCGGGCGACATCCCGGTAGAGAATCGTTGCCGCGCCCTCGGGGGCGATGACGGAATAAATTGCGCCTTCGAGCATGGCGATGCGGTCGGCGACGCCCAAAGCCAGGGCGCCGCCGCTGCCGCCTTCGCCGATCACGGCCGTCACGATGGGCGTGCGGAGCCTGCTCATGCGGGCGAGAGATGCCGCGAGTTCCGCCGCCAAGCCGCGTTCTTCCGATTCAATGCCAGGGTATGCGCCAGGCGTGTCGATCAGCGTCAAGAGTGGAATCTCGAGCCGTTCCGCCAGATCCATGACCCTCCGCGCTTTGCGGTAGCCCTCCGGATAGGGGCGGCCGTCATGACGAGCTGCCCGATCATCGCCATGACCGCGTTCAAGCGCGATCACCGCCAGGGCTTTACCGTCGAGTGTGCCAACTCCGGCGATGACCGCCGGATCGTCGCCCGATGAGCGGTCACCGTGGAGTTCGACAAACACGTCGAACATCAAGGCGATATAGTCGCTGCTCGTCAGCCGGTCATCGGCGCGCGCGCGTTGCACGGCATCCCAGGCGGGAATGTCCTCGAATTTGCGGACCTTGCGAAATCGGCGGGCACGGCGCTGGTGCCCGCCACGAGGCGCCAGAAACACGGTGAGAAGCCGCTCCAGGAAGGCCCGTTGCTCCCGCCGGTCGACAACCGCGTCGACCATGCCATGCGCCATCAGAAACTCCGAGGTATGCGAGCCCTCCGGCAGCTTGCCGCCCATGGCCTGTTCGGCCACCCTTGGGCCGGCAAACCCGATCAACGCTCCCGGTTCGGCAATGATCACATCACCAAGGTTGGCGAACGAGGCGAAGACGCCGCCGGTCGTCGGGTGAGACAGGATGGAAATGTAGGGCCGGCCATCTTCCCGCAGACGCTGAACGGCGGCAGAGGTCTTGGCCATCTGCAGGAGTGAGAGCATGCCCTCCTGCATTCGTGCCCCACCGCTGGCGGAGATTGTAACCAGCGGCAATTTCTTCTCTCTCGCACGCTCCGCGAGCCGGACCAACTTTTCGCCAACCACTACGCCCATGCTGCCACCCAGGAAGCCGAAATCGAGCGCGGCGATGGCGATGTCGTTGCCATTCAGGCGCGCGAACCCCGTGACAAGAGCGTCTGACTCGCCTGTCGTCTCCCGGAGGAGTCGGAGTCGCTCGCGGTACGCGGTGTCATCCTCGAACTTGAGCGGGTCGGTCGAAGAGAGGCCAGCATCGGTTTCGCGAAACGATCCGGCGTCGACCAGGCGCGTAATGACGACGCGGGCAGATTCGCGATGGTGATGGCCACATGAGCCGCAAACCCGGCTCGACTGGAAAGTCACGTCCTGAAGCACGTTGGCTCCGCAACGTGCACAGTTCGAGGCTAGGAATGGAGCGTCCGCGTTCTCGGCACTCACCTTTTCGACCCCCATTGATGGCAACCTCGCGCATCTGATTGCGGACACGGCCACCCGCAATGGCAGCCGCCGGGAGTACAATCCCGCTGATTCAGACCATAACACCTCGCGGTGAGGACATTGTTATCGTGACCCCAAACCAGGATAGTTCTATTCGAATCGACGTTTTACAGCAACTTGCCGAACAAGCCATGTCCGATTCGGCATTTCGCGCGGACGCGGCGGCCGACTTGCCGGCGGCGCTCGCCAAGTATGGCTATCGATTGTCGCCGCAGGAGTTGGCTCTCGTGCTGCGCTTTCGACGCTCGCTCGCCGATGCAGGCGTCGACCTCGACCTTGTTGCCGGAATGGGCGATGAGCAGATTGCCGAGCTTGCCGCGAATCTCCAGCATCGCATGCGGCGGACCAAGGGAGGCGATGGTCGTTCAGGATATGATGAAGTGAGCGGCGAGAATGCGTGAGCGAACTGGCCGGACCATGGTGATCGGACCAGGAGCGCACTCAGTGGACAACGAAGAACGGGTAGGGGAAAACTGTGCAACTCTGTATCTATCGCGCGGATGATGGTCAATCCAGGTTTGGACTCGTTGCCGGGGAGGGCATCATCGATGTTGCCCGCGCTGGCGGTCCAGCCACGCTGGCGGACGCCATGCGCCTATCAGCGGATGACTTGCATGCGGAGCTGACCGGCGTTGCCGGGAACGAGCCGAACATCAGTCTCACTGAGGCAACCCTCCTGGGGCCAATTGACGAGCAGGAGGTCTGGGCGGCGGGCG
>CAYSXO010000048.1:0-17487 GCA_964434995.1 uncultured Sphaerobacteraceae bacterium
TGGCTGAGAGGGGGGAGGTATGCCGGGTTCTCCGCGATCGCGGCGGGCACACGCCCCGCTCCCATCGCCAGGGGAGAGGGGGTGGGGTGAGGGCGCTCTCCGCGCATCAGGCACTGATCAACCGGATTCCGTATTAGTGGCCGATCTGGTTGAACGGTAAGGTTCCGGGTTCGAGTTGATCGCCTTTGCGCCGCCATTTTGAGAGTTCACCACGTTTCCTCGTGTGACAGGAGCATGGCAGAGCAATCTCAGGCGATCGGATCTCGCTATCGCCTTACTCCACCTCCTCGGCGATAACCATCACCACCTCGCCCTGCGTGGTCGCCGCGCGGAACTTTCGGCACATCACGTGGCCGTCGCCGTCGGCCAGGATCTCGACCGGCGGCTCGTCGAAGCGCTCGAAATCGTGGATGCGCGCGACGGGCTGCCCTTTGCGCACGAAGGCGCCGAGCGGAACCAGCGGCTCGCTGATGCCGCTCACAGGGGCGGTCACGTAGCGGTCGATGTCGGTGGCGGAGATGATCCTCTGGCGGTCGAGAGCCGGCGCGGTCAGGTCGACCACCGGCTCCTCGAGCAGGCCGTAGTGGCGCATGACATTGAGCGTGCCGTGGTGCGCCCAGCGCACGCCGTCCAGATCGGTCGAGGCGCCGTAGCCCAGCTCGCTGCCGATGGTGATCTTGCCCATCGCCTCGGCCTCTTCGGTCAGCAGGCCGGTCCCCATTCCCCCGGTGTAGATCATCACGAACGGCGTGCCGAAGAGAAGGGCCGTCTCGCGGAACTTCGCGTAGGCCGCTGGATCCTCGACCTGATGGAACGACATGCAGCGGATGATCTCGAAGCCCGTCCCGCCCGCATGCAGGTCGATCACCACGTCGGCGCGGGCCAGCACCTCGGTGGTCACGAAGTGCGCGATCCGTTGCGTGATGGTGCCGTTGGCATCGCCGGGGAAAACACGGTTCATGTTCTCCCCGTCGAGCGGGGAATCTCGCCGCGCCGCTTGAAAAGCCGGAACATTGAGCGTCGGCAGGACGATCAGCCGACCGGTCGCCAGCCGCGCCGGGTCGAGCTCCTGCATGAGGTTCTTCAATCCGACCGGACCCTCATACTCATCGCCATGCGTGCCGCCAATGGCGACGATGGTCGGCCCCGGCCGCGCGGAGCTCGCGACAAAGAGCGGCACGCGGACGCGCCCCCAGGTGTGATCGAAGGTGAACGGCACGTGATAGTAGCGCGCGCCAGGGCGCTCCCATTCGATCTGGTCGATTGGGGTAATATCGGCGATCAACGACGGCTCCTTTACGAGGGTGCTGGGGTGCTGGGGTGACGGGGTGTTGGGGTTTTCGTTCTCCCTGACACCCTGACACCCCAACACCCTGTCACCCCTTCAAGTCCTTCAATGCGGCCACCGTCTCCTCGACCAGTTGCTCGGCGGCTTCCGGGGCGAAGGGGGAGGTGTCGACCTCGTAGCCCTTCATCGGGTAGGCGTCTGCCGTTGGGATGTAGCCTGCCCAGCCGCCGGTGTAGCCGCCAAACCAGGTGGCGGGCCAGGGCGACCCGGCCTTGATCGCCAGCCCGATCTCGACGAACGGCTCCCCCTCCGTCCCGGCCAGCACCGCCGGCCCGATCTGCAACAGGTGCAGGGCCACGGGGAAGCGCTCCTTGCCGCCGTAGGCGCGGGCGCGGGAGTGCGCCATGTTGGCCCGCTTGACAACGAATGTCGCCGCCTCGACCTCGACGGCTGGCGCGCCGCGCTGCTTCAGGTCGTCCAGCCGGGCCTGCGCTTCGTCGACCCGCGCCTGCGCGTCATCCAGCGGCGGCTGTTCAATCAGGGGAAGCGCAATCTCCCGCGTCAGGACGCGCACTACCGGCTCCTCTTCCGCGACGTCTTCCCGCACCCATTTCCCGAGCGGCGCGCCCGATTCCCAGGTGCGCTCGTGGCGATGGGTGACGGCGGGAAGCTGCAGGCCGAAGTAGACGCGCGCGGCCTCGCAGCCGATCTGCTTGCCGATCCGGTGAACCACGCGCGCGTCATCGGTGAAGCCGTCCGGCCCTGGGCCGACATTGCCAGTCGCGCCTTGCGCGAAGAGGCAGGTGGCGCCGGTCAGCATCTCCACGGTTCGCTTCACATGCCCTGGCCAGTCGGGGCTGATCAGCCGGTTGGTCGGCCCGAGCGTCGTCGGGTGCATCGTGTAGCCGACGATCGCGGCCAGCGGCCCTCCCTCTCGGTCGTCGATGCGGACGACGAAGACTTCGGGGTCGATGAGGCCGTCCGGGTTGACGCCGGTGACTGGGCGCCCATCCGGGGCGATCTCGCGCCGGTTGACCGCCACGTGGCTTTCGCCCGAGCCGGCGGCCACCCGTGCTGGCCGCAGATCAGCCAGGGCTAGCCGCGCCGCCCCCGCGGCCAGCTCCGGCAGGAGCGCGTAGTAGCCGTCGAGCGCGCCCTGCCCTTGCTTCGTCCAGTTCCAGGGGCTCGGCGGCGGCCCGGCGTGATTGTGCGTGACCGACACGCGCACCGCCTCGGCGGGGATATCAAGCACACTGGCCACGGCGGCCTGAATGGCCTCGCTCTCCTGTTGGGTGACGATCACGATGTCGAGGTCGATCCAGGCCGCGCGCGTCTTCGCGTCATCGACGACCAGCGCGGTGGCCCAGAGCGGCGCCTCTACTCCATCGGGCAGGACATGGACCTGCGCGCCCCAGCTCGCGTGCGGCGCGGTGAGCGGCGGCGTGATATCGACCCGGCCGACGCCGGCTTGAAACGTGTTCACGGTCATTTCCCCTCCGTACGAGTGTGTTCGGGTGTTGGGGTGTCAGGGTGATAGGGTTTTCGTTCTCCCTGGCGCCCCAACACCCGAACACCCGGACACCCCAACACCCTCAACGTTCGCGCAAGCGTGGATCGAGCACGTCCCGCAGCCCATCCCCCAGAAAATTGAACCCGAGCACGACGATCATGATGGCCAGCCCTGGAAAGATCGCCATCCAGGGCGAGATTTCCATGTAGGTGCGCGCCAGGTTGAGCATCCCGCCCCAGGATGGCTCCGGCGGCTGCGTGCCGAGCCCGAGGAAGCTCAGCGCGGCCTCGCTCAGGATGGCGCTGGAGAGGTAGACGCTGATCATCACGATGAGCGGCGCCACGATGTTCGGCAGAACGTATTGCCGGACGAGGCGTGGATTGGCGGCGCCAATGACCCGGCCCGCCTCCACGTACGGCTCGCTCATGATGGCGAGGGTCGAGCCGCGAATGACGCGGGCGAAGGCCGGGGCATAGATGACGCCAATGGCGATCATGGCGTTGGTGCGGCTCGCCCCCAGCAGCCCGGCGATGACGATGGCCAGCACCAACCCTGGAAAGGCGAACATGATGTCCACCCCGCGCATCAGCCAGGCATCGACGCGCCCCTGAAAGAAGCCGGCCGCGATGCCGAAAATGGCCCCGATGAGCAAGGCAATGAAGACGGAGACGATGCCGACCTGGAGCGAGACACGCGCGCCGAAGACGATGCGCGAAAAGGTGTCGCGACCCAGCTCGTCGGTCCCCATCAGGTTGATCAGGCTCGGCGGCAGCAGGCGCTCGGAATCCTGCGCGTCCGGGTCGAAGGGAGCAATCAGCGGCGCGGCCAGGGCAACCAGAATCGTGATCAGGACAATCGCCGCACCGACCATGCCGATCGGGTTGCGCCAGCGCTCCGGCAGCACCCACCAGGGGCGGGTTGGCCGGCCCGCGCGGCCGAGCGTCAGGGAATCGGTGGCGCTGCTCATTCGATCACCCCTGCTTGATCCGGGGGTCGAGATACGCATAGAGCAGATCGACACCGAGATTGATGAGGACGAAGGCGGTCGCCAGATAGAGCGTGGCCGCCTGCACCAGCGGGTAGTCGCGATTGAAGATCGCTTGCAACAGCGTGTAGCCGACGCCGTTCAGGCCAAAGATGACCTCGATGATGGCCGAGGCCCCCATCAGCGTGCCGAGCTGGAAGCCGATGACGGTGATCACCGGAATCAGCGCGTTGCGCAGTGCATGCCGAAAGACAACCGCCTTGTTGCGCAGCCCCTTGGCGCGGGCGGTGCGCACATAGTCCTGCCCCAGCACCTCGAGCATGGTGGTGCGGGTCATGCGCATCTCGATGGCCATGAGCTGGATGGCGAGCGCCAGCGCGGGGAGGATCATCTGTTGCAGGTTGCCGAGCGGATCGTCGAACGGCGAGATAAAGCGAGTCTTGGGCACCCAGCCGAAGACCTTCGAGGTGAAGAGGAGGGCCAGGGTGGCGATCCAGAAGCTGGGCAGCGAGAGGCCGATGAGTCCGCCAACGCGCGCGGCGAAGTCGAGGCCGGAATCGCGCTTGACCGCGGAGATAACGCCCAGCGGGATCGCCACCAGGGTGGCGATCAGCGTTGCCAGCACGGCCAGTTCAACCGTGACTGGCAAGCTGGCCAGCAGGATTTGCGCCACCGGCTGCCCGGAGCGCATCGAGGTGCCGGGATCCCCTTGCAGCAGGTTGCCCAGCCAGCGAACGTACTGCACGGGGATCGGATCGGCCAGGCCCATCGCTTCGCGCAACCGTTCGCGGGCGGCCGCGCCCGCCTGGGCATCGGCCCCGGCGATGATATCGACGATGTCGCCGGGCAAGAGCCGGAGCATGAGGAAGATCAGGATGCTCATCCCGAGCAGCGTCGGGATGAGCAGCAGGATTCGGCTAAAGGCGTATTTGGCCATCGGTTGTTGGCTATTGGCTGTTGGCTATTGGCCGTTGGCTCTCGATAGCCGGGCCCTGACGATGTGTGTGGCGAAGCGTCTCCAGGAACGCGGCGAGCATGCGGGAAACTCCCTGAGCTTCTAAAGACAAGTGCTCATAGTCTCCTGATGCGAGATACTCGAGATCGCGCGCCAGGAGAAAGTGGTAGTCGAGTTCGGTGGCAGACCCCAGCGCGATAGTGACGTAACGCGCAAGTTCCGCATCGCTACGCCTCCCGCATCCCTCGGCCACATTTGCGGGGATCGCCGCTGCGGCACGCCGCAATTGACTTGTCAGTCCGTAGGCTTCTTCCCGGGGGAACGAGCGCGTGGCCTGGTAAACATCAAGTGTTAGACGATGGGATCGCGCCCAGACTTCCAGCTTCCGGTATTCTGCCAACTCGCTCCTCCCGACCAATGTACGCGCCGTTGGCCTGTGGCTATTGGCTCACTAGCTGACCACGAGCCAACAGCCAATAGCCCTACTCAGAGACGCACGCCGTCCGCAGGCCCGGGTTGAAGTCGGTGTAGGAAACGTACATCCCCTCGACGCGCGCATTGGCGACCTGGAACTTGTACGGCTGCACGGTGTAGAGGTTCGGAGCCTCCTCGGCGATGATCTCCTGGATACGCTGGTAGGCCGCCAGACGCTGCTCGACGTCCGCCGTCGCCAGCGCCTCGTCGTAAAGCTGGTTAATCTCATCGTTCGCCCAGCCATCGCCGAACCAGGTGGTGTTCTGTGACGTGCCGGTGCGGAAGTCGATCACAAAGCCGCTCGGATCACCGCGCATGCCGCGGCCGGTCGAGGCCCATTGGAAGTTCCCGTCGCCGATGTTGGTGGCGAAGGTGCCGATCTCCAGCGGCTCGACGGTGACGTTGATGTTCAGCGGCTTCAGGCGCTCGCGCACGATCTCCGCGATCTGGGTGTAATCGCGTGGAGCGGCAATCGCCTGCAACGTCACGTCGAATCCGTCAGCGAAGCCCGCCTCCGCCATCAGCGCCTGCGCCTGCTCCAGGTTTGGCGTGTAGAGCTCCTGCAGCTTCTCGGGCGCCAGCGGCCAGTCGCCATACCCCGGCGGGACCGCGCCCGTCAGTTCCGCATCGCCGCCGTAGACGTTGTCGATGATCTCCTGGCGGTCGATCGCCAGATTGATCGCCTGCCGCACGCGGACATCGCGCCAGGGGACGTCTTCCACGGTGTTGAACTGGATGACGCGCGGCGCGGAGAAGAGCCCGGTCAGGATTTGCAACGACTCGTCGTTCTCAAGCGTGCGCGCCACGTCGGCCGTCAGCGTGCCGCCGTCGATCTCGCCGGAGCGGAGCGCCGCCACGCGCGACTGCTCGTCCGGCAGGACCTTCAGGGTCACGTCCTTGATGCAGGGGACTCCTGCCTGCCAATAGTCCTCGTTGCACGTGTAGACCACGCGGTCGTTCGCGACGTACTCGACCAGCCGGTAGGGACCAGTCCCGATCCCCTCGCTCAGGAGATTGATCTGGTCGGCGATGCCGTTCGGGACGATCGGGGTGTAGCGCGTCCAGGCGAGCACGCCCGGCAGCGATGGATCGGGCTTCGACATATTGATGGTCACGGTGTAGTCATCGACGACGTCGGCGCCCGCGATGTTTGCCAGGAACGAGATCGCGATGCCGGGCGCGGGCGGATTGACCGCGGTCTCGATGGAGTACTTGACGTCCGCCGCGGTCATCTCCTGCCCGTTATGGAAGAGCACCCCCTGGCGCAGCGTGAATGTGTAGGCGGTGGCGTCGTCGTTGACCTCATACGACTCGGCGAGCGCCGGCTGGATTTGCAGATCCGAATCCCACTGCAGGAGCGAGTCGTACATCAGCTCCTTGCCCCACATGTTGGACGTGGAGACGCCGCCGAAGGGAATGAGATTGCTCGGGTCTGAGTCGAGCGCCCAGGTGATCGAGCCAGTGCAGGCCGCGCCATCCTGGCTGGCCGCTTCAGCGGGAGTGGGAACGCGCGCCAGGGCCGCAAAGGCCGGGACGCTCAGCCCTAGCGCGGCGGCGCGCCGCAGCAGATCACGCCGGTCGACACGCCCGCGCAGGACGCCATACAGCAATGCCATCTCATCGTCGCGATGGGTCATCGATTCTCCTCCTGTGGCGGCCAATGCCGTTCGTCAGGCGAACATTCAGGGTTCGCCAGACGTCTATCCCGAACTTGGAATGTTCGTGCAGCCACAATGGCACAAGTTGCCGGGGCTGTAAAGGGCGCGCGAAGGGTGATGGGGTCTTGGGGTGATCGGGTGATAGGAGCGACGCGCATTATGCTCGCTCCTATCACCCTATCACCTTTGTCAGGAGCACGACGCTCTCCTGCTCGGCGGAATCGGTGCGGGCACGGACGGCCACGCACGGCTCGGTCAGGCCGGGGTTGGCTGGCAGATGCGGCATGCCAGCGGGGATGGAGAGGAATTCGCCGGCGCGGACGGTCAGGCGCTCCTGCAACTCGTCGCCACACCACATCTCCGCCTCGCCCCTGAGGACGTCGATGGCCGTCTCGTGGCCGAGGCGCCTATGGGTGGCGGCGCGGCCGCCAGGCAGGATCGTCACCAGAGGCATCGGGAACCGACCGTTTCGGCGGAGATGCCAGAAAAGTAGGAAAGGCCTTGTCCTTCTACATTCCGGATCGCTCTCTCACGCTTGACTTCTCACCTGCTCGACTCCTCGGCTCAGGTTCCGCAGGAACGCCAACCCATCCATCGCCAGCGTCTCCTGCGTCACCGCCAGGGGGCGCCAGATGGCCGCGGCGCGGGCGATTGTCTGGTTGTCGGGGGTGAACGACTCGATCACCAGTGCGCCGTCGTAGCCGATGTCGCGCAGGGCGGAGATGATGGCCTCCCAGGCGATATGGTCCGCGCCGGGCGCGCCACGGTCGCAGCCACAGGCGTGGAAGTGGATTAGCTTGTCGCCGGCGAGGCGAATGGCGGCGGCCTGATCCTTCTCCTCGATGTTCATGTGGAAGGTGTCGAGCAGCATGCCGACGGCGGGGGAATCGAGACGATCGACGACCTCCCTCACCTGCGCGGCGGTGTTGAAGAAGCTCGTCTCGAAGCGGTTCAATGGCTCGATGGCCAAGCGTACACCGCGCTCGCCGGCGTAGTTGGCCAGTGGCCGCAGCCCTGCGACGAGGCGATCAATCGCTGTCGCGCGTTCCTCGTCGTCCATCTGCCAGGTCTTGCCGACCGGGGAGTAGATCGGCCCGGCAACCACGCCTCCGCCGAGCATCGCCATCGCGTCGATGCAGTAGCGGAGGTAGTCTTGCGTGCCAGCAACCAGCGCGGGGTCGGTGAGATCCTTGTCCGCGCCCATGGCGACGCAGAGGGCCGCGCCGAGCTCGTTGGCGGCCAGCACCTCGGCGGTGCGGGCGGGGTCCCAGTCGCCCGGCTGCTCGACGCCAAGCTCGAGGAGGTCGAAGCCCATCGCCTTGACCCGCGGCGCGATCTCCGCGATGGCCTCGTCGGTCGGCGGCGAGACGAAGACCCAGGAATTGACCCCGATTGGATTCATCGGCGAATCTCCACGCTCCACGTGCGGCGAGCTGGAGGGGACGGTACGAAGGGGCGGCGCGCCTGTCAAGCGCGCCAGTCAGAGTGTCGGGCGATCGGGCGTAGCGATCTGGCCACAGGCATGCACCCACCAGTCGTACGCTTTGTCGACAGGCATCGCCGGAGGAGAGCAAATGAGCGAATTGAAGCCGACATTCGACCGGGGACGACCCAATCGCCTCCAAAAACTCTTCTTTCGCGGCCCGATTGCGCTCTATCGGGGCCTGCCAGCGGAAATCATGAAGAGCCGCTGCGTCATGCTGCTGACCACGACCGGCCGGCGCAGCGGTCAGCCGCGCACGACCGGCGTCAGCTTCATGCCGCTCGATGGGCGCTACATCATCTTTTCAGGCTGGGGCGTGCAGTCGGACTGGTATCGCAATCTGCTCGCCAATCCGGAGGCGACCATTCAAATGGGGAAAAAGCGGATTCCGGTGAAGGCCGTGCCCGTCGCCGACCCCGAGCGGCGAAAGGCGCTGATGCGCCAGATGCGCGCCCGTTCGGCGCAATGCGGCCCGCCGGAGCCGCTGCGCACGGGCCTGCGCGCGGTCGGCATCTTTGACTACGACGCCGAGCTCGACATGGCCATCGCGCAAGGCGAAGCGCTGCCGGTCATCGAGTTGATCCCCACCTCGGCCAGCGGGTAGCGGGAAATCGGCGCCATCGTCACGCCCGCGATGAGGCACGGTTTTCTGGCGGCCGGCAACGACAGCCGATACGCTCTGCCGTCACCGGCGTGCCCCTTCGCCAGCAAGCGAAGAACGGCACGACCGTGTTCAATACCAGCGGCCCCGTGCCCGCGCGTTGGCCAGGGCCTTTCGGTATGGATGAGCTAAGGAGCGATGGTGACGACGACCTCAGTAAGACGCGTGTCCCGTGACAAGGCGTTACTGCACCTCCAATGGGACCACGGCCTGGAGCCACGGGCGCGCGTGCGCATCGGCGACACCATCGTCGTCGAAACGGCCGACAACTTCGCGCTCTACCGCGAAATGGAGTCGGACAACGATCTGGTCGAGCATCTCCCCCTGACCCAGGTCAACCCGCTGACCGGCCCAATCGCCGTCGACGGCGCGGAGCCGGGCGACACGTTGATCGTCGAGATCGTCGACATCACCGTTGCCGATCAGGGACACATCGCCTTGATCCCGGGGACCGGGGTGCTGAAGGACTACACCACCCCGCCGCATACCAAGATCTGGCGCATCGAGGATGGCGAGTCGGTCTTCAACGACGATATTCGCTTCCCGATCCGCCCCATACTCGGCACCTTCGGCACCATGCCCGCCGAGGATGGACTGGCGGCCATCTACCCTGGGCCGCACGCTGGAAATCTCGATGACACCAACTCCACCATCGGCGCGATTTACCACCTGCCGGTCTTCGTTCCGGAGGCCCTGGTGATGGCCGGCGACGTCCACGCCAACCAGGGCGACTCCGAGATCGCCATGGGAATTGAAATTGACGGTGAGGTGACGCTGCGCTTCGTCGATCTGGTGAAGCGTGAAAACCTCTCCTACGCGCGCATCGAGACTGCCGATACCTGGGTCTTTCCCGCCGATGCGCCGACGCTCGAAGAGGCCATCCAGATCTCAGCCGCCTACGCGGCCAGATTTCTCGTCGGCCGCCTCGGCATCACCATGGAAGACGCGGCCTACATCCTGAGCGCGGTCGGCCATGTCCGCATCAGCCAGGCGGCGTTCGCCGGCTACAACGTGACCGTCCGCACCGAGTTTCCGAAGACCATCGACCGCCAGGGCCGCCTGGAGGGGTACGCGGGGTAGCCATTACTGCCGCGAATCAGATCGCCGCATCGTCGAGCGCGGCGCTCACATTCGCCAAAGCGATGGAAAGGTCGTCCGTCGCGGGATAGCCATACCCGAGCCGGAAGTGGCGAGCATCCTGCTCGAACCAGTGGCCGGGGCCAACCCAGGTCGCGTAGCGCTCGTTGAGGGCGCGGTAGAAGGCGGCGGGAGCGATTTCGGCCTCGGCGCGGATGCGCGGGAAGCAGACCACGCCGCCGTCTGGAGCGACCCACTCCAGGCGGGGCTCGGACGCCATCCAGGCCGTGACGGCCGCGAGGTTGCGGGCCGCATGGGCGCGGATCGATGGCAGCAGCGATTCACGCTGCTCCAGGACGGCGAGGGCGATGGCTTCATCGACGACCGAGTGCGCGAGCGCGATCTGCTCCTTCGCGGCCAGCAACTGCTCCATCAAGGCGCGGTCCCGGCAGACAAGCCAGCCGACGCGGATGCCTGGCACGCCGTAGGTCTTGGATACGGACGACACGCTGATGACCCGCTCGCTCAGCGCGGCGGCGGGCGGCGCTGGCCGCGGCGTCAGTTCGCGATACGTCTCGTCCAGCAGCAGCCAGGCCCCGGCCGACTCCACCAGCTCGATAACGCGGGCCAGGTCATCAGGGCAGATGACCGCGCCGGTCGGATTGTGCGGCGTCGTCAGGCTGACCAGCCTCGTGCCGGGGGTGATCAGCGATGCGAGACGATCGAGATCGAGCCGGAAGCCGTCTTCCAGCCGCAGTGGCAGCGTCGCGATCTCGCAGCCGATGGCGCGGGGGGTCTCCAGGTTGCTGGCGTAATTGGGGTGCGCCACGACGAGGCGGCCGCCCGGTTCGAGCAACGTGGTCGCGGCGGTGAAAAGGGCGCCTGCCGCGCCGACCGAGACAAGGACGTCGTCCGCCCCGAACGCGCCCTGACCGTCGGCGGCGATGAGTTCGCGCAGATCGGGCCGCCCACGATGATCGCCGTAGCAGAGGAGCAGATCGCGCAGGTCGATGCCGATCTCGCCGAGCGCTCGGTCGGCCATCGAGCTTTCGGCCAGGTTGTAGCGCACCCGCTCGTACCCGACCTCCTCGGGGCTTTCGACTTCCATGATCATGCGGCGATAGCGCATGGGGGTTCTCGCTTCTGGCTGGGCCGGTCGGGATATCAGGGGATTCCAGCGTCCCGGTACGATACGTCCACCCAAGGGGCCGGTGGCGCGGCAAGGGGACGAATCTCGCCCGGCGCGGGCGCTGCCTGGGACTCGCCCCGGTCGATGAATGCTTCGGGCCGGGGCGCCGCGCGGAGCCGGGCCGTTTCAGTTTCATCAACCGCGAGTGTCCCAGAGGCGATCGCCACTCCGTATCGGTCTCGCGCCTGATCGATGCCGAGTAGGCCGGCGCGGACATCTCGCAGCACGAGCGCGGGATCACGGCTCAAGGGATCGCCCCAGCCGCCCCCGCCGCCGGTGCGCATCACGAAGGCGTCCCCAGGCGCGAGCGGCAGGGCGTCGAACTTGGCCGGGACCATTTCCACCGTGCCATCGCGGCGTTCGATATACCCGTCATTGGCCGCGGCCGCGCGGCCACCATAGAGTCCCCAGGGCTGAGTGCGCTGGCGCTCGTCGAGGAAGAAGAGACGGGCTGGGCGCAGCGTGCGAATAGCGCGGATGAGGCCGTGCCCGCCGCGGTGCAGCCCGGCGCCGGCGCTGCCGGGCCGCAACGAATACTGCT
The DNA here is from genome assembly GCA_964434995.1 of uncultured Sphaerobacteraceae bacterium. GTDB lineage: Bacteria > Chloroflexota > Chloroflexia > Thermomicrobiales > UBA6265 > JACCXM01. The sequence continues at coordinate 11,822 of CAYSXO010000048.1, forward strand.
CGATGCGCACCGGATAGACCGTCTCCACGAACTCCGCCGGTGCGTTCTTCAGCCGCGTGTTCCATGAGAAGGCGTCGAGCCCGTCGCAGTGCGGGCGGCCGCCGCTGCCAGCGGCCATGACCTCGAAGCAGAGCCAGTCATCCCCCTCGTTCGTTCCATAGCCGAGAAAGCTGTGGCAATTGAGGCTGCCGTTGTGGGTCGCCGGGATGGCCTCCGGGAAGATCTGCGCCAGGATTCCTTGCACCACCTCGTCAACGCGGCCCATCGTGAGGTGGCGCAGGCTGACCGGGGCTGGCCGTGCTGGCCGCAGCAGGCATCCCTCGGGAATAACCACGTCGACCAGATCCTCGATCCCCTGGTTGGCGTCGAGCTCGGCGTCGATGGCGATGCGGTCCCCAGCGGCCAGACGAAGCACGTTATAGAGATCGAGCTTGGCCAGGCTCGGGTTGAGCGGGAAGTTGACCGGCCCTATGGACTGCGGTGAGGTGCCGGTGAAGTCGAGCCGCGCTCGCTCCCCCTCGCGGGTGAGGGTCGCGCGGATGGTCAGCGGTGCGTCCGTGATTCCGTCGTTGTCGAGGACGTCCTCGAACGTCACCGGCGTCTCCGGGAGGAGGGAGATGAGACGGCGCATCGTCTCCCGCGCGCGGTCGAAAAGGACGGCGAAGGTCTCCAGAACCGCCTCGCCGCCGAACTTTTCGCACAACTCCTGAAGCCGCTTCTCCGCGATCTTGCCGGCGGCGGAGAGGGCCAGCAGATCGCCAACCATCATGTCGGGGGTGCGTGAGTTGCGGGCGATGACGTCCAGCACCGCCTGGTTGAGCTGGCCGCGATCGAAGAGCTTGATCGGCGGAATCTGAATTCCCTCATGAAAGATATCGGTTGCCGTCGTCGGCATCGATGCGGGCGCCGCCGCGCCAAGGTCCATGTGGTGGCCCCAGGCGATCCCCCAGGCCACGATGCGGTCGTTCCAAACGATCGGAACGGCGAGCATGGTGTCGCCGAGATGAGAGATTTCTCCATGGGAGATGTAGGGATCGTTGAAGACGACGACGTCTCCCGGGTGGACCGGCGTCTTCGCCGCGAAGTCGGCCAGGGTCTGCCCGGCAAACGCCGTGCCGGCGATCACCCAACCGCGGTGATCGACCAACGACATGCCGAAATCGTGCTGCTCGCGAATGATGATCGACATCGAGGTGCGCTCGATGGCGGCGTCCATTTCGTAGATGAGCGCCTTGAGCGCATTGGCGATGACGTCAATCGTGATCGAATCGGTGCTCACCTGGCTTCTCCCGCGTGCGTGGCCGCGCCGGTCGTAACGATCAGATTTCCCAGGGCATCGACGCTTGCCCTCTGACCAGGATGGATCAGCGTCGTGCAGTCCGCTTGCACAACCAGGGCGGGGCCGCACAGGCAGGCGCCCGGCTCCAGCCGCGGCCGGTCATAGACCGGCGTATCGAGCGATCCCTCGGCGAAGACCACGGGCCGCCGCGCAACTCGAGCGGCCTCGGCATCGGCCGGACCCAGCTCGCGCCGCGCGAAGCGTGGTTTCGGCAGCGCGCCAATCGCGGTCACGCGCAGTGTCACCACCTCGACGGCAACTGCCCGCTGGTCGTAGCCATAACGGCGCACATGCTCGTCGTGGAATCGATCCGCGGCTTCGCTCCAAGCCGTCGTGTCAAGCGGCAGATCGACCCGAATCGTCAACTCGTAGGCCTGGCCGCGATAGCGCATGTCGAGGGCAACGTCGATCGTGCGGTCCTTCCCTGGAACGCCTTCGCGCTCCAGCCAGGCGGTCGCCTCGGCGATGAGCTGGTCGAGATCGCGTTGGTAGGCGGCTTCGTCGAAATGGCCGACAAGCCCGACGCGCGTCAGCGTGAAGACCTGCTTCACGTCGGCCAGGAGAAAGCCGAGCGCGGAGAGGACGCCCGGACTGGGCGGGACGAGCATCGTGGCGATGCCGGCCAGCCGCGCCAGCTCGGCCCCATGGACCGGGCCCGCTCCGCCAAAGGGAACCAACGCCAGGTCGCGCGGGTCGATGCCACGCTGGACGCTGACGACTCGTAGCGCGCCGAGCATGTTCTCGTCGACGATGCGTACGATGCCGAGTGCTGCCGCCTCAACTGTCAGCCCGAGTGGCGTTGCGATGTGCGTCTCGATGGCCCGACGGGCAGCCGCGACATTAAGCCGGACCGCCCCACCTGCCAGCTCGTCCGGCAGCCGGCCAAGGACGAGGTTTGCGTCGGTGACCGTCGGCAGCGTGCCGCCCCGGCCATAGCAGACCGGGCCCGGCTCGGAGCCGGCGCTCCGCGGGCCGACGCGCAGGGCCCCCGACGCGGAGACGGTGGCGATCGAGCCGCCCCCCGCGCCGATGGTCGTGATGTCGATGATCGGGACCTTCACTGGATAGTGAGAGACCCAGGTTTCAGTCGACAGCCGTGGCTCGCCGGCCGTGCTCAGGCAGACGTCGGTGCTGGTGCCTCCCATGTCCATCGAGACGATGTTGTCGCAGCCGGCGGCCGCGGCCACCGCGCTCGCCCCGAGCACGCCGCCAGCCGGACCGGAGAGCACGGTATTGACCGGTCTTTCCAGGGCGGCGCCGAGGCTCATCACCCCGGCGTCGGAGCGGACGATTGCCACCTCGGGCGGCAGGCCTCTGGCGTCCAGTCCATCCCGGATGCGCCCCAGGTAGAGATCGACCGCCGGCATCACGTAGGCATTGAGGACGGTCGTCATCGTTCGCTCGTACTCTCGGTATTCCGGAAGGACTGCCGATGAGCGCGAGATGAAGAGGCCCGGCGCCATCTCCCGGGCGATCGCCTCCAATCGCTTCTCGTGGGCCGGGTTGGCATAGCTGTGCAGGAGAGAGATCGCCAGCGACTCGATTCCTTCGGCCAACAACGCCGCAAGCGCCGCTCGAGCCGCCGCCTCATCGAGCGGCGCGATGACCGTCCCGTTGGCGGCCATCCGTTCGGGCACGGCGCGCACGCGCTCCAGGGGAACGAGCCGTTCCGGCTTCTGCCAGCGGAGAAAGTTGGTGAAGATGCCTGGGATGTAGGCGCGGCCGATCTCCAGCATGTCGCGGAAACCGAGCGTAGTGATCAGTCCCAGCCGGCTTCCCTTCCCCTCCAGGACCGAGTTCGTGGCTACGGTGCTGCCGTGGGTGATGGTGCGGACGTCGCGCCCGGCCGCCGCTGCCTCCGCGAGCACGCCATCGACGCCCGCGAAGAAGCCGAGTGAACGATCGGCCGGCGTAGTCGGCGCTTTGACGAACGTCAGTTGATGCGTGGCGGCATCGAGCAGGACGACATCGGTGAATGTCCCGCCAATGTCGATCGCCAGCCGGTACCCTTCCGTCGCGGTCGCCTCCGCGCTCATGTGTCACTCCTTCGAAGGGTGACAGGGTGACAGGGATTCAGGGTGTCAGGACGAGGCTGTCGCACCGCCGTACTCCCTATCACCCTATCACCCTGTCACCCTGTCACCCAATCACCCTCGTCCTGCCCGGGGATCGAGCGCGTCCCGCACGCCGTCTCCAAGCATGTTGAATCCAAACACCGCGAGAAAGATCGCCAGACCGGGAAACGTGGCGTACCACCACCAATCGGGCATGAACTGGCGGCCGGTGTTGACCATCGCGCCCCACTCTGGGACGGGTGGCTGCGCGCCGATGCCGATGAAGCTGAGACCGGCCGCGGTCAGGATGGCGAATCCGATATCCATCGATACCTTGACGATGAGCGCCGTGAGCGTGTTCGGCAGGATGTGCCGAAAGATGATGCGCCCCTGGCCCGCGCCGACCACCCGCGCCGCCTCGACATAGGTCTGCTCGCGCAGCGCCAGAACTTGCCCCTGCGTCAGCCGGCAAAAGCCCGGCCACCAGACGAGCGCCAGCGCCACGGCGGCGTTCACCAGACCCGTGCCGAGTGCGGCGCCGATCGCCAGGGCGAGCACAATGCCGGGGATGGTCAGGAAAATGTCGGTGATGCGCATGATCAGCTCGTTGACGAAGCCGCCGGCAAACCCGGCTACCGCGCCGACGGGCACGCCGATCAGGAAGGCCAGCGCGACGATGGCGATGCCGATCGCGAGCGAGTAGCGCGCGCCGAAGACGACCCGCGAAAAGACGTCGCCTCCCAGATCATCGGTGCCAAAGAGGTGTGCCGGCGAAGGAGGCAGCAAGGCGTCCTGAGCATGCACCGCGCCGAACGCATCCTCGGGGTACGGGGCAATCACCGGCGCCAGCAACGCGGTCAGGATGAGCACCACCACGAGCACTAGCCCAGTGAGCGCCATCCGGTTGCGCGTGAAGCGGTGCACTTGCCGGCGCCAATTGCTCCGCTTCGAGGGTGATAGGGTGTTGGGGTGTTGGGGTGATGGGTCGGTTGATGGGTGTTGGGTGATGGGTGACGGGACGTGCGGCTCACTCGTCACCGCCTGCGCTTGCTTACTTCCTATCACCCTACCACCCCAACACCCTATCACCCTATCGGTGCGAGATGCGTGGATCGACGACCCCGTAGAGGAGATCGACGATGAGATTGATCAGGATGAAGGCGACGCCGACGAGGAGGGTCACGCCCATGATCGGATTGAAATCGAGCCGACCTGTCGCTTCGACCGCGTAGTTGCCAATGCCTGGCCAGTCGAAGACGGCCTCCACCAGGATGGTGCCGCCGAGCGTCCAGCCAAAGGAGAGCCCGATCATCGTCAGGCTCGGGATAAAGGCGTTGCGCAGGGTGTGCCGCAGCAAGATGCCGCGCTCGGCCAGCCCCTTGGCGCGCGCGGTGCGGATGAAGTCCTGGTTGAAGACCTCGAGCAGATCGCCTCGGAGCGTGCGAGTGATGATCGCCATCGATCCCAGGGAGAGGACGAAGACCGGGAGCGCCAGATGCTTCAGGGCCAGCCAGAACGTATCGACCTGCCCGGCGAGGAGGCTGTCGATGGTCAGGAGGCCGGTGACCTGCTCCGGTGGTTGCGCCAGCGTCGGCAGGCGGCGGCTCAGCGGCAACCAGCCGAGGCTACTGGCGAGAAAGAGCTGCAAGATGAGTCCGAGCCAGAACTGGGGGATGCTCACGGAGCAGATGGCGAAGAGGCGCGAGAGTTGGTCGGGCCAGCGGTTCTGGTTGACCGCCGCGATGATACCGAGCGGGATGCCGGCCGCGACCGCCAGGATCATCGCGTAAAGGACCAATTCGAAGGTCGCCGGGAAGCGATCCTTGAGGTCATCCCCGACGCTGCGCCGCGTCATGATCGAGTCGCCGAAGTTGCCGCGCAGCAGATCGCCGACGTAGGTAACGTACTGCTCGGGTAAAGGCCGGTCGAGCCCGAACTGCTGGCGGATTGTGTCGACCATCTCTTCCGTCGCGCGGGGACCGGCCGCGAGCTTGGCCGGGTCGGCCGGCACGACGTGGGAAATGACGAAGGTCAGCAACGAGAGCCCGATCAGCGTCGGGATGAGCAGCAACACGCGGCGAACGAGCATTCCCATGGTATTCGGCTAGTAGCTACTAGCTCTATCCTCCAAGCGAAATGCCGTACCACCAGGGATCCGATCCCATCACCGGGCAGTAGCTGTAGCCCTGGATTTCGGCACGATGCGGCACGCCGCCCGCTGGCGTCCAGAGATAGAGTTCGACCGCTTCGTCGACCAGTTGCGTCTGGATCGT
>CAYSXO010000048.1:17497-19946 GCA_964434995.1 uncultured Sphaerobacteraceae bacterium
CGAGGCGCCGCGCCTCGTCCGTCGTGGCCCGCGCCTCTTCGAGCATGGCATCGACGTCCGGGTTGCTGTAATGGTTGGCTCCCATCCAGGTCCCTGCTGATGACGAGTGGAAGGCCGGCCAGAGGTAGGCGTCCGGGTCCGGATAGTCCGAGCCGGAATAGATCGGGAAGAGGGCCGGCGAGGTCTCGGGGTCGGCAAAGAGCGCGACCGCGTTTGCCCACTCCATTCCGGTGATCGTGACGTTGATGTTGAGCTGCTTCAGTTGGTCGAGCAGAATCTGCCCGGTTTGCCGCTCTTCTTCAAGGCCGGTCACGTAGACGAACTCGATGTCGAAGCCATCGGCGTAGTCAGCCGACTTGGCCAACTCGGCCTTGGCTTTCTCGATATCCGTTTCATAGTGCGGCGTCTGCAGGGCGCCCATGAGCGCCGGCGAGAGCGGCCCAGCGATGCGGGTGGCGAAGCCGGACATCACATCGAGCATTGCTTGATAGTCGAAGGCGTAGGAGAGGGCGCGGCGCACGTTGCCGTCGGAGGTCGGCCCAACCGCGTTGTTCATCTTGATGGTGTAGGTCTCGATCGACTGATCGCGCGGCACGACGGTATCGGGCATGCTTTCGAGCAGCGTCTTGTCCTGCGGCGAAAGCCAGTCCGCAAATTGCACGTCGCCAGTTTGCAGGGCCAGCCGCTTGGTGGACGATTCCTGGCTGACCTGATGGACATAGCCGGCGACGTGCTCGCCTTCCCAGCCGCGCCAATAGTTCGGGTTCGCGTCGAACTGGTAGAGATTGCCCGGCTCCCAGCGCGAGATAGTGAACGGGCCGGAGCCAGCCGCGTTGCTCGTCAGCCAGCCCTGACCCTGGTCGTCGTCAGCCTCATTCGCCGCGACTTCGGCCGGATTGAGCACAAAGATCCAGGTCGTCGCGTGCAGGAAGGGAGCGAACGGCTTGGTGAGGGTGAACTTCACCGTTTGCGGATCGACCGCGGTCACGCCATCGGCGGTCAGAATGTCGGCGAACATCCAGGCGACGCCCTGATTGAGCGACAGGATCCGCTGGGTCGAATAGACGACAGCCTCGGCGGTGACCGGCGAGCCATCCTGAAACGTGGCGCGGTCATCGAGCGTGAACGTCCACTCGGTCGCATCGTCAGAGGCGGTATGCTCGGTCGCCAGCCAGGGAACCAGTTCCGGCGGATTGCCGAGATGGCGGTAGAGCGTGTCGTAAAGATGCTTCTGGGTGGTGGCGATCGCCCCATCGTGCCCAATCGCCGGGTCGATGTTCGGGATATCGACCGCGCTGGCGAAGATGGCGATCGCCCCCTCCTGCCGGGCGAGAGCGGGCGCGGCAGGCGCTGCCAGCGAGCCGCCGAGGCCAGCGAGCACGCCACTCGCCGCGGCTCCACCGAGGAGACTCCGCCTGGTCAGGCGAGTCTGGTGGTCAGTATTCAGTCGTTGCGGCGACGTGGTCATGACACTCCTCCTGGCCCAATCCTCGGGCCACCGGATCGCTCGCCACCGAGATCGGCGGCGATGCAGCGGGCATGCGCGTGGCAGTCGTTGGTACGCGTGGGCGTCATCCTAAGGAGGGTGGCATGGCGCGTCAAGCGATGATCTGCCGAACGATCCTAAGCCGACCGGCATCATTGCCGAGGAATGGCCCCTGCGAGGCGGCTCAACCACCCACGGCCGCTTCGGACGATGAAAGGATCCATCTCGTCTGGATATCAGCCGCGCCGAAGTCTTCGCGAAGCCGCCATGCCGCGATCTCCGATGCCGGCGGCGACTCATAGCCGCCGGTCTTGGCGTGCGACCACCCGAAGCGATCGCGCAGCTCGATGAGCGATTCCGCTTGCTTGACGGCGGCGACGGCCGCGTCGATGACCGGCACGCCCAACGTCTGTTGCAGGCGATCGTAGAAGCCTGCCGAGGCCGTGCAGCCGAGGATGATGACCTCCGCCCCATCCTCTTCCACAGCGCGCCGCCCGGCCTCGACAAAGCGCCGCTCCGTCTCCACCTCGTCGGCGTGATACTCCAGAACGCCCAGATCGAGCGCCCGGAACGAGGCCAACCGCGACTCCAGGCCGTAGGTGCGAACGGTATTCCGCATCTGCGGAATCCACTTTCGGCGACCGACGATGATCGAGAAATCGGATCCCAGAGAGGCGGCCAGCAGGCAGGAGGCCTCGCAGGGCGCGGTGACGATCATGCGCTCGGCAACCTCGCGCCCTTCCTGAAGGCCGAGATCGTAAAAGCAGCCGATCACGGCGGCGTCATAGCCGAGCCGTTCCGCTTCGACAATGGAATGGACGACGTCCGGGAGCACCAGTGTCTCGTAGTAGTGATACTCGACGTGGCGTGGTCCCCGTGTGAGGCCGACGATCGTCACCTCGTTCCCGGGACGAACCGCGCCGGCAACATCCCGCTCCACCAGGTCTTCCGCACGGTCTACCC
>CAYSXO010000049.1:0-19870 GCA_964434995.1 uncultured Sphaerobacteraceae bacterium
GGGATCGCTGTAGGCATCGCCAAAGTCGTAGGTCGCTTCCTCGACCGGCGTGCCGCCCAGATCGGTGATGACCTTCGTCAGCGTGTCGACATGGTCCCCCTCGTGGTCGCGGATGGCCGCGAAGTTGTCGTCAATCGACATGCCCCGGCTGTCAGTGCCGAAGGAAAAGAGACCGACGCCGTCGCGGTAGAAGGCATATTCGAGATGCTCCAGGGTGAGCGCGTAGTTGAGCACGTCGAGGTCACCCATTAGTTCCTGAGCCGAGGCGATCTGGCGCATGTTCGCCGCATGCGGGAAGGTGGAGATGGAGAGCGCAAGCGCCGCGCCGGCGGCCGCCCGTGCCGATCCGGCCAGAATGGCGCGCCGCGTCAGGCGGCGCCGCTCGTTCATGATCTCCGCGAGTAGTTGTTCGTGAAGCTCTGGCACCGAAAACTCCTCTCGATTCGCTGGTGTCCGGGACTGCCGGCGTCGTGGTCCGGATCCACCCTTCCGGCATTTCCGAAGAGCATTACGGGCAGTGGGCGGTCTCTGGATCATTTGCCATGCCGGTTTTCGGGAGAGGGCCGCGGCGTATACTCGGCCAGCGTGTGCATGCCAGTCGCCAGAAGGTGCTTCATCCGATGTCCGATTCCCTGAACAACCCGTTACCGATTCGTGTCCGCTTCGCCCCGAGCCCGACCGGGTTGCTCCACATCGGCGGCGTGCGGACCGTCCTCTTCAACTGGCTTCTGGCACGCGGTCAGGCGCCGCGCGAGGGGCGCACCGGCGCGTTCATCCTGCGCATCGAGGATACCGACCGCAACCGCTACGTCGAGGGCGCGGAGCAAGGCATCCTTGAAGCGCTCACCTGGTTCGGCGTCGATTGGGATGAAGGTCCTGACGTCGGCGGTCCGCACGCGCCGTACCGCCAGAGCGAGCGCACGTCGCTCTACCAGGGGCGCGCGAGGGAGCTGCTCGATTCGGGTCACGCCTATCGCTGTTTCTGCACCCCTGAGCGCCTGCAGCAGGTCCGCGAGGAGCAGCAGGCGCGGAAGCAGCCGCCTGGGTACGACCGGCATTGCCGGGATCTTGCCCCGGCGGAGATCGCGGCGAACCTTACCGCCGGCAAGCCATTCGTCATTCGGTTCCGCATGCCGCTCGATGGCGAAACCGTGGTCAACGATCTTCTTCGCGGCGAGATGGTCTTCCAGAACGAGAATCTCGAGGATCTGGTCTTGCTGAAGACCGATGGGTACCCCACGTATCATCTGGCCAACGTCGTCGACGATCACGAGATGCAGATCAGCCATATCCTGCGCGGGGCCGAGTGGATTCCCACCGCGCCACTTCACCTTCGGTTATACGGGGCGTTTGGGTGGGAGGCGCCGCTCCTGGCGCACGTGCCGCTGATCCTGGCGCCGGGTGGCGGCAAGCTCTCGAAGCGGCATGGCTCGACGTCGGTCGAGGAGTTTCGTGCTCAGGGCTATCTGCCTGAGGCGTTGATGAACTATCTGGCGTTGCTCGGCTGGAGCTTCGACGGAACCACCGAGATCTTCAGCAAGGATGATCTGCTCGCAAAGTTCACGCTGGAGCGAATCAGCCCATCTCCCGGCACCTTCGATTACCAGAAGTTGCGCTGGTTCAATCAGCACTACATCAACCACATTCTGGACCTCGATGACCTCACCGTGCGGGTGATGCCCTTTCTGGCCGAGGCCGAGCTGATCGGACCGGGTCCGTTTGGGCGCGAGCATCGTGATTTCGCTCGCGTGCGGGAAGCAACGGCACTCCTCAAGGACCGCCTTGAGACTCTCGCCGATGCGCCCGAGTTGATGTCGTTCTTCCTGGTGGATAATCTGGAGCCGTACGATTCCGCTCTGCTCGTACCAAAGAAATCGACGCGGGAGGATGCCCTGGCCACGCTGGAAGCGGTGGCCCGTGTCTTGCCCGAGGTCGATCTGAACGATGAAGTTGCGGCCGAGGCGCGGTTTCGCGCGCTGGCTGACGAGAAGGGGCTGAAGGCCGGCAATCTGTTCATGCCCATCAGGGTCGCGGCGACGGGCCGCACCCAATCGCCGGGGCTTTTCGAAACCCTGCGCGTCATCGGCGCCGAGCGGGTTCGGCGCCGGGTCGACGATGCTATCGCCAGGCTCGAAGCGTGGGTTCCGGCAGAGATGAGCTAGAACTGGGCTCAAGCGCAAGAGGAGAGGGCAAGCGTGGCGCGTCATCCATGGGTCGCGGAAGCGGACAACGGCATTCGCTGGGCCATCCAGCTCGTCCTTGGGGATGAGGGTTTGCCAAGAGTCCTCAGCGCCGGCAAGCTCGTCGAAGAGCTCGGGTTTGACGGCTGTTTCATCTGCGACCATCCCGCCGTTCAGGCCGACCCATGGACGTGCCTTTCCGCGCTCGCCGGCGTCACCGATCGCGTGCGCCTTGGCTCGGCGGTCAACTGCATTCCCTATCGCCATCCGACCATGCTGGCACGGCTGGCAACGGACCTCGACACGATCAGCAAGGGCCGGCTGATGCTCGGTGTCGGCATCGGCTGGCTCGTTTCGGAATTTGCGGCACTGGGACTGCCATTCACCTCGGCCACGGAGCGCTTCGCCGCGCTGGAGGAAGCACTGGAGATCATTCCTGGTGTATGGGGTGACGATAAATTCTCGTACGAGGGTAGGTACTACCAGATCGGCCCGGTGCGCATTTCGCCGCCGCCGGTCCAGAAGCCGCGCCCGCCGCTGATGATCGGCGGCAGTGGCGAGAAGAAGTCGCTGCGGCTCGTGGCCAGGTACGCTGACGCCTGCAACGTCAACGATGTTGGCAATACCGATCGGGGGCTGGAGCGTCTCGGCGGCCCAGAGCTGATCGCGCACAAGTTCGACGTTCTGCGCGGCTACTGTGAGGAGTTCGGCCGCCCCGTTGAAGAGGTCCTGCGCACGCACTTCACGCTGCGCCTCGTCATCGCCCCGGACGAGCAGGCGGTCGCCGATAAACTCGCCGCGTCGGCGCAGGGCTCCTCCGGCTCGCCCGCGACCCGCCGTGCCCAGCCGAGCGCGTTCATGACCGGGACGCCGGAGCGGATCACCGCTTACTACCAGTCGCTGGCCGACATCGGCGCGCAGTATTTCGTGATCCAGGTCGATTCTGGCGACACCGAGACGCTCGAACTCCTTGCCCGCGAGGTCGTGCCGCACGTGACGATGCCTTCATAGTGAGTGGAGGCTGAAGCGGCGGGAGCGCGCTGTCCCCACTGTTGTAGCGATGCCACGCCGGGCTCGGCGGACGCGCGGTTCAGGCGCGAACGGCCAATGACGCCTTGAGGCGGCTCGCACTGCGCGCCTTCCTGTTGGGCCTTGGGGTCCGTTGGCATTCCCATTGCTGGAAAGCAGGCGACGCCCGCCTCGATGCGGGACCCGGAAAAATCGGTAATTTGTACGGATGCTTCTCAACCGCGGCGAGCGCACGATTGCGCGGGGCGCGAGTGCGCGTTCCGTCGTGTGGATTTGCGTGGAGGAGATCCAGCGGTGGACCATGATGGCTTTGATGAGTTCACCGTCGCCGTCTCAGAGGATGGGGCGCGTCGCACGGTGTCCCGGCGGATCTTCAGCCGAAGCGCCATCGCGCTTTTGACCGCGTTCGGCATCGGCGCGGCAGTCGACGAGGATGCCAGGGCAAAGAGTTGCAAGAACAAATGCAAAGACAAGAACACGAAAGGGAAGCGACATCGGTGTCGCGAGCGGTGCAAATCATCGTCGCCTGCATGCAGCCCACCGAATGGAACTCAGGGGTCGTGCCCGCAGGGCCAGATCTGCAATAGCGCTGGCGATTGTGTCGCCGGCTGCACGGGAACGGGCCAGGGGAGCTGTCCGTCTGGGCAGGCGTGCGTCAACGGCTCCTGCGTTCCCGGTTGTACGGGGACGGGTCAGGGTTCCTGCAATCAAGGCCAGCTTTGCCAGAATGCCGTCTGTGTGCCTGGCTGCACCGGCACGGGCCAGGGAACCTGCCCGGCTGGACAGGTTTGCACCAACGGACAGTGCGCGGCGGGGATCGGCTGCAGCCCGCCGACGAACGTGCAGGGATCGTGTCCTCAGGGGCAACTGTGTAGCGCCAACAGCATTTGCGTACCGGGGTGCACCGGCACAAGCGGCACGCAGGGCACCTGCCCGGCTGGGCAACGGTGCGTGAATGGACAGTGTCAGGCGGGGGTCGGGTGCAGCCCACCAAATGGCACGCAGGGCACCTGTCCCGCCGGGCAGATTTGTAGTGTCAACAGCATTTGCGTCACTGGATGCACCGGCACAAGCGGCACGCAGGGCACCTGCCCGGCTGGGCAACGGTGTGTCAATGGGCAATGTCAGACCGGGGTCGGGTGCAGCCCGCCGAATGGCACGCAGGGCACCTGTCCCGCCGGGCAGATTTGTAGTGCGAACAGTATTTGTGTGGCAGGTTGCACGGGTTCAGGGCAGGGAACCTGCCCAGCCGGGCAGCGCTGCGTCAATGGGCAATGTCAGACTGGCGCGGCTTGCACCGGATCGGGCCAGGGAACCTGTCAGGCCGGTCAGCTCTGCTCGAATGGAACCTGCGTGCCGGGCTGCATCGGCTCTGGCCAGGGTACCTGCCCGGCTGGCCAGACGTGCAGTAATGGCCAATGTAGTGGTGGGGGCGGAGGGCAGTCCTGCCTGACTACGCCCTGTCCCAGTGGCTTTACATGCCTCTTCGGGACGTGTGTTCGGTTCCCACCCCGGGGCGGGAAGACGAGGCGGCGCCGATCGCAGCGCGCGTCTCGGCGGCGCGAACAACGCCGAAAGTCCGCGCAACGGGGCTGATGGCGACACACTGAATCGCGAGCGACATGCGCACCGGGCGACCCGGCCCGGTGCGCATCTCCCCGGCGCATGGCAGAGCGCATGATGGTGAACATGGCGAAGCCCGGACTGCCCTGGAGCACCCCATTGGCGTCCCAACCGGGACAGCATCTATCGCGACGGATACACTTGGGGCCGCACACCGTAGCGGCAGGGCGACGTGAACGGAGACCTGTCGACCGTTGCCGTTGTGCGGCTACTTCCTTCGTCTCCACGCCCAATTCGAGTGAGGGCGGGCGGTCAGATCAGGTGGCAGGAGCGCTCATGAAATCATTGCGGGAGTGGCGGATGGCGGCGGCCCTGAGTGTCATGGGACTGGCATTTTCCGCTGGCGTGGCGCCCAATACCCTCATGGACATCGAGCGTGGGCGGCGCGTGCCAGGCTATGGCACGATGCGCGCCATCAGTCAGGCGCTCGGCGTCGGGCCACACGACATTGCCGAATTCGCGGCAGCCATCGAGATACGAAGCTCGGTTCGCGACCGCGAATCGTCTGAAATCGTGTAGTTGCAGACCGGTTTCCTGCCGCATGCGCGGGTGGCTCGCGACCAGACGCCGCATGGGCGCGCGCTGTTGGTTCCCGGTCCGCCTACGCCGCTTTCCCTCCTGCTCGCTCGAGGTGATATGGCACGCTGGTGACGACGGTGCCCGGCCGGAAGAGGAGCGCGGCCTTGATGCGCAACGCGCTCTGGTTGTGCAGCACGTGCTCCCACCAATGACGAGCAATGAATTCCGGCATCACCACGGTCAGGGTGTCACCTGGACGCTGGCGGTCGATCTCGTCGAGGTAGGAGAGGAGTGGCCCAACGAGGCTGCGGTAGGGCGACTCGATGATGACCAGGGGGATGTCGGAGCAGAGCGCCTCCCAGTTCTCGCGCATCTGTTCGATCTCGGCTTCATCATCCGTGATGTGGATCGCCGTCACGTTGTCGGAGATCGATCGGGCGTAGGCGAGCGTCTGGCGCGCCACACGGTTCACCGCCGCGATAGGAACGATGACGGTGTGCTCGATCTCGTCGGATCTGAGTGGCGTCTGAGCTGCCAGTTCGCCAGCCGCGCGTTCGTAGTGGCGGTGGATGGCCCGGAACATGAGGATCAGCAGCGGGATCAGAATGAAGACGATCCAGGCGCCTTTGGTGAAGTTCGTGAACCCCACCACGACCGCGACCAGTCCGGTGGTGGTGACGCCCACGATATTGATTGCCAGGCCAATGCGCCAACCAGGCTCCTTCAGGCGCAGCCAGCGCACGACCATGCCGCCTTGCGATAGCGTGAACGCGGTGAAGACGCCCACGGCATAGAGCGGGATCATGCGCGAGGTTTCGCCGTTGAAGCCAGCCAGCATGAGCGAGGCGAGAACGCCGAGGGTGATGATCCCGGTTGAGTAGGCAAGGCGATCGCCGCGGAAGGTGAACTGCTTTGGCAGGTAGCGGTCACGCGCGAGGAAGTAGGCCAACCGGGGAAAGTCGGAGTACGCGGTATTCGCGGCCAGGATCAAGATGGCCAGAGTGGCAAACTGGATGTAGTAGTACGCGGGCGTGCCGCCGCCGAAAATGGCCCTCGCGATCTGGGAAACGACCGTCTCATATCCCTCCGTGTGCTCGGGATTGAGCGGCACGATGCCGAATTGGTTGGCCAGAAAGGTGATGCCAGCAAACGTCACGGCCAGAATGCCGATCATCCAGGTCAGCGTTGTCCGGGCATTCTTCCACTCCGGGGGCTGAAAGGCGGGAACGCCGTCCGAAATGGCCTCCACTCCGGTCAGGGCGGCGCAGCCACGGCTGAATGCGGTCAGGATCAGCAGAATGCTGACCGTTTGCGTTGCGGCCTCGATCTCGCCCGGAGGCAAAACCGGTGCGACCGGCACGAATCCGTTGCCAGCTGCCCGTGCGACGCCAATCGCGATCATGATGAGGACGCCGACGAGGAAGAGGTAGGTTGGCACCGCGAAGATGCTGCCTGATTCACGAATGCCGCGCAGGTTGAGGACGCTGACGAGGAGGATGAAGCCCAGCCCGAGCACGATGCGGTAGTCCCGCAGGGCGGGCACCGCCGAGCCGAGCGCGGCCACGCCAGCGGCGATGCTGACCGCCACGGTGACGACGTACCCGAAGAGGAGGGCAGCCCCGGCGACCAGCGCGGGGAGGTCGCCGAGGTTGTCCTTGGCAACGATGTACGAACCGCCGCCTCTCGGGTAGGCCTTGATGGTTTGCCGATAGGAGATGCCGACGATCAGGAGCAGCGCGACAATAGCCGCCCCGATCGGCATGCTCAGCGAGAGCGCGGCAAGCCCGGCGAGCAGGAGTACGTGCAGGATTTCTTCCGTCGCGTAGGCCACGGAGGAGAGGGCGTCGGAGGAAAGAACGGCCAAGGCCTTGGGCTTGGTCAAGCGTTCGTGGGCGGCCTGCGCGGTGCTGAGCGGCGCGCCGATGACGGCGCGCTTCAGCTTGCCAAAAGCACGGCCAGCCGTGCCCCTTGCCTCAAGCGCCTCCTCGGTTGCGATCAGATGTCCGGGAGCCGCGCGCGCGAAGTCGGCCGTTTGCACGCGATGCACGCGCACGTAGCGGTCGCCTGGAAGGCGGCCCTGCATTTCCTGCTTGCCAACGAGATCGCCCGGGGCGCGTGGCTCGGCGCGGCGCGGCGCGCGCACGCGTTTCTCGCGCCGTCGCTCCGCCTGGAGTTGATCCAGGTCGGCCTCTGGAAGGAGCTGCCCATTTTCGCCATCAGGCGTTGATGGGATGAAGTGCGCGCCTTCTTTCCGCCTCGGGCGTCTGGAATTGGGAGGTTGAACGTCTGGTGCGCCGCGCGAGGGCTCAACTGCTAGCTCAGATTCACGAAGGCCTTCCTCGACCGGTGCAACGGATCTGCGATGGGGCCGAAACCTGGCGGACGCCATTGATGGCACTCCACGGGAACCACTGGACCAAACGGCCGGCAGTGCCGGCTGAGGTCCGCCCGCTCGTAATGCCTCGGGGGGGACACGTCATCGTGACGTCCCCCGAAGCGGCAATGCTTCAAGTCTATCGCTGTCGTCAATGGGTGCAACGGTGGGCGGAAGCGCGCCGCGCGCTCGCGATGGTCGTCCGCGCCCACACCAGGAGCATCAGCGGGGCACGAACGCATGCTAGAGAGTGATGACGTGGTCCGGCGGATTCCCGCTGAGCGCGCCGTAGAGATCGGGGAAGCAGCCGACGACGACCCCGTCAACCGTGCCGACCGGGCGTACCGCGCTGGGAACAATTCCCGGCGTTCCCTCGGCCAGACCGCGCTCCAGCGCGCATTGATCGCAGAGCATCAGCAGGATTCCCTGCTCCTGGGCGACCTTGGCCAGCCGCTCACCCATCGGATCGCCAGACCGCAGAAGGTAGGTGTTGTCGTCGAAGAACATCATGCCGACCACGTCGACGCCATGCGTACCTTGTTCAAGCTGCGGCAGGATCATTTTGCCGAGCTTGTACGAAGCGGTATGTCCTGAGGTGCTGAAAACGTAGGCGACCTTCATATCCTGACCGCGCTCCTTTACCTCACACCAGTCATGAAAACGCGGCCCGGTTCGTCCGTGGCCGCGCCCGAGGGAACACCGATCCGTTCGTCCAGGAAACTAGCCTACCAGATAGCTGAAACCCAAACCACGGCAGGTCTCCTACATGTCCGTCGGCCCGCCGGGCGGGGACGAGCGGAGTGAGGCGGGCAGTGGCCGCCTCCTCGCCTCCCAGCGGAGCTTCCAAACCAGGAGCGCTGCTTCAGCCACGATCCGCCGGGAGAGCTTGGATGCCCCCGCCACCCGGTCATTGAAGATGATGGGCACCTCGGTTACGCGTGCGCCTGCCTGCAGCGCCCGCCAGGTCGCCTCGATGGTGAACGCATAGCCATCCGAGCGCAGGCTGTCGACCCCGATCTGCTCCAACAAGGGCCGCCGCCAGACCTTGAAGCCGCCCGTCAGGTCCGCAATTGGCGCGCCAAGCACGACACGAGCGTAGTTCCCTCCCGTTCGGCTGAGATACCGCCGCCAGAGCGGCCACCCATGCGTCTTTCCGCCGGGGATGTAGCGTGAACCGATGGCAAGATCGTGCGTGCGCGTGGCCGCAATAAGCGAGGCGAGGGCCAGCGGGTCGTGCGAGTGATCGGCATCCATCTGTGCCACCAGGTCTGGCTTTGACTGGAGTGCGAGGGTGAATCCCGCCACGTACGCCGAGCCAAGCCCGCGCTTGGCGGGACGATGAATGACCTCAATGCGGCCAGGATGCGTTTCCGCGAGGGCATCGGCGAGCGATCCCGTGCCATCAGGCGAATTATCATCGACGATCACGACCCGGAGGTCTGGGGCCACGCCGAGGACGCCGTCGATGAGTGCCTCGAGATTTGGGCGCTCGTTGTAGGTCGGGATGACGACCACGATTGAGGGGCCAGGATCGGGCAGGTGCCTCACGACATTCCGTTGTCAACTGACGCGGGCGCGGCAGTGGCGATGAAACGCACCCGCGGCGCGGTGGCGAAATCGAACTCGCCCAACCGGTCAGGACCAAGCTCGCGCAGTTGTTCGAGGACGGCCTGACTCTCGGTGGCCAGCCTGCCGGTGTCAATGCCGAGGCACTCCGGGGTGAACTCGGCCGTCTTGGCGATGCCATCGGTCAGGAGTAGCAACGCCCCGGTAAAGTTGCCCCGGCGCGCGTGCAGCAGGCCGACGCCGACCTGCAGAATCCCCTGGTACAGCCGGCGTATTGGGCGCGACTCGGCGTGCCACTCGTGCTCGATGGCCTCGTGGCACTCGTAGTAATCGCCGTTGTTGAAGAGCTCGATCCCTTCACGCAGGCCCGGCGGCGGCGTTCCGCCGCAAGGCGAACGGTTCTCCCTGAGAATGTCGCGCAGGAGCGGATCGACATAGCGGCGGGTCGTGTCCAGGCGGGACATGTCCTCGCCGACAGCGCCTTCGAGCATCAATGGGCCGGAATAGACACCGGAGATGGCACGGAGCAGCGCTGGCCAGGGGAGCGAGCCCTCGCCGGGCGGCAAGTGCCGATTCCCCGGCTCCTCCTCGCGCCGGTCGCTCAAATGGACATCGAAGACGCGGCCTTCCATGGCGGACAGAACCATGAATGGGTTTGCGCCGGCCTCTTCTGCCTGGAAGGGGTCAAAGGCGAACCCGATGCGTTCGGCGCGAGGATCGAACTCGCGGACATGCGCGGCAAAGGACATCACGTCGCGCACGGAGGCGAGAGAGCACCACGAGACGTTTTCGATGGCCAGTTTCAGGCCGGCCGCCGCACAGGCGGCGCCGAGGCCGGCGACCACGTTGAGAAACCGGTCATGGTCTTCGGCGGTGCGCAACTCGGTACGATGCGGTCCGTGCCAGACGATCACCTTGCCGCCCAGATCGACCGTTCCATCGATCGCGCGGGCGAAGAGCGTGTGCCCTTCGCGGGCGCGGCGCGTATAGGGGGAGAGGAGGGGATGGAGTTGCTGCCAGAGATGAATGGCGTGGACTCTGGACCCCGCGTCGCGGCAGCGCGCGCCCAACTCGCGCATGAACCCCGCGCCGTACTCCCCCGGCGTCTGCAACATGATTTCCAGCTCGAACAGGCCCGCCCGTGCCGCTGCCTCCGGCACGTCCTCAGTGGGCATCGGATAGAGCGCCCCGGTTGAAAGCCCCAGCCGCAACCGAGGCGGCTCCAGGACGCGCAGCGTGCCTCGTCGCTCGCCGCGGGGTGCTGTACGGGCCTCGGTCACTCGGGTGCTACCTCCTCCAGTCGCCGGGCCAATCCCGTTGTTCGGCCAGTTGGCCGATGGTACCATCAGCTACTGTGCCGGACAGGCATCGGATGAGACAGTATTCGCGTCGCGCCCGGGGGGCTTCGCCGCCATGACCGCCGACGAGGCCCTGTTTCGTGCCCCGCGCCTGACGCGCCTCGAGATCCAGGGTTTCAAGAGCTTCCTCAATCGCACCACATTCGCCTTCGAGCCAGGGATCACCGCGGTGGTCGGTCCCAATGGCAGCGGCAAGTCGAACGTGGCCGATGCCGTTCGCTGGGTCCTGGGTGAACAGGGGCAATCCGCCCTCCGCGCAAAGAAGACCGAGGACGTCATCTTCAGCGGTGGCCAGGGCCGCGCCCCGGCCGGCATGGCCGAGGCGACGCTCACCTTTGACAACAGCGAAGGCTGGCTCCCAACCGAGTTCACCGAAGTCTCGGTGACGCGCCGCGCGTTCCGCTCTGGCGAGAATCAGTACCTGATCAACGGGCGTAAGGTTCGCCTCAAGGACGTTGCGCAACTGACCGCTGGGCTGGGCCAGAGCCACGTTGTCGTCGGCCAGGGGCTGGTCGATGCCGCGCTCAGCTTGCGCGCGGAGGAACGGCGCGGACTCTTTGAGCATGCCGCCGGTCTGGCTGGCCTGCGGCTGAAGGTGGCCGAGGCCGAACGGAATCTTGCCGAAACCGAGGCCAACACGACCCGCTTGAGCGACCTGCTCATTGAGTTGGAGCCGCGCCTCAGGCAGCTACAGCGCGCGGCTCGGCAGGCGCAGGAGTGGCAAGGCATCCGCGACCGCTTGCGCGATCTTCAGGGGGCGCACTACCGAGCCGCGCTGGAGACGGCGACCGCGGCGTTGCTCGCGGCACGCCAGGAACTGGAGCAGAGCGAAGCCGCGGTCAACGAGGCGCGGGGCGAAGAGGCAAGGCTGACCCTCGAAGCCGAACAGGCAGGAGTGCGACTGGAGCTGGCGCGCGCCGCGCTGGCTCAGCATGACGCCGGGGTCAGGGAGATCGAGGAGCGCCTGCGCCGGCAGAGCCACGAGCGCGATCTGGCGGCCGCGCGGGCGGAGTCGCTGGCCAAGCGGCGGGCGGACATGGATGATGCCCGGGAGGGCCTCGATGAGCGGGTGGCCGCTGTGACCGCGGATCTGGCCAGGCTCACGAACGATCTGCGCGACCTCGAACGCGCCACGCAGGAGTCACGCGAGGCGGCGGCACGTTTCAATCGCGAGAAGAGCGCCCGTGGGCAGGCACGGGCAGAGATCGAAAAGCGCGTCGCGGCAGCCGAGCGGCAGCTTGCTGATTGCGAGCGCAAGACCGGCGAGGTGCAGCGAGGGCAGGCCGTGCTCGCGGCGCGCGGCGAATCCCTGGCCGCCGAATGCGCGAGGCTGGCAGAGGCTATCGCCGAACGTGGCCAGCGGATCCAGATCATGGAGCGCGATGCGGCGGCTGCCGCTTCGGTTTCGGATGCCGACGTGGAACGGGCGGCCCTCATCGCCGCGCGGCTCGAGGCGTTGGCGTCCACCCTCCAGGCCACCTCGCAGGAGGTGCGGCAGCGGCGCGACGATGCCGAACGGGTGCAGCACGCCCTGGGCGATGCGACGACGCGTCTGGAAGTTCTGCGCCGGTTGCAGGAGAGCGGCGCCGGTTTGCATGGCGGGGTCAAGGAGGTCATGGCGGCGGCGCGAAGGGGCGGGCTGTCCGGCATTCAGGGGACCGTCGCCGAGTTGATCGTCGTTCCCAAGGCGTATGAAACCGCGATCGAAGTGGCGCTCGGCGGGCGCCTGCAGGATGTCGTTGTCGATCGCTGGGCTGACGCGGAAAAGGCGATCGCGCACCTCAAACAGCGAGGTGCTGGACGCGCCACGTTTCAGCCGCTCGATACAGTGCGCGGTGGCCGCTCGGCCGGGCCACCTGCCGAGGCGCGCCGGTTGTCAGGGTTCATCGGACTTGCGTCCGAACTTGTCGAGGCCTCGCCAGAGGTGAACGGCATCGTGGCGACGATGCTGGGCCGGACCATCGTGGTTGACGACCTGGACACCACCCGGGCCGCGTTGAACCACCTGGCCACCGGGTGGAATGTTGTAACCCAGACTGGCGAAATCGCGCGCTCGGGCGGCTCGGTGACTGGCGGCTCGGCGACGCGCGAGAGCGGCACGCTCGGCCGCGAGCGCGAGCTGCGGGACCTGCCGAGCGCCGTCGCCGAGCTCGAAGGCCGCCTTGCCGCCGCGCGTGAGGCAGTGGCCAGCGCCGAGGCATCGGCACGAACCGTTCAGGACGAGCAGCGACAGGTTGAAGGCGAGCGCGCGGCCGTGCAGGCCGGGGCCGAAGAACGGCGCCAGCAGGCGGCGCGGCTTCGAGGGTGGTTGGCCGACCTGCGCGGCGAGCAGGAGAGGGCGGAGCGACGCTGGCAGGAATTGCGCGAAAGTCAGCAGCAGGCCGGGACCAGTCAGGATGACTTGAAGCGGGAGCTGGCCGCACTGGTGGAAGATCGGCAGCAGGCCACGAACGAACGCGATCGAGCGGCCGCGGAGCTTGGCGCGCTTGGCGAGGCCGCTGCTGCCAGTGAGCGCGCTGCTGCGGACGAGGGGAGGCGGTTGGCCGGGCTGGAGGAGCGGTTGCGGGGCGAGCGGCGGCGCGAAGCCAACCTGCGTTCCCAGGAGCGAGCGCTCGCCGAAGAACTTGCGCTGCGGGCCGAACGCACCGCCAACCTTGACCGCGAGCGAGCGTCGCTGACCGCCGATCACACGCGGTTGACGATGGCGGCCGAGGAGAGCGCTCGTGAGCTCGAATTCGCCCGCGCGGCGCGTGGGCCGCTTCATGGCGAGGCGGCCGAATCGGGGCGTGCGGGCGAGCGCATTGCGGACCTGATGCAACGAGTGCGTGGAACGCTCGTCGAGCGCGACCGCCAGCGCGATCACGCTGAATTTGCCCTGGAGCGCGCCACGCGCGAATGGGAGACGCTGCGTGCCCGAATCGTCGAAGAGCTCGACGTTTCGGATCCGGACGAAGTCTTGCAAATCGAGTCGGATAGCGCCGATATGCCCGTCGATCAGCGAGAAAAGGCGATCGCGCAGCTCCGCGAGCGCCTGCGCCGCATCGGGTACGCCGGGGAAGATGCGGTCGCTGACTTCGAGCGGGAGCGCGCCCATCAGGACTATCTGCGCGAGCAACTTGCCGATGTGGAAGGGGCCGCGGCGGCGTTGCGCGAGCTCCTGCTAGACCTGCGTCAAACGATGCGGTCCCGGTTCGAAGAGACGGTGTCCAGCGTGGCGGAGGCGTTTGCCGAGGCGTTCTCAACGCTCTTCCGGGGCGGCACAGCGCGATTGGCCCTTACCATGGGCGAAGGAAACGCGGAGCCTGGGATCGAGATCATCGCGCAGCCGCCAGGCAAGCGCCTGCAGGGGTTGGCGCTCCTCTCCGGAGGCGAGCGCGCGCTGACGGCGGCCGCGCTCCTCCTGGCCATCCTGAAGGTCAATCCGGTGCCGTTCTGCCTCCTCGATGAGGTTGATGCCGCGCTCGACGAGGCGAACGTCGTTCGATTCCGCGAGCGGCTGCAGGACCTTGCCCGGCAGACGCAGGTGATCGTCGTAACGCACAATCGGGCGACTATCGAGATCGCCGATACCCTCTACGGCGTCAGCATGGGAGCCGACGGCGTCTCTCAAGTGCTATCACTTCGCATGAACGAGTCGCTTTCGGCGGATTGACGCGGAAGCGGTGTCGCCTCCACGCGGCCTCCCGGCCTTGAGCCAGGAGACGGCCGCCTACCCCTATCCCCTCGAGAATCCCGGTTTCCCGCCAAAGACCGTCATCACGTATGCCGCCACGTCGGCGCGCTCTTCCGTCCCGTCGAGGAGCATTGCCTCCATGACGTCGACGCTTTCCGGGTGAATGTCGCTCAATGTTCCCACCACGGGCAGGTTGTTGCGCGTGGGCCGGGGATCGGAAACGAACGCCCACATGGCGTCAGTAAGAGCGTCCAGGTCGACTTCGAAGCGAATGAATGGCTGCATGGCATCTCCCGCTGTCATCTCCGGGATGCTAGCGGCGCGGCGCTTGCCGGCGAGCGGGCATGCGCTGGAAGGTCTGGTGTTGGGCGCGAACCGCGTTCTGGCGCGCGACGGCTTCCTTGTCGCGGAAGAGAAAGACCAGAATCGCGCCGGCGATGAAGCCGCCAACGTGGGCCCAAAAGGCGACGCCGCCGGTATCCGGTCCCGCGCCAAGCGAGGCGAACCCGCTGAAGAGCTGAATAACGAACCAGAGCCCGATCATCACCCACGCCGGAACGTAGACCACCTGGCCGATGTAGCCAAGGAGCACGACCGCGCGCACCTTTCCTTGCGGGAAGAGGACGATATACGCGCCCATCACTCCGGATATCGCGCCGGATGCGCCAATAATCGGAATGGTTGAGGTGACGTCGAGCGCGATCTGGGAAGCAACGGCCACGAGCCCGCAGAGCAGATAGAAGAGGAGGTAGGAGACGTGTCCCATGGCGTCTTCGATGTTGTCGCCAAAGATGAAGAGGAAGAGCATGTTTCCGGCGAGATGCATGAAGCCGCCGTGCAGAAACATCGACGTGAAGACGGTATACAGATTCTGGAACCGCGCGATATCGGCGGGAATTGCGCCGAAGCTGAAGAGGAAGTCGTTGAGCTGCCGGGGCGGCAGGAAGAACTCATAGGCGAACACCAGGACACAGATGGCCATCAGGGTCCAGTTGACATAGGGTTTGATGACCGTTCCGGCGTTCTCGTCGCCAATTGGAAACACGTGATGTCTCCCCGCTTTCCCCGGCTGGGCGAACTCCAGGAGCGGAAGGATCAGGCGCGGACTGGCTTTTCGAAGCCGCCTCTCGGCGCCCATTCAGTCGCGATACGGTCGCGCACGTCAGACTCGAGGTCCGCGATCTCCCGCGCGGTTCGTTGCTCGACATCGTGCCAGCGTTCGGTCAGATCGAGGCGCGTTTCCATGCCCGCTCGCGGGGCATTCAGCAACCCATAGATTGCGCCAATGGCGCCGCCAACAGCGGCGCCCAGGACAAACGCGACGGCGTGTCGCTCGCGTGCCATGACCGGTTCCTCCCAGGGCCGTAGCGACGGCTCATTGATTCGCGGTGTTGTACCAGTTCACGCGGTTTCGCGCATGCCCGCCTGGCCGCCAACCCCCAACTGTTCAATCTCGCTGGCGATCAGAGAGGGGTAGACCTGCTCCGTGAGGAGCGACCGATAGCGACGTTCACGTGCTGCCGGCTCGCTGGCCAGCCAGCGGGTGATCAGATCGTACCCAACGTCATAGGTAAAGATGTACGCCCGCCAGAGCGGGTTGGCGATGAACCGCAGCCGCTGCCTCGCCTCGGCCTCGGTCGAGAGCCCGTAGCGTTGCAGATAGGCGACAACTTCGTCCGGATCACGGCCTTCCTCATGCAGCAGGAGGGCAGCATTCCCCGGCGCCGACGCGAGTGCCCGCCGCGCGGCGGCGATGGCGATCTCACGTTCCGGGTCGCCGGTGATTCCAGCGGCTGGATAGACATGGTCGCGGCGAAACGCGGCCAGCTCCTCCGGGGAAAAGACCATCGACTCGGCGACCGTGGCGATCCCCTCGGAGATGAGGCACTCCGGCGTATTGATGAGTTGCAGGGCGTGCTCTCCCAGCCCGTCAATGGTATAGAGCCGTTCCTTGAGCAGGTGCTCCGTGTGGTGGCCGGGGTAGCCCTCGTGGGCGAGCAACTCGGTCAGGCGAAAGGCATGAATCGGGAGGTCCGTGTTCAAATCGACGCGGGAGCGAGCGTCGCCCAGATACCAATTGTATCCGCTCCATGGCTGGTCACGAACCATCTGGATCTCGATCGACTCGTCCGCGGGGAGGTCGACAATCGCGCGCGTCCGCTCGCGCAGCTCTGGCAGGATGATGTCGACCAACCGCCGGGCTACCTCGGGCGCGATCACATACTGCTCGCGCCAGGCGGCCATCCGCTCCTGTACCGCGCCGTTTCCGGGCAGGAGTGCATCGAGCTCGGCGATACCGGCGTCGTAGACGGCTTCGGAGGTGGCCTTGGGCTCGATATCAAAGAGCAGGCGGACTTCTTCGCGATAGGGCAAATCCTCGCCGGCCAGCCGGCGCGCGTTGGCCAACATCGCCGTCACCTGCCTGGTCAGATACCCCTCTCGTTGCGCGGAAGTCCCCAGAGCAGGCACGCTGGCCAGAAGCTCCTCCGCCTTCCGCGCGAGCAATTCTGGAGGAGGAGGCTCGACCGTCTCCAGCGCCGCGCGATCCGCCTCGGAGCCGAGCCAGGCGTCGATGAACCCCGGCACATGCCTTTCGAGGCCAAAGGCCAGGCGCGCGTACGCGCGTCCAAACGGATCGAGTGCCGGCTTCTCCGTCATCCCTGAAGCTCCCAATTCGCGAACATTGCGCGCTCGCGATCCGCGATTGCCCGCAACAATGATTGACCTCCTGGATAGGATAGGCGCATGGGGCCTCCGCCAGGCCGTTGGGTTTGCCGCGCCCATCGATCTTGCTGGGCGCATGGAAGGGG
Organism: uncultured Sphaerobacteraceae bacterium; assembly: GCA_964434995.1. Taxonomy (GTDB): domain Bacteria; phylum Chloroflexota; class Chloroflexia; order Thermomicrobiales; family UBA6265; genus JACCXM01. Next base: position 17,133 of record CAYSXO010000049.1, read on the forward strand.
ACGGGAAGGTGGAGACCAAGGAGATCATCTACGCGGTCAGCGAATGGATCGATGTCGCCGGGGTGGCCATCATCGCCTTCGGTGCGGCTGGCGGCATTGTGCTCTTCATCCGAGCCCTGACCCAGGGGCCCATCCGTGGTACCGGCGCCTACGACAATCTTCGCCGTTTCCTTGGCCGATCGCTGCTGTTGGGCCTCGAATTTCTCGTCGCCGGGGACATCATCAAGACCGTCGCGATCGAACCGACGATAAACAGCGTGCTCGTCCTGGCAATCATTGTTCTGGTCCGAACAGTCCTCAGTCTGAGCATCGACGTCGAAATCGATGGCCACTGGCCGTGGGATGCCTCCCGGCAGGAGCTGGCGGCGCGCGCATTGCAGTTCGACGACAACGCCGCACAGCGGAAGGACTAATACGGAATCGGGATGATCCAGCCCCCTTTCGCCCGCGTGCCTCGGACGCCGCGCTCCCCTCTCCCATCGCCCTGGGAGCGGGGGTGGGGTGAGGGCGCTCTCCGCGCATGAGGCACTGATCAACCGGGTTCCGGATAAGGCGAGCACCGTGAACGACCTGGGCGGCCACAATGGCCGCCCAGGTCGTTTCAAAGGTTGTCTACGCCAGTGCGTCGATTAGTAGCTCTCCAGATAGCGGTCCCGCTCCCACTGAGTGACGTGCTTGCGGAACTCGTCCCACTCGGACTGTTGAGCGTCCGTCAGCCGCTCGAAGACGTGATCGCCCAGCGCCTCCCGAATCAGCGGATCAGCCTTCATCTCGGCAACGGCCTCGCCAAGCGTCGAGGGGAGAGTCGGGATGTTCCGGCGCTCCAGATCCTCATCGGTGAAGTGGTAAAGGTTTTCTTCGATCGGCTCAGGCACCGCCAGCTCGCGCTCGATGCCATCGAGGCCGGCGGCGAGCATCACGGCGAAGGCCAGGTAGGGGTTGCAAGAAGGGTCGGGACAGCGCAGCTCGACGCGCGTTGCCGCCGTGTGGCCGCCGCGGATCGAAGGAACGCGGACGAGCGCCGAGCGGTTCGTGCGCGCCCAGGAGACGTAGACCGGCGCCTCGTAGCCGGGAACGAGCCGGCGGTAGGAGTTCACCAGCGGCGACAGCACCCCTGACATGCCGCGCGCATGGTCGAGGATGCCGGCGATGAAGTGGCGAGCCGTTGCCGAGAGGCCATAGGGATCGTCTTCATCGACAAAGGCATTGCCCTTCTTGTCGAGGTAGCCGAAGCTCATGTGGACATGCATGCCAGAGCCATTGATGCCCTCGATCGGCTTGGGCATGAACGTTGCATGCAGCCCGTGCTGCTGCGCGGTGGCCTTCAGGACCGACTTGAACGTCGTCGCGCGGTCGGCAGTGTTCACCGCGTCGCCATACTCGAAGTCGATCTCATGCTGGCCGATGGCGACCTCGTGATGGCTGGCCTCGACGTCGATCCCCATCTCCGCCAGCGCCTTCACCATGTCCTTGCGGACGGTGTAGGCGAGGTCAGTGGAATAGTCGAAGTACCCCGCGCGGTCGTGCGGCAGCGGCGAGATCTCATCGCCGACTTTCTCGAAGAGGAAGAATTCGAGCTCCGGCCCGGTCTTGAACGTAAAGCCCCTCTCGGCCAGCCGCTCGAGTTGGCGCAGCAGCACGCCGCGCGGATCGCCGGCAAATGCGGAGCCATCGGGATTATGGACCCAGCAGATGATGCGGGCCGTGGTGTAGCCATTGCCCTTCGTCCATGGGATGACCGCGTAGGTCGAAAGATCGGGCATCAGGAACATGTCCGATTCCGCGATGCGGGTAAACCCGGCGATCGAGGAACCGTCGATCCACTGGCCACCGTCGATGACGTGCTCCAGGATGGAGGCCGGAATGGTGACGCTCTTGACCTGCCCCATGACGTCGGTGAACTGCAGATCAACGAACTCGACCCCGTCATCCTTGACCCGCTTCAGGATCTCTGCCTTCTGGCCAAGAATCTTCTTCTGCAGCTCCGAGCTGCCAATCGCCTCGGCGACCGTTGCCATCTACCTGACCTTTCTTCCGCACCCACGACCAGCCACCGGGACCGGTCTTCCCCGGGCGATTCGCGGCCAACTCGCCAACTTACGCAGTTTAGACAGAATTCGCGCGGACATCTTCGTGCATGGTGAACGTCTTTCTCTTTGACTTTCGTGCAGGATGCACAAATGCAGACTGGCGCGTTTGTCGCGCGTGATTTTCGCGAGAATCGCTCGTGCGCGAAACCGGCAAGCGGCTTCTCTCGTCATCAGAGATGGGATTCAGGCGCGCCGGCGTTGTCCCGCCGCTCGGGAGGCAGGCGCAGCCCGTGAAGGACAGGAGAGTTTCATGGACCGTTTCCGCGCGGGCGCACTTGTCACAGCCGCGCTGCTCGCACTGTCGCTCTCTCTGGGTGGTGTCGCCGCACAGACGGAATCGGCGACGGCCGAGGATGGCGCACCCGCCTCGGAGGCGCCATCTTCCAGCGCCGCGCCGAGCGTGCCGGTGGGCGCCAACCTGACCCCGCCAGTCGGCGCCAACCTGACCCCGCCGGTCGGGGTGACCACTGGCGCCCTGCCGATCGTGCCCCAGGCAGGAACAGGACAATCAGGCTCCGCGAGCGTATCGATGACGCCAGGCAGTCTGACCTCGGGCGTGGCGAGAGAGGGCAACAACGCGGTGCGTGAGCCAGAAGCGGAGCCGGATGCGGCGTCGGGCCCGCAATGGGGCGACAATCCAACCTGGTA
>CAYSXO010000050.1:0-1829 GCA_964434995.1 uncultured Sphaerobacteraceae bacterium
GATGATGCCGCCCGAGCCTTTTACGAGCACTTCGGATTTCAGTCCCTGGAAGACGATCGTTATCGCCTCTTCCTACCCATGGCGACGATTGAGCGCGGATCGCGGCCCGCGTAGCCATACCCTTCATTTCACCGCGGCACTCGGCACAGTCCCAAGAGCCAGGCTCTAGTCAGCCGGCGAATCGCGTTCGCGCACAGCCAGCGGCGGGCGGATGATCTCCTCCAACAGCAGGGCGCGTCGTAAATCCGCGCGGGCAATCGGCCGCGCCAGCAGCGGCGGCCGAGCCGGGCGCGTGAGCGGCGGCTCCGGCTCGCGACGGGGCCGCTCCTCCTCCGCCGGCGGCACTGTCGCGCGCAGCGCCTCGCGCCGCCGCCGTTCCGCTCGTACCTGATCGAGCCGCAGCTCGTTCGGGCGGTGGCGTGGAGGTGGCGGCGGGCGGCGGAACACTTCCAGCAGACGGCGAATCATGGCATTCCCGCGTTCATTGCCGCCTACCCCTCATTCAGCGCCAGCGACGTGCGCATCGCGGTATCTGCCTGCAGATTCTGCATTCTGTAATGATCCATCACGCCCAACCGCCCAGTGCGGAACGCCTCCGCCAGTGCCAGCGGCACCTCCGCCTCGGCCTCGACCACGCGGGCGCGCATCTCCTGCTCCGTGGCCACCGCCATCGCCCGCCGCTCTTCGGCCTTTGCCTGCGCGATCCGCTTGTCCGCCTCGGCCTGGTCGGTCTGCAGCTCGGCGCCGATGTTTCGCCCGACATCGACGTCGGCGATGTCGATTGACAGAATTTCGTATGCGGTCCCGGAGTCGAGGCCGCGATCGAGCACCAGCCGCGAGATCAGGTCCGGGTTTTCCAGCACCGACTTGTGCGAGTCCGCTGAGCCGATGGAGGAGACGGTGCCCTCGCCAACACGGGCGATGATCGTCTCCTCTCCCGCGCCGCCAACGAGGCGCTCGATGTTGGCGCGCACCGTCACCCGCGCCACCGCGATGACCTGGATGCCATCCTTGGCCACCGCGGTGACGCGCGGCGTCTGGATCACTTTCGGGTTGACGCTGACCTGGACCGCCTCCAGCACGTCGCGTCCGGCCAGGTCGATGGCGGTGGCGCGCTGCCAGGGTAGGTCGATATTCGCCCGGTCGGCGGAGATCAGTGCCGCCACCACGCGGCCCACGTTGCCACCAGCCAGGTGATGCGCCTCCATCTGGCCGATGTCCAGATCGAGCCCCGCCTTGCTGGCGCTGATGTAGGGCCGCACGATGTCGGCGGGATTGACCTTGCGCAGCCGCATGCCGATCAGGGTGCCCAGGCCGACCCGCACCCCCGAGAAGATCGCCGTGATCCAGAGCCCAACGGGAACAAAATAGAAGAACAGCACGAGCAGGATCAGCAGCAGGGCGACGACGACAATCAGGGTGATGGCGCTGGTATCCATGGACCCTCCATTCTCCGACCTCCATTGGCCGGCACCGCTGCCAGCCCTCACGGCCGCGGTCTGTCTGGCCTAAACGTCGCCCGGCCGCGTGCCGCGATGCGGGTCAGCACCGCTGGCGGGTGCGCCCATTTCGGCTGCCACTCGCTCATCGCCAGCGGCGGTGGTTCCCGCGCTCGCACGCTTTGCGACGCTCGTCCGCTCGGCGGAGTTCCGCGCCAGGCGGGCCGATGCGCCGAACCAGCCGAGCCACCCCGCGCTGGCGGCCCCCGGCGCTCCCGCCGGACCCGCGACTGTCGACTGCAGCACGAGCCGACCGGGGCGCCGCCCACGCGAAAGCAGCGTGACGATGGCGGCCAGCCCAAGAACAATGAGGATAAACGACGCGCCGAT